>JASMTK010000143.1:0-12733 GCA_041694355.1 Arcobacteraceae bacterium | reverse complement strand
TCCCCTTAAAATCGGGTCAATGTTGTAATTCCCAAAAAGAAAATCTTGATAGTGAAGAGCTTGAAGTCTCAATCCCCTTAAAATCGGGTAAATGTTGTAATTAAGTTAATTCTAGCAACTGTTAATATATATAGCGTCTCAATCCCCTTAAAATCGGGTCAATGTTGTAATGATGCTACATATCGAGATTTGCTCGATTGTAGTGAAGTCTCAATCCCCTTAAAATCGGGTCAATGTTGTAATGAAAAAGCTTTATCTTTACTGCCAATAAGTTCGGACAGTCTCAATCCCCTTAAAATCGGGTCAATGTTGTAATCTATCAAGATACCTTAAAATGGACCTTTGTTAAATTAATTTAAACTTAAATAAAAAACATTAAATTTTTAAATATCACAAACTTATTATATTATGATTTAAATAATATTTGGCTTTTTTAAATCAACAGCATCCATAAGATTTATGGATTGATTTATATCCACTCGATAGACTCTTATATCATCTTCTTTTTCATTTATTATTTTTTCTAATTTATCAATTAGCTTTCTTATCTCATCTCTTGTCACATCTGGATAAAAAAATATTGATTTCTGTATTCTTATAGATGTTTTCTCTAAGACTTTTGCTATCTTTGGTAGTCTTTTCTTGCATGAGATATCATAACATATTAAGAAATCAAACTTTTTCATTTTCTAGCCTCAAACTGCTTAATATAGTTCCATGTTGATTTATGAAATATACTTTGACTTTTTTTGCTAAATTTATCAATTCTGATGGTTTTACTACTATTTGTTGATTCATATAAAACTCTTTAATAAATCTTTTTGCTATAACTCTATTTTCATAAATACTTGATATTTCAAGATAGTCTTTATGAAACTTTACTTTTGTTTTAGACTCTTTAACTATTACTATTTGCTTCATTGATTCTCTTTTTTAAAGTTGCAATTTCATCATCTAAGATGGGTTTTAAACTATCTACTAAACCTACAAACTCACTCCATATCTTTTTTCTACCATCATACTTTAAGTACACACCCCCTTTTTTACTAAAATCTTCTTGAGATAATATCTCCCCTTTAAAAACTTTTAATACACTTTGATTTATATAAGATCTAAAAATTTCCATAATATCTGATGAAAGTGCATTATGAGTTCTAAATGCTCTATGTAAATATCCTATACAAGGTTCAATACCATAAGTTTGAAGTTTTATTGTAATAATATTGTAATATAAGCTATACCAGTATGACAAAACTGCATTTACAGGGTCTCTTGGTGGTTGTTTTGTTCTTTTTGATTTATGCAAATGACTAGGAAGTAATTCAAAATAACTATTGAAATATTTTCTAGCGAAAGCCCCTTCTATACCCATAAGTTCATCTATATCTTTTACATTTTCAATTTGAAACAAAATATTTTTTATATCTATATTTATATCATTTTCTTCTAATTGATCCTTATGATTAATGATTTTTTTTGTTATAAAGTACTTTGCAAAAAGCAACTTCTGATTTAATGAATTATATTGCAACTCTTTTAACTCTGCATTTTTTGTATTTGCGCTATTTATTATGCTTGTATTTGAATTGTTATATGATATTAATAGTATGGATATATCATTTTTTGTGAGTTTTAAAATATCATTAGTATCTAATATCACACGATGATTTAGTATAAGTAAATCAATTAACTTAAAAGGTATTGTTTGTTCATCTATTTTTATAGAGTTATTTTCTAACTTTAACTTAATATCTTTTTTATCTATTATTGCTGTTCTCATAGTATTATTACTCCATTATTTTCATATGAGATTTGAGAGGCCTTTCCTAAAAGTATAGGTTTTTCTAGTACTCTTACAATATTAATTTTATCTTCTTTTTTTATGTATTGTTTAAGCTGTTTTAAAAGCTCTTTTGTGAGTTTTTTATCAAGTGGTGTTTCTAAGGCTGATTTTTGGCCACCTATTGTATATGAGTAGGATACTCTTCTTACTTTATTGAGTCTTCTTTTATCTAATATATCATAAGCTACTAAAAAATTTTTCATACTCTCTCCATTTATAACTCTTATTTTTTAATAGAAGAATTATATAATGAAGAGTAGACATATATTGTCTTCTAATTAAATATATATTTTTCGAATCTTTCTATAAACTCTTTTAATTTATCTATATCTTGATTTACTTTATCTTTTCTATTTACTACTTGATGTGCTATGTTATTTCTTATGTCAAGAATATTTGTTTTTGGATTTGGCTTACCATTTATAGTTTTATTAAAGTGTTCATTGTATGGATAGTCTATGCATTTTTTTGCTTGATTTCTTATACTCTCATCATCACTATTTTCTTTGGGATATTTTATTTCACAAGTTTTTGTGATAACTGACTCTGCTAAAGCCATATAACTTAATGCATGATTCTTATTTTTATAAAACCATTTTGCAAGTGCAAATTGAAACTTTGATTTTTCATCATAATTTAATTCTTCTACTAAATCTAATACTTCAGGAGTTAAAAGCTTAATAATTTTATTTGATGAGTTTTTTATCTTATTTATTTTTTTTGAAGCTGTTTTTATAAACTGTTGCATAGCTGCCATATTTGCTATTTGAATTGTATTATTTAAATGAGAAAAAGTATTATATACATCTTTTTCAATTCCTTCTTTTCGTAGCAACTCTACAAGTGGGTCAAAATCTGAATATTTTTTAATAGCATCTATTGCTTTAATCCATTCACTTATCTCTAAAAATAGTTTTATATCCACTATTGGAGTTAAGCCTTTATTTTCACTACTATACTCAATCATTCCATAAAAAACACCTTTTATAGTAAAATTTTTATCTGAAATAGATGACGCAAACTGAGTCATAACAAATGACATAAGAGATAGTGATCTAAAAGAGTGAGTAATATCAAGATATAATGTATCTCCATCATCTATATATTTTGCCATATTTAAAAATACTTCAAAGTTACTCCATAGTTCTTCTTCATCTACACCATACTCAATCAAAAAAGGTTTAATTTTTGTATCTTTTATATTTTCTAATTTTTCTAATGATTCTCTTGTGATTAAACCATGCTCTTTTTTCTCGTACAGTTCTTCATAATAGTTATCATCTAGTCCATCAAAAACTAAATATGCCTCATCCCAAATAGATTTTTTTGTACCTATCAAAAATATCTCATCAATATCAAAGTGTCTATTTAAAGCATCAGCAATAAAAGATGTCTCATATATTTTTTTATCTATAGTATATTTTGCACTTCTATAACTTCCCTCTTTTTTTTGACCTGTACCTAATGAACTTATTAATATTTTTTTTGGCATAACTAACTCCTTTATTAGTAAATATATTATCTTATTTTTACTTATGATTAATTGACTAATGCAAATAAATTTTATATAATATTGACAAACAATATTATATAAGGAAAACTATGTATAGTTTAGAAGAGTTAGAAAAACAACAAGTAGGATTAAGGCTTCCCAAGTTCTTAATAAATGAGATCGATGAACTAACTAAAGAGTATTCTCTAAACAGAAGTGAAATAATAACAGAATCTATAAGAGAGTTTATCATAAATCAAAAAAACCAAAAAATATATGGTAGCTTAGACAACTCATGTAAAGAATTAAATAGTATATTAACAAAAAATGACGATACCAATCTTGGTACTTTAGAGGATTTTATAGATGAACTTGACAATAAAACCTCTTGATACTTTTAAAAATAGTGCTAAGAAGTTAGCAAAAAAATATAAAAATATTAGTAAAGATTTAAAATCACTTCAAAACCAACTAAGTACTAATCCTAGCTTAGGAATAAGCTTAGGAAGAAACTGTTATAAGATAAGAGTTGCAAACTCAAGTATCCCAACTGGGAAAAGTGGTGGGTTTCGTGTGATCTATTACTATAAACTAAATAATATAATATATCTTATGGATATATACTCAAAAAGTGACTTAGAGAGTATTTCTGATGAAAAATTACAACAGATATTAAGAGATAACTCTTTAATAGACTAGCTTAGGCTAGTCTACTCATCCAATATCTTTTGAATATACTCTTTTCTTACTAGTGCTTTTTTCTTTGCTTTTTCCCAATTTTTTGGGTTTTCTTGCATTAATATTTTCAGTTTTTGAGCTAACTCTTTTTTGATATCATCAAAATTCTTTATCTTTTCATCTTGCATATCTTTAATTATATTTGGTATATTAAATTCGTAAGACTCGATTAGTCTATCAATAGGACTCAATGATTCTAATCTTGCTTTTTCAGCTGCTTCTTTTTGAGCTTTTTCTTTAGCCTGTTGCTCCTCTTTCTGTTTTTTTTCAAAAGCTAATTTTTTGGCTTTCTCTTTTTCTTGTTGGATTTTTCCTTTTAGTTTACTTTGTTTTTGTTCTAAATTCTTATAATAACTTTGCTCTTGTAAATTTATCTCTTTTAATGCTTTTTCATACTCAGTATCACTTATTAATTCAATCTTTACCCAACCAAACTCTTCATCTTTTAAAGTATTTGAATTATATAAAAAGTGTGTAGAAACTGGCTTTTTGAAACTATTTAACACATTTCTTCCATCATCAACAACATATTCTTTACCCTCATTTTTTCCAACTCTAGATATAAAACTACTATTTGTTTCTTCATATCTACTATTTATTCTTTGTGAATGAAATCTTCTCAATGAAGTTTTTAAATCATCAAAAGTAAATCGTGAATTGATACTTAAAATAAACTCGCTATTTGGTTTTATAACTTCTACTCTTTGATAAATTCCTCCTTTACTTTGTTTACTTGGATTTTTATGCTTTCTATCTGCTCGACCAATTTCAACTGAACCATTTAAAAGTATTGCATCCGATAAAATTAGTTCTTGTCTAATATCATTATCTTTAATTTTTTTAGGATATATTTGAAGTGCTGTATTTAACATACCTTTAATACTGCTCCCTGGAATAATGGGACGAAAAGTATTAGGGTTTTTAAAAGTTCGCTCAATCTCTAATTGGTTTTTATTTTTTGATCCATCTTTATTTTTTTGTTTATTATAAGCATTTTGAATATCATTTGAGACTCTACACTCAAAATATGATATTTTCTTTGCGTGATCTTTTCTTGATTTATAAAAGTCAATAATTTGCATATAATCATCTAATTGTTGGTTAAATTTTATTTTATCCTCATCGGACAAACTTTTATAAAAGAGTATCTCATCAAATAAAAATAATCTGTTTTCATCAATAGTATAATTTGTAGGCTCATATACCTCACCAGTGCCTATATGAATAGGTGAAAGAGCTGTTATTTTTAGTTTATATTGCTTTAAGTTCTCTCTACTCATTATTTAGTCCTTTTATTGGAAGTACTATACTATACCCTTGATGTACAGTATTTTCAAAACTTGAATGACCCCTTATAGCTTTTCCAATGTATTGAATATCTTGTATCTCATCAAACTCAATAACTGCACTACTATTTGCTAGAAGCAGTGGCTTTTTAAATGGATTTTTATTTGCTAAACTTGCTCCGTGTTTACCAAATCTAGTAAATGGCTCATAAAATATATTTTTGCACTCTAAACCTTTTGGAGAAAGTGGGCTTAAACTCATAAATGTATTTGATTTTTTTGATACTTCAAATTTACAAAAAGAGTCGAACTCAAATCTACCTTTACCAATAGTACTATCTTTTCCATATCCATATTGACTTAAAAGCTTAAAAGACTCTTCAAGTTCATCTTTTGAAAATCTATTTTCATCTATAAGTACATATATATCTTTTTGACTTAGAGACAACTCTTCTAAACCATAAGGAGAAAACTGTCCACTATTATCAGTAGTAAACGTCTTATAGTTTATTGAGTTTTTGATTGTGGCAATATCTTTATCACTATTTTTTGCTTCAATGTTGGTTTTTGCATTTTGAAAAGTACCATTTATCAAATCTTCATACTTTAGCCACTTCTTTTTTCTATTCTCTTTTTTATTTTGAGCATCTTCATTTAGATAGATGCTTGGCATATATGGTTTTGGTAAATAGTCTTTCACAAATCCATCTGATACAATCATAAATGGTGATGTTTCATAATCATCTAAAAGTGACTTTAATCTATCTTCTCCAAACTTATAGTTTATCATCCAACATAACTGACCAAAAAGAGTATCACCCTTTAGAGTTGTAATGAAATTTGATGTTGGAGTTATTGTTGTTTTTAGAAGTTGCATTACTCACTCCAATTTTTCTGTGTAAATTTCACCCTTCCATAACCTCTACTACCACTACCACCTAAATAATCTTTTTCTATAAGTTCTAAACCTTTTTCTATCATAGCTTTTAACTCATCTTCACTATCTTCATTATCTAAAACCTTTAGTCTAATATCAAAATCAAATTTTACTCCAGCAGGTACTCTCTCTGTTTGTCTTGGATTTGAGGCTGTTCCACTTTGTCTATTAATAACATTTTCATATTTTGCTTCAGATGTTTTAAGTCCCTCATCAATAATAAGACAATCTCCTACATTTATTCTTGTAATGGGTGTTATTTCATTAAAAGCATCATCAGTTTTTCCATTTCCAAATAGTTTGATTAAATTTAATGCTTCTGTTCTTTTTACTTTATCTTCAAATATTGTATCTGATAATAATTTTGAATGAAAAGGTTCTCCATCTGCTTTGGATAAATTAACAAGACCTAAATTCCACTCAAGTAAGCTTCTCATCTTTCCTTTTATACTACTACCTGGAATATATGGTTTATTTGTATTTATATCTTTTATAACACCATTGTCAATTCCACCTATTTTCATAGTATCATCACCACCACCGATATGTAATCCACTTAAAACCTCTATTTGTCCATTTAATGTAATAATTCTCATCTTAATTTCTCCCTTCTAAGCTTTTATGAAACCCTATAACTGCTTCAAAAAATAGTTTAAATGACTCTAAATCCTCTTTTTTATTTACTTGTTTTATACAACTATTCATCATATCCACAAACTCTTTATTTACAATTTTTCCACCACCACTATTTCTAGCACTTGCATATGCAACTTTTGAATTTAACATTTTTACAAAAGGAAGAATCTCGCCATGAAAATCATCATTATCTTTTGCCTTTTGATGTAAATCTAAAACTTGGTCGAAAAACTTTCTTATTTGTGTATTTTGAACACCACCTCTACCTACACCAATTTTTTCTGCCCACTCTTTCGCATCTTCATCAAAAAGTTTTGGATTTTTTTTGTAATCTAACTCAATCATCTTAGTCTCTCCTTTTATATATAAATTCACTCATTATCATTTTTGATACCTCAGGTCTATCTTCTATAATATCATTTAGTAAAGATAAAAAGCCTTGTAAATCTTTTATTTTCTCTTCATCTTGTTTTGGTATTTTTTCTAAAACATTTCTACTAAAAGAGTAGGCTAATTTTGATTTCCACATAGTATCTTTCATATCAAAATCAGCTGTTTGATTTTTTACTCTCTTGCTCATCTCTATTAGTTCAATTAGTCTATAAGTAAAAGCTGTATTTAGGCTAAATACTTCACTATCTACTCTTACCAACTCTTCGTCTAAATATCTTCCATTATTTTCATCAAGATACTCATCCCATTTTACAGTTTCTCTAAATAGTGTTAAAGCATTTTTATTATCTACTTCTTTTGCTTTCTCAAGAGCTTCTTCACTTATATTTGCTATATAGTTTATTGGTTTTGATGGTTTAAACATCACCATTCCCATTGATATAGATAGATTACTCCCACTACAAAATCTCATAAACTCTTCTCTAATATCTTTACTTATGTCTATAACCTCATTCCAAGCACCTAATAAAAAAAGATCATCACCACCTGCAAAAACTGTATAAAGGTTTTTGTCTTCCATCATTTGAGATACTTTTACACTGAAAAAATAATCAATCAATCTTGATATAAAGTTAAACTTAGCAAAAGAGTCAGGTTTTTTATCTCTTAGGAAAACACCCATATTATCAACATCACCCTTTAGTGCCATAAGAGCCTTTACTCCCTCTTTTGACCCATCACAACTCTCTTGTGATAACTCTTCAAACTCTTCTACTCTTTTTTCATATTCTGAGTATTTTACATATGATTTTAAAGCCCATTTTTCATAACCTCTAAACTCTTCACTATTTGATATGTCATATACTATTTCGCTGTTGTTATCAATATTACTATTAAATTTTATATAGTAATTTTCAAAAATAGGAAGGTCTGTCTTTGTAGTTACAATATTTATATAGTCACTATTTACTAGCTGTTGCCCTAATCTTATAAAGATATTACAATAATCACAACTTTTGTCATCATCACTAGTATCTTTAAATCTTTTATTACAAGTTTTACATAAGTGTTGATTATCTTTAATAGTTGATATATCATCCTCTAAAATAGGTTCTTGATTTAGAAGGTCAAACTTTTTGTATTTTTCATTTTCTACTTTTTTGCTTAGATTCTCTCTTAGATTTGCAAATCTTTTTGATGTAAAGTCACTACAACTAGTCTCAAGATAGCTAAGACCTATACCACTTTCACCAAATGTATTTTTAATAAACCATTCATTTAGCTCTTCTTTTATCTTTTCTAATTTCTCTTTTGTTTGAGATGTATTTGCTGCAAGTATTTCAAACTTACCTGCACTAGTAGATATTATGCTTAGGTTACTAAGTCCTAACTTTTTACAAATATCAAGAGCCACTACTTTTATAAATATTTGAATGAAAGCTGATTTACCTCTAAGTATTTTACTAGCTTTTTTAGTTGGTATATCTGAGAATATAAACTCTTGTATTCCAAAAAAATCACCTGCAATAAGCAAAAACTTTTTTTTCTCATAATCCTTTATATTTTCAACATCTAAATCATTTTCATGATATTTTGAAATAGCACTTGCAAAGGTTGCAGTTGTTTTAAGGTGATCATACAGTGGAATATTTGCCTTTGTTCCAAATGTTGAACTTGGTATAAATGATGTATATTTTTTAAGAAGATACTCTAAACCACTATTAAAGTTTGTTTTTGGTCTTTTTTTCAATACTTCTAAATCTCTTTTAAATTTTTCATAAAGCTTTAGATATTTCTCTTTTGATAATTTTTCATACTCATATGTAAAAATACTATTTTGATTAAACTCTTCTAATCTAAAAGACTCTTTGTCATTAAATATACCATCAAGTGGCACCTCATAATATTTTAGTTTCTCTCCTCTATCATCACTATTATTATATTTTTCAAATTCATCTCTTTCAAAACCACTAGCAACCCTATCTGCAATAGCTACCAACCACTCTTTGGGAGTTTCTGGTTTATGATGTTTTGCACTAATATTTTCAAAACTCTCATCTCCAATAGTAGCCTTAATAAACCTACTATTCTCTCCTTGATGATTTACAAACTCTTTTAAAAACTCTGCACTATAAGCTGCATGCTGGTGAGTGAAATATCCCTTATCTTTAATAAAAGGACAATACATATTAAAATCATAAGACTCTTTATCTATATAGACATCTGCTCTTTGACTAAACTTACCTATATCATGTAAAAGTGCTGCTAAAGATAACTGTTCTATTTCTTCTTGTTTCATTAAAACTCCTCAATTTCAACTTTTCCATTTCCAAAAACAGTAGACTTACCAATACTTAATAACTCTGCTAATTTTAGTACTTCATAACTCTCTTTATTTAAATTTTTTATTTCAAGTTCCCCAATAACTCCCCCTAAGTTCATAGTTGTTTTCTGTCTATTACTTAAACGTGTAAGCTCTTTATATTTGATCTGTTTTGAAACTATCTCACCTTTTATCTCATAAGGAAATGACTTAAAGCCTCTTCCTAAAAGCTTCATTTGTCTTTGATAGGTTGAATTTATTATATCTTTAAGCTCGATACTATCATCTCTTAAAAACTTATTGTTTTTCTTTATTCTAAGTGGAGTTTTTAATTTTAATGTAATATCTGTACATATATTGTCTATAGAAAAATCTTTTTTAAACTCTTTAGGTATTTTTATTTGATTATTATCGAGACAGCTCTCATCATTGATATACATATCAAAATCATTAAAGGTTTTTCTATCTCTTCCTAATCCATTTTTATTAATCATCATATTAAGTGCAGATACTACATAAGGAAGTTTTTCAGTTATATCATCAAAAAGATATAGACTAAAATCATAAAACTCTTTTCCTAATTCAAAATCTAAACGATATTTATGAAAGGTGTTTTTCTTTTCATAAAAATCATAGTATAAACAGTTATCTTGTGCAAAACACCCATTACATTTAAAGGATGGATTTATACAAGTAACTTTTTTCAACGCATAACCAAATGCCCCTCTTATTTGTGAACCAATAAAATAAGGTGGTTTACTATTTATTATCACTGTTATTTTCGTATATGTCATCTTTAAACTGTTCCTTTTCTTCTTGAGTTATCTTAATAACCAATTTATCTTGATGGTTGGTTTGTATTTGATATATATTGTCTAAATAATCAATAGTAGTTAAATAATCAATATGATAATTTACTCTCATATCCTTTCTTAACACTCCTAATATCCCCTGTATTTCTTGCCTTGAAAAGTCTTTTCTTGTAATATCAAGATTAAGTTTTCTATTATTAAAGTATATGGGTATCTTTTGAAGTTGTTTTCTGTTTTGTTTGATATTATAAAAAACTCCAATCATTGTAATAAATGCAAATACTATAGTCACTTTATCCATATAATCAATTACTGAACTTAATATTTCATTCATAGACTCTAAACCTCACGTGTGTAAAAAGTGACTTTTTTATCACTTTATCACCCTCTTTAATTTCCTCAACTTCTCTTTTTGTAGTTGAGTAAACAGGTACCAAACCTAAATCTCTTGAATAGTTCACAATATTATAAACTGCACCAAAATCACCTTGAACTAGAACAAGGTCACTCTTTTTTGAGTTTTTAGATAAGAAATCTTTTATAGGTTTTATAGTTTCTTTGATAGAAGTATCACTTTCTGGAATATTACTCCAAATATTTTGTAGTACTCTGGGAAGATATATAAATTCATCAATACCAAACTTCTCAATTGCCTCATTTTTTTGTAGACTAGTCAATCTATGTGAAAAGATTAAAATCATTTTTTTCATTTATTAAACCCATTTTTATTTTATTATATTTTAAAATAAAGACATATTTTGTCTTTTTATAATATAATACTACATATTTAAATATAATTTTAGATTACTAGTAAATATCTTAATTATGAATTAAAATTATAGACAATATATGTTTATATATTAAGATATGATTCAAAAAAGTAAATCAAAATGTGATACTAAGGAATAAAAAATGACTTCAAATCAAACAAAAAGAGTATTAGAACTTTTAAAAAAATTCAATAATGGTGAAAAGATTTGTATAGATAGATTAAAGCAACAAGCTGAAGCAGATGCCAATGACTTTATTTCAAATCCTTGGTTAAATAGTAAAAATAAACCTGTATCTGATAAAACTATAAAAAGAGATTTAGGTGTTATCGAAGAGTACTTTCCTGATAGTTTTGAAAGGATTAGAGGAATAAAAGGTGAAAAAGGATGCTATAAAGCAATTACAAATAAAGCATTTGACAACTTTATGAAACCAGAGATTATATCTCTTATGATTCAAACATTTAATCTTGCAAATAGAAGTGATTTATTTGATAACTTTGATTTAGATAACAGTGATAAAAAAATATTAGAATCCAAGATAAAAAATACGAATAAACTTTATGAATTTAAAAACAAACCATTTGAAAGAAAAAAAGATGATACGATTATTATAAAAGCATTAGAACATGCTATCAAACATCAAAAATATACACAAATTAAGTATGATATAAATGGTACGATAAATGACTTTGAAGTAAAACCATATAAAATAGTTTTTATAAATGAAAACTTTTATATAGCCTGTGAAATAGAAACTCAAAAGTTAGAATTTGCTATGTATAGATTATCAAAAATAAAAAGTGTCGAGGACAAATCTAGAACTTTTTATAGAAATATTGAAATAGATGACTTCATAAAAGATATGCAAACCCCTTTTGCTATATATAGAAGAGATTATAAAAAATATTTGATAAATATAGTTTTAGAAGTGGATAAACAAAAAGCCTTTTTCTTTAAAGCAAAAAAACATCTAAAGTCTCAAGAGACAGTTGAAGAAAAAAGTGATGGTACACTAGTAATATCTTATAAAGTCACGCAGGAAAAAGAGGTAGAAGAACTAATAAAAAAATGGATACCTTACATAAAAGTTATTCAACCAATATCTTTAAAAAAGAAAATAAAGTCTGAACTAAGAGAGTATCTAAACTAACCTCTCTTAAACAATTTCACAACCACCAAAATCACAACTGCAGTGATAATAATACTAGCACCTGAACTAATATCATAAAAATATGAAATACAAAGTCCAATAACTGTAAACAGTGTCGCTAGTGCTGAACTTACAATCATCATACTAGATAGCCTAGAAACAAAGCTTTCGGCTAAATATGTTGGAATAGTAAGTAATGCTATTACTAGTATCAATCCTACAGCTTTAATTGCAGCAACTACACAAAGTGCTGATAGTATAAGTATCAATGTATAAAAAAAGTTAGTATTTATACCTCTTAGTTTTGCAAACTCACTATCATAAGATACTGCAAGTATCTGTTTGTAAAA
>JASMTK010000142.1:0-4508 GCA_041694355.1 Arcobacteraceae bacterium | reverse complement strand
GACAGTACTAATACAAGTTATAATGAACTTTATACATTAGAAGATGGATATGGTTATTGGGTTTACTCTACTAGTGATAATATTCCTTTAGATATAAAAGTAACTACTTCACCTGATTTACCTCAAATACAAAGTAACACTTGGAGCCTACAAGGTTCAAGGCAAATAAGTGATTTTGATAGTTTCTTTAACTCTACTGGTACTAGTATCATCTGGAAGTATAAAGATGGAAAATACAAAGCTATAGCTAAAGATGACTATACAAACAATAAACTTATTTCTAATGATATTAATCTAATAGAAAGTATTGAAAAGTATGAAGGGTTTTGGGTTAGATAAATATAAAGTATAAAAATAGTAATATTATATATTTATACTTAGTTTAGGAGCTAATCTTGCATAAAATATTTTTTCTATTTGTAATATTTATATCTTTTGTTTACTCAGAGTCAGTTATTTCAAAAAATACTTTAACTGACTCTTATATATCAACTTCAAATGAAGATTTATTAGTTAAATATCCAACACCCTATGAATATATTAATGAATTAAGAGTTAGTAGTGGTCTTAATAGCTTAACTTATAATGAAAAGCTTGAGAAGTCGGCATTTAATCATTCTATTTATATCGTTCAAAATGAAAAAATTGATCATTATGAAATTGAAAATGATCCTTATTTCACAGGATTAAATCCAACGACTAGAGCTTACTTTGTAAACTTTAATTCAAATGTAAGTGAAAACTTATCTGTTGGTCAAAATGATTATGTAGAATCAATTGATGATTTATTTGGAGCTATTTATCATAGATTTGGTTTTCTGGATTTTGATATTGATTTAATTGGAATAGCTAATCAAGGAAGTGGTGAATATAATACTTTTGTTTACAATATGGGTAATAGTCAAGTCGAATCATTGTGTAAAGGAGAAAGCTATATAGGATACAAGGAATTCATTTACATTTGTAAAGACTCAACTAAACGAATTGAATATTCAAAATATAATGATGCAAAAAACATATCAAACCCAGAGTATGTAATCTGGCCATATAAAAACTATAATAATGTACCTCCTGTATTTTTTGAAGAGATCCCAGACCCCTTACCTACTCAAAGGGTAAGTGGATATCCTATAAGTATACAATTTAATCCTAACTACTATAAGGCAGGAGTAGAACTAAACTATTTTGAATTATATAATAACAACAAGAAAATAGATAATACACAACTTATTAATAATATCAATGATGTAAATGAAAATTTTAGTGAATATCAATTTGCATTATTTCCTATAGAGAGGCTAAGATGGGGAAGTACATACAATGTTAAAGCTTCGTACTTAGATAATTCAACAAATACAATGAATAATATCGAATGGAGTTTTAAAACTAAAGCCCTTGAACATGACTTTTATACAATAACAAATATTAATGAAAATATTAAGCTTATACCAAACAAAACATATAATATATATATGAAACCATTAGATACAAATGAATATTCAAATAGTTACTCAATGTCATATCAAAATGGATTAAATTTCAATATTGATTTTATTGATATGAATACTCTAGAAATGACTTTTGAAGGAGAAATAGATCAAACTGCGACAATTATTTTTTCTAATGGACGAAGTATAGATATTGTTTTAAGTGATACAGATAATGCTACTTTAAAAGAAACTCAAGATAGTTATTTAGTTGCTGATGAAAGTACTCATAACATAAATAGCTTAAATAAAGGCTGGCACTTATTAGGTGCAGTTGAAACTATCAATGATATGTCTATTTTTAATGAAGTATCCGTAGTATGGACTTATAAAAATGGCTCATGGTATGTTTACAGTAACAATGCAGATATAAATAAAAATATTCAAAATAGTACTTTCAAGGATTTTTTAATAGATAGCATTAAAAAAGGAAATGGCTTTTGGGTTTTAAAGAACTAATAGAAATTTGAGTTTGGATATATAAGAAATAGGATAGCCCTATTTCTTATAGATAATATTTTTATTTAAATCCAGATAAATAAACTCCCATTTACTATTAAAATCATCATATCTCATATCGAAATGTTCGATATTATGTAGCAAATGCACAAAGCCATTCTAAGGGCTTTTGAAATGCTTTTTGTATAAAAATCTAATATCTTAAAAAATTAAAGTTTTGGTCTTTGGTTTATTTTGTGCATATAATCAAAAAATGCTTCAATAGTTTCAAAGTCATTCATAGACTTAGTTAAAGGTTTAGTAAGCTCATACACTTCTAGTTTTAGATTATTCTTATCACAATATGATTGTAATTTATTTCTAAATCTTTTTGAGTCTGAACTATTAGGAACTTCAAGCTCCCAACATTTAAAATCATAGTTATACTTCCACCAGTTCTTAAAATCTTTTCTAGTAGGTTTTATAGCTTTAATCTCTTCTTTTAAATAAAAAGTATGCCCAGTAATATAGTAAGTAACCATATTAGTATAACCTATCTTGAATCATCTTGTGGTTCACAATCACTTACTTTAGCTTCAAAAGGCTTATCATAACCATTAACTAAAACTAAAATATCTTCTTTAACTTCAAGTACTTTACATGGTATGCTACCTAGCTCTTCATCATTAAAGTAAACTCTATTACCAACTTTAAAACGATAGGCTATACTCTTTTTATTTTTCATTTGATTCCTTTATTTAGTACATTCATCTAAGAACTGTTTTTTATAGGTTGCATCGTTTAGCATAGAAGAAAGCTTTATACACTCTTTTTTGATAATAGCTTTGTCATTTGTATCAATACTTCTTTTAGCTAACTTTCCTAAGTTGATTGCAGTATTAATTAAATCATCTTCAAGTATTTTATTTTGAATTACATCAGTAGATTTTACTTCAAGATTAGCATTTAGGTTTACAGAAGACAATAAAAGTATATTTAATAAAAGTAGTTTTGTTTTCAAAAAAGTCCTTTTGATTTATTTTAACAAAAAATAATATATATTTGTATAATAGGTGAATAAAGGTTATCTAGCTTTTCTTAGAATTATTATTACATATAAGTCTTTTTATAGAGTCTTTAGAAGTTTTAGAACTACTTTTATCTTTTACAATTAAAAGCTCATCCCCTTCATCTAAATTATAATCATCATATAGCTTATCTAATACAAGATTTACAGCTTCATCAGTGATATCTATTTCACTATCCAAAAAGCCATCTTCTGTATAAGTACAAAGGCTTATCGTGCCTTTGTATTTGTTATATTCAAGGGTTTGAGTTTTATTCATCACAAAAATCTAATTCACTTCTCACATAATTTTTAACTTCTTCAAAAGTTAAAGGATTTTCTCTTCTTCTGTGTATCATCCTATGGCAATTTGGACAGACTGGTATCACATTTTCTAATGCTTGTTCTATTGTTTGTTCTGTATCATCTCCATCAAATTGGAATACTGGTTTTTGATGATGGATTTCTATAAATCCTTTTCCATAATTTCCATAAAAGTCTTCAAAATCAAAACAACATACTTTACATTTAATTCTATCATCAATAGTATAAAACTCAATCGCTTTGTTTCTTAGTTTACTAGACCGCTTATAAACATTTGTTTGGACAATACTTTGAGTTCCCTCATTTATTGTTGTATTCTCGTCAAATGTTTCAATTGAACTTGCTCTATCTCTATTTTCATATACTTTATCAAATGCTTCTTTTAAATCTTCCGAATAAAAGTCATTGTTAAGCAAATAGTGTACAACATTCATATTTTCATCTAAAAAATCTTTCCCTGATTCTGTTAAAGTAAAACTACCACTTCTTTCACCTTGTTGCCTGTTATTATATGTTGCATAACCAAGATTTTCTAAAGTGTCATGAGATTTTAGGTTTCTTACTTTCTGAGTAAAGTGTGTATCGCTTCTTCCTGATATTAATTGATTATCTATACCACTAGGTTTGAAAATATCTATCAATTTATCTTTCATATTTGTTGTAGATATTGTTTTATTCGGACTAATGTCCATTAAATATAATGATGGTAAAATTAATTGTTCTTCTGAAATTCTAGGCATCACTGCTCCCTTTATCTCTTAAGTGTTTTTTACCATTTTCTGTTATTGTGAAACTTCCACTTTGTTCATTTGATAAAGGTGGAGTATAGTTGGCATACCCTAATTTATTAAATGCATTATGAGATTTTAGATTTCTAACTATCTGTGAAAATTTAGAATCATTTCTATTTTTTAGTATTACTAAATCTTCTTTTGAAGGGTTCATCACTAGTGTCAATTTTTGAATTAATTCAGTTGTTGTTAGTGTATTATTGGTTGCTGTATTTAACAGCTTTAATGTCGGTATTATTAAATTATCTTCACCTATTCTTGGCATTATAACTCCTTTTAGGATATATAATACCAAAAATTAATTTATTTTATAATTTGTTATTAATAAATGTTCAGCATCTTTATTATTTCTATTTTGAAAACTGACTAAATATTTTTTATCAAAAGAAGTCATATAAATCC
>JASMTK010000141.1:0-35429 GCA_041694355.1 Arcobacteraceae bacterium | reverse complement strand
GTTGCTAAAATAAACATCCCTACAGCTTTTGTATCTGTATCCTTTTTTATTTCACCATTTTGTACTGCCCTATCTAAGGCTTCTTGAAAAATTGCTTCAAACTTAAAATATGACTGTTCTAAAGCCTTTTTAAAATCCTTGTCTTGATTTGAAAGTTCATGTACAAGGTTATTTAGTCTACATCCAAAACAGAAATTATATGAGGGTTTATCAGTCAATACACTCATAATTGCTTCTATCATATTTTTATTACTTTCTAAAATAACTCCATATTTATTGGCTATGTACTCATCCACATGAACATCTATAATTGCTAAAATCAACTCTTTTTTTGATTTAAAAAAGTGATACATACTTCCTTTATTCATTGAAGCTTTTTTAAGTATTTTATCAACAGAAGTTGCATGATAGCCATTTTGATATATCTCTTCAAAAGCAACCTTTAATAACTTATCTCTACTATTCATTTAATTCCTTCTTTGACCCGATTTTGGTTCACTAACCTCTTTTTGTAAATCTAAACTTAAATTGTGATAAAAAAGTTCTCCATAATCAGTAGTTCTATTTATCGTTTCGTATGCCTGTTTAATATCATTATTATATTTTAAAGCATCTTGTAAAATTTTGATAATTTTAACAGATTCTAAGAAATTCACGTGAGATGGAGCTTCTATAGGAGAACTGTAATACTTATGCATCTTCTCAACTAAACTTTTATTTCTAATTTCAATAAAAACAGACTCAATAGGGGATTTAAAGAAAAGTATCTTTTGCTTTACATTTATAGAAATATAAGTAGTCTCCATACCATAAATCTTCCTTGAAAAACTATCAAATAAAAAAAGTTTTTTATTGTAGTTATTATTAAACAGTTCATAAATCAACTCTAAAATTTTTATTTTTTCCTCTTTTGTATAGAAGTTTCCAATACTTGCAAAACAAAAAGATAAAACAGATTTTATAGAGTACCACTCTGTTGTATCATAATCATATCGTAACATCTGTTTGATTCTTTCTTGTTTTAACTCCTCGATGTCTTTAGATGTCTTAGTTCTGTACACTTTTTGTACAGCAGTATCTCTATACATTGGTCCAGGAAACTGCGCTTGAATAACAAATCTTCTATTTTTTTCTATATCCATAATATATTTTAGTCTTCCGTGATAATCCTCATCAATAATTCTTACTTCCTTTTGTGGAATTTGTGTAATTGATTTTAGAAACTCATCATCAGTACACCCCTCTTCCCAAATATAATCTGGATACCTAAAAATTTTACAAATTTTCTCTTTTACATCATTGCTTGGCTCAACGTCTGTAACATTGTCTATCCAAGATGTAACTGTTCTTCTATCTTTATTTATAAGTGAAGCAAATTTTGATATACTTAAATTAGATCTTTTAAAAATCTCTATAAATTTTTCTATTGAATTTTTATATGTCATAGCTTTGTAAACCTACCTTAGATTAAACTTTATTCATAATTGTACCATTTTAAAACATAAGAACAAATATTGTACAAAACTTTTGATTTCTTAAAAAAGTTGTATTTTTCATTACAAAAATCATACAATACTTGCATATAGAAATAATGTATAATATGAGTCAATTTAAAATTAAAGGATGTGTATGAGCGCAGGAAGAAAATTTAGAGAAGCTTTAAAAGAAGAGACTCCTTTACAAATTGTAGGAACAATTAATGCTTACCAAGCATTACAAGCTACAAAAGTAGGACATAAAGCAATTTATCTTTCAGGTGGTGGTATTGCAAATGCATCATATGGTTTACCAGATTTAGGTATGACTATGATTGAAGATGTTTGTATTGATATTAGAAGAGTTACTTCTGTATGTGATACTCCATTAATCGTAGATGCTGATACTGGTTGGGGACACGCATTTAACGTTGCAAGAACTGTTAAAGAGTTTATTAGATCTGGAGCAGCAGGTTTACATATTGAAGATCAAGTTGCAGCTAAAAGATGTGGTCATAGACCAAATAAAGAGTTAGTTACAACTGAAGAGATGTGTGACAGAATCACAGCTGCAGTTGATGCTAAAAAAGAATTAGATCCAGATTTCTATATCATTGCTAGAACTGATGCTCACGCATCTGAAGGTCAGCAAGCTGCTATTGATAGAGCACAAGCGTATGTTAAAGCAGGTGCAGATGCTATCTTTGCTGAAGCAATTCATACATTAAAAGAGTACAAAGAGTTTACTGACGCTATTGATGTACCAGTATTAGCAAATATTACTGAGTTTGGTGCAACTCCAATGTTTACAACTGAAGAGTTAGCAAGTGTTGGTATTGATATGGTACTTTACCCATTATCAGCATTTAGAGCTATGAATAAAGCTGCATTAAATGTTTATCAAGAGTTAAAAGACAAGGGAACTCAAGAGGGTGTACTAGATACTATGCAAACAAGAATGGAACTATACGATATGTTAGGTTACCATGACTATGAGCAAAAAATGGATGAGTTATTCTCAAAAGGTAAAAAGTAAATCAATTAGATTTTGATTTACTTTAAATTCAAAGCAAAAAACATAATATAAACACATAATTTTAAGGAGAGAGAAATGAGTGGTTTAGCAGGTGTTACAGCAGGTCAATCAGCAATTTGTACGTGTGGATTAGGAAATGGTCTTAACTATAGAGGTTATGATATTGCAGATTTAGCTTTAAAAGCTGATTTTGAAGAGGTTGCATACCTTTTATTAAATGGTGAATTACCAAATAAAGATGAGTTAAAATTATTCCAAGATAAAATTATTGAAGCTAGACAATTACCAGCAGCGGTAAAAGAGGTTTTAAGAGCAATTCCAGCTTCATCTCACCCAATGGATGTAATGAAAACTGCAACTTCAGCATACGGATGTGTGTTCCCTGAAGCAGAAGATTTTTCAGATCAAATGGATAAAATCACTAAATTATTAGGTGCATTCCCATCATTCTTAGTTTACTGGCATCACTGGCATGTGAATGGTAAAGAGATTGATTTAATTTCTGAAGAGCAAACAATGGCAGGATTCATTGTAGAAAGATTAAAAGAGAAGAAACCTTATGATGTTGAAGTAAAAGCTATGAACGCTATGTTAACATTATATGCAGAGCATGAATTCAATGCATCTACATTTGCAAACAGAATTACAGCATCAACTTTATCAGACATCTACTCTTGTATGACTACTGGTATTGGTACATTAAAAGGTCACTTACACGGTGGTGCTAACGAAGTAGCTATTAAATTTGTATTAGGATTTGACTCAGTTGATCACGCATTAGAAGAAGTAGATCAATTATTTGCTAGAAAAGAAAAAATCATGGGATTCGGACACAGAGTATATAGAGAAGTAGATCCTAGATCTCCTATTGGATTTGATTTAGCTGCAGAATTAAAAGAGTTACCAACTTCAGATCCAAAATTATTTGATATTGCAAAAGCAGTAAGAGATAAAGTTAAAGCTGAAAAAGGTTTACCTGATAATATCGACTTCTTTGGTGGATTAATTTACCACTATATGCAAATTGAAAGATTATACTATACACCTCTATTCATTATGTCAAGAGCTGCTGGATGGGCTGCTCACGCATTTGAACAAAGAGCAAACAACAAAATTATTAGACCAAGTTCAGAGTACACTGGACCAGAGCCTAGAGATTTTGTAGCATTAGAAGATAGATAATATTTATCTTTTATTCCCCTTTGGGGGAAAACATAGGGAAGCAGAAAAATACTTACATAAACAGTAGCTTTAAATCTAAAGCTACTTTCAAGTGCCACACTTCAGTGGAGTAAATTCAAATTAATTTAGCACTGATGGCAAATCAATTTTAAAAAAATGGGTATATAAAATGACAAACGAAAAATATCTTAAAAAAATAGATGGTTTAGATGTAAAATACTACGATGTAAAAGCAGCAGTTGAAGATATTCAACCTGGTTCATTTGAGAAACTAAACTATACATCAAGAGTATTAGCGGAAAACTTAATTAGAAAATGTCCTAGTGAAGATTTAAAAGATTCACTTATTCAGTTAATAGAAAAGAGAACAGATAAAGATTTCCCTTGGTACCCAAGTAGAGTTATCTGTCACGATATCTTAGGATTAACTGCTTTTGTTGACTTAGCAGGACTTAGAGAAGCAGTTGCTAGAGATGGTGGAAACCCTGATAAAGTTAACCCTGTAGTTCCTACTCAGTTAATTGTTGATCACTCTTTAGCAGTTGAATGTGGTGGTTATGACCCAGATGCATTCCAAAAAAATAGAGATATCGAAGATAGAAGAAATGCTGATAGATTCCACTTTATTAACTGGACTAAAGAAGCATTTAACAATGTAGATGTTATTCCTCCAGGTAATGGTATCATGCACCAAATCAACTTAGAGAAGATGTCTCCAGTTGTTCATAACAACGATGGTATTGCATCTCCTGATACATTAGTTGGTACAGATTCACATACTCCTCACGTAGATGCACTTGGTGTAATTGCTGTTGGTGTAGGTGGATTAGAAGCTGAAAATGTTATGCTTGGAAACCCTTCATTTATGAGAGTTCCAGATATTGTTGGTGTTGAAATAACTGGTGAAAGAGCACCTGGAATCACTGCTACTGATATTGCTTTAGCAATGACTTCATTCTTAAGAGAAAATGATGTAATCTCGGCTTACTTAGAGTTCTTTGGTGATGGTATAAAGTACCTTAACTTAGGTGATAGAGCTACAATTGCAAATATGACTCCTGAATATGGTGCAAGTGCTGGTATGTTCTATATTGATGAGCAAACGATTGATTACTTAAAAATCACAGGTAGAGAGCAAAAGCAAGTTGAGCTTGTGGAAGCTTATGCTAAAGCAAATGGTTTATGGGCTGATCAATTAGACAAAGCAACTTATGCAAGAACTATTAAATTTGATTTATCAAAAGTTACTAGAAGTTTAGCAGGTCCATCAAAACCACATAAATTAGTTCCAACTACAACTTTAAAAGATGAAGGTATTGTAAAAGATTTTGTACAAGAAGATGATAAGATGCCAGATGGTGCAATCTTAATTGCTGCTATTACTTCATGTACAAATACATCTAACCCAAGAAACGTTATTGCAGCTGGATTATTAGCTAAAAAAGCAAATGAACTAGGATTACAAAGAAAACCATGGGTTAAATCTTCTTTAGCACCAGGTTCAAAAGTTATTGAGGTTTACTTAAAAGAAGCCGGATTACTACAAGAGATGGAAAAATTAGGATTTGGTGTAGTTGGTTTTGCTTGTACAACATGTAATGGTATGAGTGGTGCACTTGATAAAGATATCCAACAAGAAGTAATCGATAGAGATATTTACTCAACAGCTGTTCTTTCTGGGAACAGAAACTTTGATGGAAGAATTCACCCTTACGTAAAAGAGGCGTTCTTAGCATCACCTGCATTAGTTATTGCATACGCTTTAGCTGGATCTATTAGATTTGATATTGAAAATGATTCATTAGGGAAAGATAAAGATGGTAATGATATTACATTAAAAGATTTATGGCCATCTGATGAAGAGATTGATGCAGTTGAAAAATCATCTGTTAAACCTGAAATGTTTAATGACATTTATGAGCCAATGTTTAATAGAGATGGATTAAGTGCTGTTAAAGTAGATCCATTCTACAACTGGAGTCCAAAATCTACATATATTCAAAAGCCTCCTTACTGGGAAGATGAATTTATGGGAATGCCAGCACTTAAAGACTTAAGACCATTAGGTGTATTCCCTGATAATATTACAACAGATCACTTATCTCCTTCAAATGCAATTTTACCAGATTCGGCTTCTGGTGAGTATTGTTTAAAGATGGGATTACCTGTTGAAGATTTAAACTCTTATGCAACGCATAGAGGGGATCACAATACAGCTAGTAGAGCAACATTAGCAAATCCAAAACTATTTAATGAAATGGTAAAAGATGAAAATGGAAATGTTAAACAAGGTTCATTAACTAAGATTATGCCTGAGGGTAAAGAGTCTAGAATGTGGGAAGCAATTGAGACTTATAGACAAAGAGGTCAAGGGCTTATTATCATTGCAGGTACTAACTATGGACAAGGAAGTTCAAGAGACTGGGCTGCAAAAGGTGTAAGACTTGCAGGTGTTGAAGTTTTAATTGCTGAATCAATTGAAAGAATTCACAGAACTAACTTAGTTGGTATGGGTGTATTACCACTTCAATTTAAAGATGGTGAAAGCAGACATACTTACAACATTGATGGAAGTGAAACTTACGAAGTTGTAGGTGAAATTACACCAAGATGTGACTTAACTGTAGTTATGACAAGAGCAAATGGTGAAAAAGTTAATATCCCTGTAACTTGTAGACTAGACACTTCTGCTGAAGTTGATGTTTACAAAAATGGTGGTATTTTACAAAAATTTGCTAAAGAAGTTGTTGCTGAAGAGAAGTAATGACTATTAAAAATAAATTTTAGGGCTTAACTGCCCTAAAATTATTTATTAAAATATTTACTTTAAGTATTTTTATAAGTAATTTACAAAAAGGAATTTGCAATGGCATATCAACCACAATTTAAAGTTAAAGCTACATATATGAGAGGTGGTACTTCAAAAGGTACTTTCTTTAATATTGCAGACTTACCAAAAGAGGCTCAAGAAGATGGAAGAAAAAGAGATAAACTACTACAAAGAATAGTAGGTTCTCCTGATTTATATAAAAAACAGATTGATGGAATGGGTGGAGCAACTTCATCTACTTCAAAAGCAATTCTAGTGGGAAAATCAGAGGTTCCAAATCATGATGTAGATTATTACTTCTGTCAAGTTGCTATTGATAAAGATTTTGTAGATATGAGTGGAAACTGTGGAAATCTATCATCAGCAGTTGGTCCTTTTGCAATTGAGCAAGGACTAGTTGATAATGTACCTGAAAATGGTGTATGTTGTGTAAGAATATGGCAAGCAAATATCAAAAAAACTATTCTATGTTATGTAACAATGGAAAATGGAATGGTTAAAGAAATTGGTGATTATGAGATTGATGGGGTTGCATTCCCAGCCCAAGAGATTAAACTAGAGTTTGTTGAACCTGTTGATCCATCTGAAAAACTATTTCCTACTGGAAACTTAGTTGATGATTTAGAGGTTGAGGGTGTAGGTACACTTAAAGCTACTATGATTACAGCAGGTATTCCAACTGTATTTGTAAATGCCGATGAGATAGGATACAAAGGTACTGAACTTCAAGGTGACATTAACTCTGATGAAGAAGCGTTAGCAAAATTTGAAAAAATTAGAATTGCAGGTGCACTTAAAATGGGTGTAATGAAAAGCCCTGAGGATGCACAAACTCAACAACACACTCCAAAAATTGCATTTGTTTCTCCTGCTCAAGATTTTACAACTTCAAGTGGTAAAAATATAAAAGCAGATGAGATTGATTTACATGTAAGAGCCTTATCTATGCAACAACTACACCACGCTATGATGGGTACAGCATCAGTTGCTATTGGTGTTGCAGCTTGTGTAGAGGGTACTTTAGTAAATATTGCTGCTGGTGGTGGAGCAAAAGAATCAGTTAATTTTGGACATCCATCAGGTGCTATAAAAGTTGGTGCAACAATATCTAAAGATGGTGATAAATTAACTGTAGAAAAAGCTAGTATGAGTAGAAGTGCTAGAATTATTATGGATGGTAATGTATATGTTCCTGCTGGAACAATGGACTAATTAAAAAAAGGGTAAACATAAGTTTTACTCTTTTTTAACCTATAGGAACTATGATTTTAAACTCTTCCCCTCTTACCTCTTTATCGTTATGAATAAAACTAATTGTTTTATTACTAAGTTCACCTCTAAAATGTTTCTGAATAATCTCATTTGACATATAAAGTCCAAGCCCTGTGCCCTGAGATTTATGTTTAGTTGTAAAATAAGGCTCATAAATCTTCTCTTTTATATTACTTGGTATTCCACCTGCATTGTCATATATAAGTATATTTACACTATTTTTTTCATTATACGCATCAATATAAATAGTTCTGTTCTCTTTGGTACTTACGTTTTGAATAAGTGCATCTTTTGCATTATTTATTATATTTATTACTACTTGCATTAATTCAAATTTATAACCATTTATTTTAATATCATTTTGTATATCCATTTTCAAATCAATATTATGAGACTTATATGTAGATTCAAAAATCTCTAGATTATCTTTAATTACATCTATTAAAATAAACTCTTCTTTTTTGTTATTTGGGTTAAAGAAGTTTCTAAATTTATCTATTATTGAAGATAGATACTTCACAGTATCTTGAAGCTTATCTAAATCCTTTTTTGCTTCATCATTTTTCATTATACCTAGTTGTATTTGCATATTTAATGTGGAAGAGATAACACTAATCACAGTTAAAGGCTGTCTCCATTGATGAGCAATATTTCCTATCATTTCACCCATTGCAGCTAGTTTTGATTGTTGATAAAGCATCTGTTCTTTTTTTAAATTTTCATTTCTTAACTCAATTAAATCATTTATATCTGTATGAAATCCACTTATTCTATATGGTCTGTTATCAGAATTAAAAAATGCTTTACCTCTTACTTTTATCCACTTATAGCTTCCATTTTTACATCTAAATCTATACTCTGTTTCAAATATATTTGTTTTAAAACTTAGATGATCTTTTAATTTTGAAATACTATTTTTATAATCCTCTTTATGAATACTTTTTTGCCAAAAACTTCTATAGTTTAACCTCTCATTTTCATCATATCCCAACATTGTTTTAAATCTTTTAGAATAGTAAATCTCTTTAGTTTCTAAATCAATATCCCATAAACCATCCTGAACCCCATCAATAGCCCTTGAATATTTCTCTTTTAAATCTTTTAGTTCTGTAATTATATCCTTAAGCTCATAAGCAAACTCATCAAACTCTTCCACATGTGATGCTTTATATGTGGTATTATCATACTTCTTAATACTATTTGCATACTTTACTAAGTGCTTAAAAGGTTCAATAATATAAATATTTGATAGATAGTATAAAAAGAAAAAGATAACTATAACAGCTATAACTAAATAAACTGCTTGTTTAAAAAATGACTCCTTTAAAACTTCAAAAGAGCCATTTTTACTTACTAAAATAAACTCTAAAGGTTCATTAGCTTTTATTTTTAACTCTTTTTTTACAAAAATTTTATCAGCTTTTATATATCTGCTTTTTAAATTTTCAAGATTTAAATCTTTATTGAAATTAGTACTAGCAATTTTTTTATTATCAAAATAGATATATAAGCTATCTAGTTTAGCTTCTTCTTTTATCTCATTTAAAAAACTAAAATTATCATTTAAAATTTTACCAGTATAAATAGTTCCTTTTACTCTTCCAATCTTTTCATCAATTACTTTTAAAGAGTCTAACATAATCAAATAGTTTTCACTTTTATACTTTATACTTAAAATTTTTGAGTCTATAAGTTTATACTCATTTAGTATTTTTTCCATCAACTTCTCTGTCTCAAAAAGTGAATTACTAAAATCATAAGAGTTATTTTTAGTTTTATAATAGATTATATCAATGTCATTAATACTATCAATATTATTTAAAGAGAAGGCCAAATTTGAATCAACTTTTTCATATTCATTGATTAAGCTTGAAAGATTATAGTTTATATCTTCAAGTACTTCGTATTGACTTTTAATAACATACTTTACAAAACTAAATGTTTGTTCAAAGTAATCATCAATATTTTTATTGACTATCTTTTGAGTATTTGAAATACTAACTAAAAAAATTGATACAGTTAACACTAATAAAAATATAAATAGAAGTAAACTATTTAAAACTGATAATTTAAGTTTTCTATTTTGTTTCATTTGAATATCTAAAAGCCCTCTTTTCTAGTTTTTGTAATCTTTGTTCATCTATATTACTCTTTATTAATTCAAAACTGCCAGAGTATATTGTAGGTATCTGCTTTGTTTTACCCTCTAAATCCAACCTAATAGCCTCAGCCATAGCAATTCCATTTTCATCATTCATTCTCATAACAGTAAAATCTAGTAGGCGTTTTTTTAGTACCTTAATCTCTTCACTACCTCCGCCCCAACCATTTACTTTAATTTTTCCTAAATAACCTTTTTCTTTCAATGCCTCAATAACACCAAGTGCTATATCAGTAGAACAAGCATAAATAAAGTCAATATTATCATCAATATTTAATAAATCAATTGTAGCATTTTTTGCTTTTTGCTTATCAAAATTTGTATAATATTCATGAACTAATTTCAAATCTGAATTTTTTGAGATATATTCAATAAATTTAGTTCCTCTCATATAGCTAACATATCCTTGAGAACCATAAATAACTGCATACCTACCTTTTTTATTAGTTTGATTTATAAACTCATTTGCTAATACTTTACTTCCTAAGAAATGATCAAAACCTACATATAAAAAAGGCTGTTTATCATGCCATTTTCTAAGCGGAGTTGTAATATTTTGTAAAATTAGTTTAGGTTTTTTTTGACTATTTATTCTTTCTATAAAACTTGTATGCTTATTTGTATCAAGAGTGAATATCAAATAATCACTATCATTTTTTATTGCATTTAAAAGTTGTTTTGCTTGTTTATTTATTTGTGTTGCAGGTTTTGTAAAATGTGTTTTTAACTCATAGTTAATATTAAGCTCTTGTAATCTTTTCTCTAAAGAGGCTTGACTTCTACGCCAATAATCAGATAATTGCATTCCTGGGTATACAATTGAGATTTTTACTTTTTCTTTATTCTGCACAGCTATATTAACAGTTTTATTTGTAACTATCTCTTGAAAAGCTTTACTTTTCTTTACTTGATTATACTTAATATTATATTCACTTACATCGTAGTATAAATCATCACTATACAATGATGTAAATAAAAAGAATAATATACAAAAAACTCTATACATAAAGCTATCCTAACTTTTTAAGATATTATAACACAAAAAATAACTTATTTATTTGAAGAAGCAGTGTAAAATAGAGAAAATCTCTATTTTACTAATTTTGAAATCTCTTTAAAAGATGGATTCTTAGCATTTAATGTTAACTCAAAAAGAATCGATTCATAAGTAGTTGGAACAACCCCTAATTGAATCATTCTTTCAATTGCCATATCTGTATCTTTTTGTTTTCTTGAAGTTACACAATCAGTTACTAAAATAGGTGTAAAGCCCTCTTCTAATAAATCCATACAAGTTTGTAAAACACAAACATGAGTTTCAATACCAGCAACAATTACATTTTTTTTATGTAATCCTTTTAATGCTGTTAAGGTTGGTTCATTTTTACAACAAGAGAAAGTTGTTTTCTCAAAATGTGGATAATTCGCAACCAACTCTTTTACAGAAGGGATAGTTTCGCCTAAACCTTTTTTATACTGTTCATTTACAATAAAAGGAACCTCTAATGTTCTTAAGCCTTTTATTAAAGTTAAAAGATTTGCTTCAATAGTAGAGGCATCTGTCACATGTGGATATAACTTCTCTTGTACATCTACTAAACAAAAAACTGTATCATCAATATTTATTCTCATAATCTCTCCTTTTGATAATACAGTATAGTATATTAAAATAATTATTAAATATTAAAAAATATATCTATGCAAAAGCTACTTTTTCAGCTTTTGCTAATAACTCTTTAGCACCTTGCTTAATAAATATATCTGCTAACTCTTTTCCAATTGTTTTATACTCATCAATTGAAACCTCAACCTCTTCTTGAATCATTTCACTAGCATCTGGCATACCAACAATAGCTTTAACCTTTAATTTATCATTTTCTAAGATAGTTGCTTTAACTCCAATAGGAACTTGACAACCACCCTCTAATGTATGTACAAAATCTCTTTCAACTGTTGATTCGATATAAGCATCCTTGTCATGTAAAACAGATACTAAATCTATTAACTCTTGATTATCTAAAGTTTCAATTCCTAATGTAGCTTGTCCCATTGATGGTACCATAACATCAGTATCCACAGGTGTAAAGTAAGTAACTTCATCCTCTATTTGAAGCTTTTGAACTCCAGTTGCTGCTAGTATAATTGCATCATACTCACCTGCTTTTAGTTTTGCAATTCTAGTATTAATATTACCTCTTAAATCTTTTAAGTTAATATCAGGTCTTAAAATCTTAATCTCCATTCTTCTTCTAAGACTAGTAGTTCCTACTACTGCACCATTTGGTAACTCTTCAATACTTGCATACTTTTCACTTAAAAATGCATCTCTTGGATCAAACCTTTTTGTTAAAGCTGCTAATTTAAATCCCTCTTCAAACTGAGTTGGTACATCTTTTAAACTATGAACTGCTATATCAGCCTCTTTATTTGCTAAAGCAATTTCTAACTCTTTTGTAAATAGACCTTTCCCACCAATCTTTGCTAAAGGAACATCTAAAATTTTATCTGCTCTTGTAGAGAATGTTTTTAACTCTATTTGCATATCAGGATAGTGCTTTAATAACTCTGCTTTTACATACTCACTTTGCCATAATGCTAATTTACTTTTTCTTGTTGCTATAACTAATTTTTCCATATTTACTTTCCTAACGTTTGGTATTTTAATCTTGTATTGTCTTTTTTTCCATTTATAAAAATAGTTGGTGTACCTTGAACCATTACATCTTCACCCATTCTTATATCAGTTGAAATATCCACATCTTTTAATTCACTAAGCTTTATATCTGTATTAAAAACTTTATTGAATACTTCTAAAATTTTCTTACTATCTGTAGATTTAGAGCTAAAGTATTCGTCCCAATGTGTTTGATAAACTTTTAACTTTAGATTCTTAATATCATACTTTTTATCAGCAAGCTTTATCATTTTCGATAGAGGAGCTGCTGCTGGGTGTATTCTAGTCAATGGAAAATGATAGTAGTATAAAGCCACTTTACTTTTATGACTATTTACATAGTTAATAACCTCTGGAACATAATCCATACAAAATGGACATAAAGGATCAGAGAATAAAACTATCTTATCTTTTGCATTGTGATTTCCAGCAATTAAATGGCTTTTTTGATAATACTTTTGTGTTAAATCTGGATGTAGTGTTGATTTTAAAGACTTACCTGTCTTTGCATCTAATAAATCAAGAGATATATAACTTCCATTTGTAAAAAGAATATCTTTTACATTTCTTGTTGTAAAGCCATCTTCTCTTACAATATTAAGCTTTAAATCTAAAATATATCCATACCAATTCTCAATTGGTAATTTCTTTTTTGTATTAACTTCTATATTTAATACTTCAACATTTGGATTTTTAGAAATCCTTTGCTTCTCAAAAGATATAATATTTTCACTATTTATATCTGCTAATAATGCAGAACTAAGCAAACTAACTCCTAAAAATATCTTTAAAAATTTTCTCATATCTCTCCTTATGTTTCCTAATTTGTGTATTTAACTTTTGGATTTAACAGTTATCTTTCTAACATCTAACAACTCTTTTGCTTTATTTAACATTGGTGAGTTTAAGATATCATTTAATTGTACTTCTTGTTGAGAAGGCTTAGGATTACTTACTTTTTGCATATCAGCAACACAACCTGAACCAACCTCAACATCCTCAAGCATAGAACTTGAACTATTTGATGTATCATTTTCCTTTATACTTGGCTGCTCTTCAGTGTTTACATTACTAGCGGGGCGTCTCCTTTGTAAATTCTAACTCAATATCATTTCCAAATATATCTTGTGCAAAAGCTCTAATAATCCCAAAATGTTTATATAAAAACTTCCTATCATCTCCTTGTGCAAAAGATTTTATATGAAGTTTATTGTTTTCATATCCATTAAATATAAAATTATGTTCAAAACATTCACCTAAAGTATAGTCTCTTTCATACACTTTTTTAGTTAAGCTATCATATAAATCACTATTTGGTAACTTCTCTTCTTTAGGCTCTTCAACCTTAGGTTCCTCAGGTTCTAAAGCTTTTGTTTGCTCTTCCTCTACTGGCTGTTCATAAACTTCCTCAAAAGGATTTACATCTGTTTGTTCTAACGGACTTTGTTCTTCTATATACTCTGGTTGCGTTTGCTCAACAACTTTTTCTTCTTCTACACTTTTTTCTTCTACTATTTGCTCTTTTATAGGTTCTTGCTCTTCTAAATCATCATCAAATGGCGTTGGATACTTCACAGTAGACACTGCATCTTCTACTATATCTAGTGATACAATATTCTCATTACTTAAATGTAAGTCTTCAACTGTTGGCTCTTCTATTTTAGTCTCTTGTATGCTAACCTCTTGTGTAATTGGCTGTTCAATCTTTGGTTGTTCTACTACCTCTTCTTGCTTTTGCTCTTTTGGTTTTTCTTTTACAACAGGATTAGCCTTTTCAACTACTTTAGGCTCTATCTTCTCCACTTGATTAATAAGTTCATCAATACTTTTTATGTCAATAGCCTCAATCATTTTCATTAAAGTTAAAATAAGAACAAAGCCTCCATCTGAGTTCATAGCAAGTAGATGTTTTGCATCACTTAAAATTCTAAAGAACCTATCATATAAAATCAAATCAAACCTTGGATCTTTCTCTAGCATTCTGTGTTTTAAATAAATAGTCATTTCATCACAAACTTGCGAAACCTCATAGTTTTCAAGCTCTTTTACTATTGTTGAAATTTCACCTTTATTTAAAATAACTTGGAAAATATTATCCATAATCTCTGGGTCAATAAGTCCTAGCATATCCACAACAGCTGTAGTTGAAACCTTACCTTTTGAGAAAATTATAGCTTGATCTAACATAGTTAAAGTATCTCTTAAACTACCTTGCCCACTTCTTGCTAATATCTCTAAAGCCTCTTTTTCATACTCTATATTCTCTTCATTTAATATATGAGATAGGTGATGAATTACATCAGAGTTAGAGATTTTATTAAATCTAAAATGTTGAGTTCTACTTAAAATTGTAGCTGGTAATTTCAAAGGGTCAGTTGTAGCTAAAATAAACTTTACAAATCCAGGAGGTTCTTCTAATGTTTTAAGTAAAGCATTAAATGCTTGTGTTGTAAGCATATGAACCTCATCAATAATAAATACTTTAAATCTTGCACTACTTGGTTTATACTTAGTATGCTCAATTAAATCTTTAATATCATCAATTCCTCTATTTGAAGCTGCATCCATTTCAATAATATCTAAATGTTTATTTGCATTTGCACTTAGGCAGTTATCACACTGTTCACAAGGTTTAGATCTTGGACCATTTGAACACAATAAAGCTTTAGCCATAATTCTTGCTGTACTTGTTTTTCCACTACCTCTTAACCCACTAAATAAATAGGCATGAGACAATCTATTTGAATCAAGTGCTAAAGATAATGTTTGTGAAATAGTACTTTGACCAACTAAATCTTCAAACCTTTGTGGTCTATACTTTAAAGCTAGAACTTTCTTCTGTACTGTTTCACTCATATTTTACACTTCCTTATTTCTATTTTTTTATCTTTAAAAATTTCGTTTATCATATTTTTGTTTATCTTACCAGTATGGCAAATAAATATATTTAGTTTTACTAAATCTTTATTTTCTTTAATTCCAGTTAAGTCAAGTAATCTTTTAGCAATAGCATTTCCAGTCTCAATAAGTTCAATCTCTTTTTGCATAATGTCTTTAATAACTTTTGAAACCAAAGGATAGTGAGTACAACCAAGAACTATTGTATCAACACTATTTTCTCTCATAGGTGCCAACCAACCCTGAAGCATTTTTTTTGTTTTTTCATGCTCAATTTGTCCTATCTCTATTTGTTCAACTAACCCTTGGCAAGCTTGTTCGTGTAAAACAACCTCTTTTGTCTTAGATAATTCATCAACTAAAGATTGGTACTTTTGTCCTTTTAATGTTGCTTTTGTAGCCAACACTCCAATATTTGAAGTTTTCGTTTGCAAAATAGCTGGTTTTATACCAGGTTCTGTTCCTATTACAATTAGTGAATTATACTTTAACCTTAACTCTTTTACTGCAGCTGAAGTTGCTGTATTACAAGCTACTATTAAAACATCAATTTGATGCTTCTCAATCAAGTAATTAGTTAATGTAATACATCTTTGTAGTATTTGTTCTTGGGTTTTATCTCCATAAGGAGCATATTGTGTATCTGCTATATAAAAAAAAGTAGCACCACTAGCCACTGCACAGATATCTCTTAAAACTGTTAGACCTCCAAGGCCTGAATCAAATACACCTACTTTCAACTTTTACCTTTAGTAAATTTGTAAGATTATACCTAAAAACTTATAACTAAAATGTTAAAGTGAAAGTATCTTTTTAGTTATTTTTGTTTATCATCAAAATAAAAAAGGTTTTAATTGTTTTTTCACTTTCACCCTTATAAACCATTTGTTCATAAACAGACAAAAAAATTGATTATTGGAACCTTACCTCCTCCAAGATTTTGTAATAACGATTTTAAGCCAACTGATGTGAATTTTTGTTATGGCTCAAAAGATAATCTTCTATGGCCTATTTTAGATAAAATTTACAATCTTAATTTAGAGTTTTCAAATACCTCTAAAGCAGTTGAGCAAAGAAAAGAGTTTTTGATAAAGAACAAAATTGGAATATGTGATATTGTTGAATCTTGTAAAAGAGAGAAAGTTGATGCAAGCGATTTAGGGATGAGTGAAATTGTTCTAAGGGATATTTTACAAATACTAAAAGAGCATAAACAGATTGATACTCTACTTTTTATGGGAGGAAGTAGTAAAAACTCACCTCAATATTTTTTAAAACAGATTTTAAAACAAAATGGTATTAAATACACTTTAGAAAATAACTCTTTACCTAAAATATATAGTTTTGAGTTTGAACAAAGAGAGATTAAAACAGTTAGCCTAACCTCTCCATCAAATGCTGCAAATAGGTTTATAGGTTCAACTTCACTTTTTAAAAAGATGAAAGAATTAAATCCTAATTATACAACATTTGATTTTCGTGTGTCACAATATGAAGAGTTTTTTAAATCTCAAAATCAACATTAATAGGTAGTTTTATAAAAAATTTAGCTCCTATATTTGTGTTTTCAAAATACAATCTTCCACCTAAATGGTTTGTAACAATATTATAACTATTAAAAAGCCCTGTTCCCGTCCCTTGTGATTGGTGTTTAGTGGTAAAATAAGGATTAAATATTTTTTCTTGAACCTTGGTTGGAACTCCTCCTGCATTATCCTCAATAATAATTAAAATTGAATCACTTGAGGACTTTACACTATACTTTATAAATTTTTCATCTAAATCATCCCTATCTTGCAATGCCTCTTTTGCATTATTTAAGATTGAGATTAAAACTTGTAGTAACTCTCCTGAAACAAGTCTAAAATATATATTCTCTTTTTGAACATAATCTTCTATGATTTGTATATTTTCAAGCTTACAACTTTGCTCAATAATATTAATCGCCATTTTTACTCTATCTTGAATTATTACATCTTTTTGCCTGTTACTATGTTCTATATAATCTCTAAACTCATCAATAGTATTAGATAAAAGCTTTGCATTATCAACTAATCTATCAGTATAAACAAAAAAGTCCTCATCATCTAACATATTCATCTGTTTTTTCAACTTCATACCACTTGCAACTGTTGAAATAACACTTAATGGCTGTCTCCACTGGTGTGCAATATTTCCTATTAATTCACCCATTTGAGCCATTTTCATTTGCTCAAACATTTGCCTATCTTTTTTCTTATTTAATAAAACTTCTTTATTAACCCTATCTTGTAGACTATTTGTAAGCTCATTTAACTCTTTATTTTTATTTTGTATATCCCTTACATTTAAACAAGAATCAATACTAATATTTAACCTCTTTCGCAAACTCTCATAAATCTGTACCACAAACTCTAAATCTATACTTTTATCATAAATCATAACTATAATAGATTTTTCAAGTCTAAAAAGTAGTATATTTAACTGCGTGGTTAAAGCTTTTATAACTATTTTATTTTTGTTAGCATTCTTAATTGCATCTTCTATATCATATTTTACTTTTTTACCTAACGACTCTATGTGCTTTATCTTTTCATCTTCTAAAAGATAAAAGCCACAATAAACTGAATCAGTCTCTTCAATAAAAGTTTTAAGTACCTCTTTTATCATCTCATTTATATCTAAACTATTTCCTATTGAGTTATGGAATTTATATGAGATTGATAACTGTTCTAATTGCATATTTCTCCAATTACACATGTTTTATTTAATAAATTAATATATCTATTACCATTATTTGCTACTTCACTAAGTGTTGTCACTCCAAATAAGTTATCATCTTTAAAATTTCTATAAACATTTTCTATTTCTAACTTAAAATCATCTTCTAAATATATGTATCTAGAGATACAATTAAAAACTAAGCCCAACTGACAACACTCACAATCACTATTTTGCAAAGGTATGTTTGTTGATTCAATTAAACTTTTTTTATCACCTTGTAAAATATTTATCATAGAATCTGTTGAAATTTCACCTAATAATACAAGTTTGCCATCTTTTCTAGCAAATGGATCACGAACAACTAACTCTCCTTTGTATTTTATCAAACCTATTGGATATCTTTGTGAAATTTCAAAGTAATTTTCATCTGTAAGATTAATATCAAGTTTAGCTTTTAATACATTTTTATATAGAGTATAAGCATCTATATAATCAATACTATTTAGAATATTCTTATTTGATGATGTTACTATATATGGACCATCTAAATATCTCCATCCATTTTTGACCTGTATATTGATATTGTTTTTTATTCCTAATAGTACTGCTGAATCTTTATATCCTCTATTATTATCAAAAATTGAAGATAAATAAGTTTTTTCTAAAACTCCAGCTGCTCCACCTATAATATTTACATTTAAATCAATATTTTCAAACAACTTTGCTAAAAACTCTTCATTGTGACTACTAAAGCCATCAAGAATTGTGATAATTGATACTTTATCTTTTAAAGAGCCATTTGATAAATCACAATTACTAATATCTTCTACCACATCTAAAGTACAGTTTTTTTCATCTATTGTAATAGCTATAATACCCTCTTCATAATAGTCATTTTGATATATCACATGGGGGAAAAGTCCACAAGTTACACTTATACTGTTATTTGTACACTCCTGTATATCAAAATTTGTTTTTTGTGCTATAAATAAAAAATATGAATCTGTCGTATCTTTTTTACTACTTATAAACTCACTTTGTGTCGAAAAAAATGAAACTTCCAATTTCATGTCTTCTCCTTTTTAAAGAGGATAAAATAATAACTTATAAAAGTCCTATTTTCTGGGTTTTTATATTGATTTGAATTGAGAAATAATACAGTAGGAGAGTAGCAATAAAGTAGTAATAAAAAAAGAAGTAAATAGGTACAAACTGTACCTATTTAACTAAAATGCTTCAACAATAGCACCTTTATATTTTTCAGCAATAAAGTTTTTAATCTCTGTAGAGTTTAAAACTTCATTTAATGCTTTTGTAAACTCTTTATTTTCATTACCTTTTTTTACAACTAATATATTTGCATAAGGTGAGTCTTTTGACTCTAATACTAAAGCATCATCAAGAGGATTTAAATCTGCTGCTAATGCATAGTTTGTATTAATAACAGCTGCATCTACTTCATCTAAAACTCTTGGTAATTGAGGAGCATCTAACTCATTTATCTTTAAATTTTTAGGGTTATCTTTTATATCTAAAGCTGTTTTAAAATCCACATCTTTAAATGTTAACAAACCTTTTTTCTCTAAGATATTTAAAGCTCTTGTTTCATTTGTTGGATCGTTTGGAACAGCAATTGTTGCACCATCTTCTAACTCTTCTAAACTTTTAATTTTATTAGAGTATAAACCCATTGGCTCTAAATGAACAGCAACTGTTTTAACTAAACTTGTATTTTTATTTTTATTAAACTCTTTTAAATATGGTAAATGCTGGAAAAAGTTTGCATCTAATTCACCCTCATCAACAGCAATATTTGGAGTAACATAATCAGTAAATTCAACAATCTCTAATTCATACCCTTTAGCTTTTAATAAAGGTTTTGCAATCTCTAAAATCTCAGCGTGTGGAACTGGTGTAGCTCCAACTTTTACAACTTTTTTCTCTTCTTTCTTTTGCTCTTTTTTATCATTTGAGTCTGTACAAGATACAAGACCTAATGAAACTAAACCTAATAATAATATTTTAAAAATATTCTTAACCATTTTCATCCTTTTTTTAAATTTTATCTTTTTGTAATTTTGTATAAATAATCACCTGCACTTTGACACACCTGAACAAGTGCAATTAATATAAGTACAGTGTAAATCATAGTATCAGTTTGGAATCTGTAGTATCCATATTTAATAGCAACATCCCCTAAACCTCCACCACCAACAGCTCCAGCCATTGCAGAAAAACCTATTACGGTAATTAAAGTAAGTGTAATAGCTGAAATAATACTTGGAAGTGCTTCTACAAACATTACTTTAAAAATAATTTGAGAATCACTTGCTCCAAAAGATTTAGCTGCTTCAATTACACCTTTATCAACCTCTTTAAATGCACTTTCAATAAGTCTTGCAATAAAAGGTGCTGCACCAATTGTTAAAGGTATAATTGCAGCTGTCGTTCCAATACTTTTTCCTATTAAAAATTTTGTTAAAGGAAAAAGAACAATCATTAATATAATAAAAGGAAAAGACCTTAAGGTATTAACAATCACATCTAATACAGAGTAAATTTTTAAGTTTTGTCTTAATCCACCTTTAGAAGTCAATATCAATACAATTGCAATAAAAAAACCAATAACAACAGCTAAAAATGTTGATACAAAAGACATATATACAGTTTCACCTAATGCAGGCAATAAAATATCTACCATTATAATACCTCCCAAACTATATCATGCTTTTTCATATAATCTGTTACTATTTCTTTATTTTCAGTTTCAATATTTATAACCATATTTCCAACAATATGAGTATTTATCTCTTCTAATTTTCCCCATACAATATTAAAGTCCATATCTAACTCTCTTGCCATTTGTGTTATAAATGATTGGTTTGCATTATCTTTTGGGAAGTAAAGCTTAATATTAACTCCCTTATTTGGTACAACTTCAGTTTCACCTAAAAAGTCTTTCATCTTTTCATCTGGTTTTAAAAATAACTCCTCTGTATCATCAAAACCAATAATATTTCCATGCTCCAAAAGTAGTGACTTTTGTGCAATTTGTTTCACAACTTCCATCTCATGAGTAACTAAAACAATTGTAATATTTAATTTTCTATTAATCTTTTTTAGAAGATTAAGAATTGATGTTGTTGTATTTGGATCAAGTGCTGATGTTGCTTCATCACTTAATAGTATGTCTGGATCTAAAGTCAAAGCTCTAGCTATAGCAACTCTTTGCTTTTGTCCACCACTTAGTTGACTTGGATATGAATCAATCTTTTGAGTTAAACCAACTAAAGCTAATAAATCTTTAACTTTTTTATCTATCTCACTTTTTGAGTAACCCCAAACTTCCATAGGTAAAGCAACATTTTCATATACAGTTTTTCTTTGAATTAATGAAAAGTGTTGAAAAATCATTCCAATACTTTTTCTAAACTCTCTTAACTTCTCTTTACCTAAGGTTTTTATCTCTTGATTGTGAACCTTTAATGAACCATCACTATAATCTTCTAGTCCATTTATACACCTAAGAAGTGTAGATTTACCTGCACCACTATGTCCAACAATAGCAAAAATCTCACCTTTTTTTATATCAATAGATATATCATTTAAAACTTTATTACTACCATAATATTTATTTAATTTATCTATTTTTATCATTATTGTCCTTATTTAGTGACGGAATATTATTATAAATTGAATAAAATGTGTGTTAAACACAAAACTTAAATATAACTTTTTCAAGATTTACATTAATTTAATATTTAATTACATATAATTTCACAAAGTGAATGAGTATTCATTTATTAAGGAGTAAATATATGTACATTACAGAAATTCTTTTATTTGTAATATTTAGTCTTATATTATTTACTGCATTTACAGCAGTATTAGGTCTTTTTGTAAAAGAGAAATAGAAGTTTATGAGTAAAAGCAGTAGCTTTTACTCATTCATTGAAGCAAAAAACTCTTCATTATCTTTAGTTCTTTGCATTTTAGAATATAAGAATTTAAGCGCTTCTACTTCATCCATTGATGCAATAGCATTTCTTAAAATCCAAGTTTTTTGTAGTACTTCAGGAGTAAGAAGTAACTCTTCTTTTCTAGTACCAGATCTTGTAATATCAAGAGCAGGGTAAACTCTTTTATTTGAAGCATCTCTACTTAGAACAACTTCACTATTACCTGTACCTTTGAACTCTTCAAAAATAACTTCATCCATTTTTGAACCTGTTTCAATAAGTGCTGTTGAGATAATAGAAAGACTTCCACCCTCTTCAATATTTCTAGCTGCACCAAAGAATCTTTTTGGTTTATGTAGTGCATTTGCATCCACACCACCTGAAAGAACTTTTCCAGAACTTGGAGTAACTGTATTATATGCTCTTGCTAATCTTGTAATTGAATCAAGTAAAATCACTACATCTTTTTTCATCTCTACTAATCTTTTAGCTTTTTCTATTACAATCTCTGCAACTCTCACATGGTTTTGCGCTGGCATATCAAATGTAGAAGAGTAAACTTCACCCTTTACACTTCTTTGCATATCTGTAACCTCTTCAGGTCTTTCATCTATTAATAGTACCATTAAATAAGTATCAGGATGATTTTTTGTAATACCATGAGCTAACTCTTTTAACAACTCTGTTTTACCTGTTTTTGGAGGGGCAACTATTAACCCTCTTTGACCTTTACCCATTGGAGCAAATAGATCTAGCATTCTACCTGTCATTTTTGTTGAGTTGTACTCAAACTTAAATTTTTGAGTAGAGTATAAAGGAGTTAAGTTATCAAATAGTGGTCTATTTTTTGATTCTTTAATTGGTAAGTAATTAATCGCTTCAATCTTTAATAAAGCATTGTATTTTTCACTCTCTTTATTTGGAGGTCTTACTTGACCAGTTACAATATCACCAGTTCTTAATGCAAACTTTCTAATTTGAGTTGCACTAACATATGAATCATTTGATGTATCAGAGAAATTACCATCTAATGCTCTTAAAAAACCAAATCCACCCTCTTTTATCTCTAAAATACCAGTGAACAAAATAAATCCACCCGCATCAATTTGATTTTTTAAAATTGAGAACATTAAATCTTGTCTTTTTAGTTCTTGAGGATTTTCAACATCTAATTCTTTTGCAATATTTAAAAGCTCTTCTAAAGGAAGTTCTCTTAATTGCTCGATTTTATACCCTTCAACGGGCACATGCGTTCTATTTTTTTTAGTATTTTTGTTTTTATTTTGAGTTTTAGACTCTTCCATGAGTAATTCTAACCTTTTGAATTTACATATTTTAAGTATGTAGTATTGTAGTTTTTGTAGTAAAAATTTAAAGTATTGTTGTAATTGTAGTGTTTATTTTATAATTTGTCAATTAAATAATTTGCAGACCAAAGACAAGGAAATACTCCTTGTCTTCAAATAAGTTATTATAACTTGTCTTCGTTTTTACCTAAGTACTCAGCAACACCCTCAGTGTTTGGCTTCATACCTTCGTCACCTTTGTTCCATCCAGCAGGACAAACTTCACCGTGCTCGTTAGTAAATAACATTGTGTCTACCATTCTGATCATCTCATCAATATTTCTTCCTAATGGTAAGTCATTGATTACTGCATGTCTTACAGTTCCATCTTTGTCAATTAAGAAAGAACCTCTTAAAGCAACTGATTCACCGAATAATACATCGTAATCTCTAGAGATTTGTTTAGAAAGATCAGCAACTAATGGGTATTTAATTCTTCCAATACCACCATTGTCAACTGGAGTTTCTCTCCAAGCAAAGTGTGAGAACTGAGAATCAACAGAAACACCAATTACATTGATACCTCTTTCTTTGAACTCTTCAATTCTTTTTGAGAATGCAATGATTTCAGATGGACAAACAAATGTGAAATCTAATGGGTAGAAAAATAATACCGCACCGTTTTCACCAATATTTTCATATAAGTTAAAATCTTCAACAATTTGACCATCTGCTAAAACAGCAGTTGCTGTAAAGTCTGGAGCTTTCTTAGTTACTAACATTTTAATTCCTTTATTAATAGTTTTTTTTAAAGTTGTACCGTTATTATATAACAAAAAAGTTCAATTTTAGCTACAAGTTAGCTTAAATTTTAAAATTTGTGAATTTTTATCCTAAGATAATTTTTATTATTAAGTCAAACTCAGCAATCAACTATTAATGAAATTCATTATCATTTTAACAATCAAAAAGCCCACTGTTACCGTTTTTGGCACTTCTTTAGTATCAGTTGATAATTTTTATTTTTTAAAGTTAATTTTATATTTACTGTGATAAAGTTTTAACTAATATCAAATATAGGAGAATATTATGGCAGTAAAAATTACTGATATCTGTATTAGCTGTGATGCATGTTTAGATGAGTGTCCAGTTGAAGCAATCGTTGATAATGATGATAACCCAACAGGTGAAGATATTTATTATGTATATGCAGACAAATGTGTTGAGTGTGTAGATCATAATGATGAGCCAGCATGTGCTGATGCATGTCCAACTGAGGGATGTATTGTATGGGATGAGCCAGGTTCAGGATCTATCGAAAGAGAAGATAGAGGTGAAGCTGGAACTCCTGTAGTTGAAGACTAATTTTAAATAAAATTTTAATTAATTTTTAACTAAATTTATCCTTAAAAGGTGAGTAGTGCTAAAAACTACTTGCCTTTTTTTTATTTTTTAGGTATAATCCGCGACTTAAAAATAAAATTGAGGGATAAATTAAATGGAACAAACACTATCAATTGTAAAACCTGACGCGGTATCTAAAAACGTAATTGGAAAAATCTTAGATAGATTTGAATCAAATGGATTAAGAATTGCAGCAACAAAAAAAGTTCAATTAAGCAAAGCTGACGCTGAATCATTCTACGCAGTACACGCTGAAAGACCATTTTTTGGTGAATTAGTAAACTTCATGATTTCTGGACCAGTTGTTGTAACTGTTTTAGAAGGTGAAAATGCAGTAGCTAAAAACAGAGAATTAATGGGTGCTACTAACCCACAAGAAGCTGAAGCTGGTACAATTAGAGCTGACTTTGCAGAATCAATTGATGCAAATGCAGTACACGGATCAGACTCATTAGAAAATGCAGCAAACGAAATTAAATTCTTCTTCTCAGATAGAGAAATCTGTTAATAGTATTATTGTAATATACAATGAAAATAGAATTTAGAAAAGTACCATTTAAAGCAAGTGAATTTAAATCTTCACTTGATTCAGTAAAAATTGAAGGTACTTTTTGTAAAATTTCATCTACATTAGTAAAAGTTGATGCACTACTTAGTGGAGAAACGCTTATAAATTGTTGTAGGTGTGGTAAAGAAGATACATTAAAATTAGAAGAAGAAGAGAAATTTCTTTTAAGTGATGGAATTTTCGAAGAAAATGAATCAGACGAATTAGTTATTGAGGTTTATAATAGTACTATAGACTTTGATGAAATTATTGAAAGTGAATTAGAATCAATAAAAACAGACTATTATCTATGTGATAAGTGTTTAGAAGATAATAGTGAATTTGAAAAAGAATTTTAAGGAGAAAAATTATGGCAGTACCTAAGAGAAGAGTTTCTCATACAAGAGCAGCTAAAAGAAAAACACATTATAAAATTACATTAAAAAGACCAGTTAAAGACAGTGATGGAACATGGAAAATGCCTCATACTGTTAACCCAAATACTGGTGAATACAAAAGCTAATGTTAAAGATTGCTTTAGATGCAATGGGTGGGGACTTCGGTCCTGAACCTATTATCGAAGGTCTTGTAGCAGCTTTAAAGAAAAATAATAACTTTACTGCAATTGCAGTTGGTAAAAAAGAAGAGATTGAACCTCTAATACCAAGACACTTCCTTTCAAGAGTGGAAATACTAGATACAGATGATGTAATTAGTATGACAGACTCAGCTACAGATGCATTAAAAAGAAAAGATTCTACTATATATAAAGCCATTGAATTAGTTAAAAACAAAGAGGCTGATGCAGTAGTTTCTGCAGGACATTCTGGAGCTTCTATGTCACTTGCCACATTAAGAATTGGAAGAATTAAAGGTGTTTCAAGACCAGCTATTGCTACACTTATGCCTACTAGTGAAAACCAAAATACTTTGGTTTTAGATGTGGGTGCAAATGTTGATAGTGATGCGAATAACCTTTTCCAATTTGCAATTATGGGTCAAGTATACTCACAAGATGTTTTACAACTTGATGAACCTATTGTTGGTTTATTGTCAAACGGTGAAGAGGAGAGCAAAGGTAACGAAGTTACTAAACAGGCTTATGGTTTAATATCAAAAATTCCTAATTTCGCAGGAAATGTTGAGGGTAGTGATATCTTCAAAGGGACTATTGATGTTGTAGTTTGTGATGGTTTTGTTGGTAATATTTTGCTAAAAACTGCTGAAGGTGTAGCAGATACAATCGGTCAAATCATCAAAAAGAATTTAAAAAGATCTTTGATTTCAATTGCTGGTGCAGTTCTTATGAGAAAAGTATTTAAAAACTTAAAAGTAAGAGTTGACTATGCGGAATATGGTGGTGCTCCACTATTAGGTGTTAAAGCACCTGTAATTATAGCACATGGGAAGTCAAACCCAAAAGCAATACAAAATGCTATATTCCAAGCTATTAACGCAGCAAGTTCAAACCTAAACGAGCATATTGAGCAAAGATTAGAACAGTATAGTAAATAGTTTTAACTACTTACTATATTCTTTATTTTAAGGATATGTAAATGGCATATGCAGCTTTTAGATCTATTGGAGCCTATATTCCTCCAAAGATTATGACTAACGCAGATTTTGAAAAAATTATAGATACTAGTGATGAGTGGATTACCAAAAGAACTGGTATCAAAGAAAGAAGACTTTCAGAAGAGAATGAAGCTTCATCTGATTTAGGTGCAAAAGCAGCCCAAGTTGCTATTGAAAGAGCAGGTATTGCTAAAGAAGAAATTGATTTAGTTATATGTGCTACTGTAACTCCTGACTACTTATGTATGCCCTCAACCGCATGTCTTATTGCTTCAAAACTGGGTTTACCTCCTGTAATGGCTTATGATATTAGTGCAGCTTGTACAGGTTTTGTTTATGCTACATCAATAGCAAAAGCGTTTATTGAATCTGGTATGAAAAAAAACGTACTTATTATTGGTGCAGAAACATACTCATCTATTCTTGATTATACAGACAGAACAACTTGTTTTATTTTTGGTGATGGTGCTGGAGCAGCAGTTATTTCTGCAACAGATGACAAAAGTGAAGCAATTTTAGATGTAAACTGTTCAAGTGACGGTGATTATGATGATTTAATTAAAACTCCAGGAGGAGGAAGTAAGCATCCTTGTTCAAAAGAGGTTTTAGAGCAAAAAATGGCTTGTATTAGAATGAAAGGTAACGAAACATTCAAACTTGCTGTTAAGACTTTAACTTCAGATGTTAAAGATATGCTTGCTAAACATAATCTAACTAATGAGGACATTAACCATTTTATCCCTCACCAGGCTAACTATAGAATTATAAAAGCTGTAGGGGATGCTTTAGGCTTAAATGAAGATCAAACTGTTTTAACTGTTGATAAGTATGGAAATACATCAGCCGCTTCTATTCCAATGGCTATGAACTATGCTTATGAGCAAGGAAAAATCAAAAAAGGCGATAATGTCTTATTTGATGCATTTGGTGCTGGGCTTACTTGGGGAAGTGCATTTTTCCCATTTGCACCAAAGGAATAAGAGATAAAAGGATACTCCTTTTATCATCTTTTTAACTTTCATAATAGTTATTTAAAACCTTCACTGCTTTGTGAAGAGACTCTTTTCTACTTTTACCAAAACCTCTAAAAATACCATCTTTATTAAACATTTCAACACTATGAATACCATCTCTATGAGAAATATCTAATATATGTAAGTTTTTTCTTCTTTTTTTTGGTAATAACTTTTTAATATCTTTTCTATTTATCATTGAAAAAACCATCTTTGATCCTTTCATATATTCAATAATTTCTGTTAATATTTATAACACTTTTTGAAACACATTACAATTATAAGAGGGCTTATATTTATTTAAGCTTAAAAATAAATATTATATTTTCAAGCTAATAATTATCAAAGATACTGAACTAAAGCCATATAGCAAATAGTTCCTGCAAATATAGATATTAAATAATTTTTTAAAGTCAAGTGTAAAATTGCAGTAAATATAACTGCTCCTATCTCTTTCATACCATAAGGTGCAAGTGAAAAATCAACATCTTTTACTGAATAAACTATCAAAATAGTCATAATAACAGCAGGAAAAAACTTTTCAATAAAAACTATATAAGAGGGAAGTTCATTCTTTCTAAAAAATAAAAAAGGTGTAACCCTTGTAAAAAAGTTTACAAGAGCCATAACTAAAATTGCTAAATATATTTCAAATGAACTCATTGTTTCTCCACATTCTTTCTAAATACAAATAGCAATAAAAGTGATAAAAAAATAGAAAAAATCAACATCTTATCACTTGGAACAAAAACTAATCCAGATATAGAAGCTACAGCACCTATAATAAATGGTATTGGGTTTTTTAAATTTTTATACTGCTCAATACATAATACTACAAATAGTGCAGTAAGTGAAAACTCTAACCCTGCTGTATCAAACTTAATGCTAGTTCCTATAATCGCACCTAAAGTACAGCCTAAAAACCAATATGACTGATTTAGTGCTGTTAAAAAGAAATAGTACCATTTCTTTTTTATTGTCTCATCATCTTTTATTGAAGTTAATAAAGCATAGGTTTCATCTGTAAGACCAAAAATCAAATAAGGTTTTAACTTTCCTGTCTTTTTAAATCTTTTAAGTAAAGATAGTCCATAAAATGACTGCCTTAAATTTATAAACCAAGTGGCAATTGCAATATCAACTAAACCTGCTTTTACATTAAAAAAATTAATTGCTACAAACTGTAAAGCCCCTGCATAAATAAAAAGTGACATAATAGGAGCTAAGTACCAAGGATAATCAAAAGAGACCAAAAGTAATCCAAAAGCAAACCCTAAAACTGCATATCCCATCATAACTGGGATAGAGACTTTAAATGCAGTTTTAAACTCCCTTTTATATTTTGTAAAAATCAAGTATTAAATCTTTTGTTATTTGGGTTATTCTTAAAAGCATTCATTGATTTTTCTTTTGGGTTCTCATTAAATTTATCTACAGTTGCCACAGAATTAATATATAGAATTGATTCATCAACAACAATTTGAAAAATTGAATGAAGTGGTATTTTAACTACTGAACCAAAGTTTTCACTTCCAAATCCAGTTTCAAAAGTTACAAATCCCTCGTGCAGTTCAAATGAAATTAGTGCATAATTACTTCTTAAAATAGAAAAAAGACTAAATTTTTGTAATTGTTGTGATACCTGTGTTGGTAAGGCAGGATTAAACTCAACCAGTCCAATATTTGCTGTTATTGAAAACTCCATAGAATTATCTAATAAATACTCTATAGTTTCGTAAACCTGCTTTTCTACTAGCTTTTTATAATCTTCGCTATGTAATATTTCGTTTATCATAAATTAATATCCGTTTTAAAAGTTTAATGATATTATAACTTATGAAACAGATAATTATGCTTATATTTATTTCTTTTAACTGCTTATATGCATACGAATTTAAGCTAAATAAAGAAGATATTGAAAAAATAGAAAAATCAGAAAAAAAAGCTTTTATTGTAAATAGATTAAAAAGATACCATAACCTAAAACAGAAGATTAAAACATATAATTTAAATAGAAAATTATCCCATGTAAACTCTTTTTTAAATAAAGTAATTTCAAAAGAGGATATAGATGCAAAATCTTCAATTGATTATTGGGCTACTCCAAAAGAGTTTTTAATAGAAGGTCATGGGGATTGTGAAGATTATGTAATAAGTAAATATTTTACACTACTTGAATTAGGTGTAGAGAAGAAACATCTCTATTTTAGTGTAGTAAAAGTAAAAAATGCACAAGACTATCATATGATTTTACTCTACTTAGATGATAAAAACTCAACCCCTTTAGTATTAGATAATCTTAGTTCAAAGGTTGTAAAACTAACTAAAAGAAAAAAACTTATCCCAAAGTTTGCTTTTAATGAAATAGATGCTTATAGACTAACACACAAAGGTTTTACAAAAAAAATAAACCTAAAATGGCAAGATAACAAATGGGAGAGGCTTTTACATAGAGTTTATAATGAAAATGAATAATCATCTATAACATCAAAGTCTATCATAGCATTCATCAATGCAATTTTTTCACTTTTTAAAAGCATTTGTAAATCAATATCTTTTTCAAAAATCTCTTTTTGATCTATATACCTTTGTCTTGTAGTCCCTTTTAAAAGTGCAGTTTTAGGAGTTAGCCATCGGTTATCATAGTATATAGCTATATTTGCAATACTTGTATCTGTTAAAAGGCCATTTTTTATGATAATAGTTTCATCACAATTCTCTTTTTTCTTAAATAATTCATCTAAATCATCTCTGTTTAGATACTTTTTTGAGTACTCAATATTATTATCATAAACTATTTTAAAGCTTTTTATCTCTCTTTTTTTATAAGGATAAAACTGCACATCTAAAACCTCTGAGTCATCATATATTAGTTTACATCTATATAACTTTTCACTTGGAGGATAGATATACTCATTTAAATCTATATTTAAACCAATAGTATTTGTAACTCTTTTTTCATGATAAGATAAATTCAATGCTTCAAAATCTTCACACCTAATAGTTTCAAAATATTTTATACTACTCAAACATAAGCCTTTATGGGGTATTTATATATTAAGTGTATAATATCAAAATCCAATTTAAGGTAAACAAGTGCAAAAAAGATATAAAAAGATTATAGATAATTATAGTGATTTTAATAAAATTTTTGAAGATGCATATATAGGAGTTCCTGAAAAATATTTAGATGACTCTAAACCATTTTATGGAACTTTAAAAAGTTTTTTAAAAAAGTATGGAAATATAAAACTTAAAAACGTACCTACACTCTTTTTTATGCATGGTTCAGCAGGACTTAGAAAAGGTGCAGTTTATAGAAAATGGGTTGTTGAAGAAGGGTTTATATTTTTCTCTCCTAACTCATTTAGAGTAAAAAAAAGACCAACTTATGAAACTCCTGCAAAGTTAAAAAAATATGAGAAAGTTCACAACTTCAGACAAGCAGAAATTTACTACTGTTTAGAAAGACTTAGTGAACTAAACTTTATAGATATAAAAAATATTTTTTTAATGGGAAATTCAGAGGGTGGCTTAGCAGCTGCTGCATATAAGGATAAGAATTTTAAAGGAAGAATTATCACAGCTTACTCTTGTGAAAATGGTTACTACTCAAAAGATTTTAAAATTGGTGCAAGTAAAAGTGAACCTATTTTGAATATTATTGGAACTCATGACGAGTTCTTTTCAAATGACTCTAAACCAACAAAAGATTATGAAGTTCAAGGACATTGTACAAATGCATTAAGAAAATATCGTAATGCAAAAGTAATAATACTTCCCCAAACAAAACATGATATTACAACTAATATCTATGTTAAAAATGATATTTTAAACTTTTTAAAACTATGGAAGTAGAACCGCTCTACTTCCAGTTTTAAGACTCTTTTGAGAAAACTTTAGCCACATCTTTTGCATACTGTAACTCTGTTGTAATACCAACACAAGAACAGTTTATCTCTGATAATACATATTTATCATTTCCATTTTCATCATAATCTAAAATATAATCCATTGTCCATAGTAAAGGATAATTTTGACCTGCTAAATATGGTTTTAAATCTTTTAAACCATTCATTGTAATATCAACAACCTCTTTCCATTTAGGTTCACTAGGAGACTCATACTTATACTTAGCACCACTAAAAAGTGTAGCTGAGAACTCACCCTCTTGAGGTTTTTTATGCACTACTGAAATAGCTTTATCATTTACTAAAAGAACTCTTACCTCACCCTCATTTATTCTCTCTAAGTATCTACATCCAACAAATCCTGTCTTTCCTTGAAAGTAAGCTGCATATTCACTCTCTTCTTCAAAATTCTTTTCAAATTTTGAAATAAACTCATGTACATCATCAAAGAAATACTTTTCATTGTTTACAGCCTCTGTTGAGATAATTGAACCATCATCTTGCTGTCTTACTAAATATACACCCTCACCTGTTGAACCGTAGTTTGTCTTTAAAACTCTAATCCCATATTTCTTTAGATCATCAGGGAATTTTGAAGCAAAGTCTGCAAAGTTGTGATAGAAATAAGAGTCATCATCACCAAGCTGTGTACCTCTTAATTTTGCTAAGATATCTTTAAAATCAAGATTAATCATAGCATCTGGATGAGTATGTATCTCTACTCCACTATCACCTAATGCTTTTAAAAACTGAAAATAATCATCTACATGTTTTAAATTTCCTGGATTAATTCTAGAAATAACTGCGTGCGCGTTCTCTTTTAAGTAGTCTAGTAACTGATATTTTCTATTTGGTCTAAAAAATACAACTTCAGTATCAAAAGAAGTAACCTCTTCAATTGCTTTTAATATAGGCTTTGTATCAGGTCTAAAACCATCAAACCCTTTATCACTACCTTTTGCATACTCAATAATAAAAATTGTATTGTTCTTTTTTCTCATCTAATCATCCTATCAATAAAATTGATAAAATAATAAAATTATTTAGTTACATTGAAGTTACAAATAATGTTAGGAGAGTATATTTAGATAAAGAGTTCTCTTTATCTAAATAGTAAAATAGGTTTTTTCATCTTTGTAAGAATTTTTGAAGTGAAACTTCCAAAGAAAAGTTCCTTGAATTTTGAATGCCCATAAGCACCCATTGCTAATACATCTGCTTGTGAATTATCAAAATATTCTAATAGTGTGTCTTCATTATCACCTTTTAAAAACTTTGTTTCAACATCTACACTATTTTTAGCAAAAATACTCTTTGCTTCTTTTAAACACTCATTACTTTTTGTTTCATCCTTACTTAGATTTACAATCTCTCTTGAAACATTTTTGAAAATTTGTCTTTTTGAAGTGTTTTCTAAAAGTTTTTTAGACTCATTAGAACCATTATAAGCAATCATAAGTTTCTTTGGTTCTACAAATTTACTATTTACAAGTAATACTGGCTTATGGATACTTCTTATGATATCTTTTACATGCTCACCTATTAAATGCTCTAAATTACTTTTTAAGCCTATTACTAAAGTTTCAATCTCATCTTCAAGCTCTAAAATAGTCTCTTCAACTTCACCGTGCCTTTGAGAGATAATAACCTCATTTTCACAAGAGTCAGCAGCTCTTTGCTTTAACTTCTCTAAAATCTCTTTTCCAGCTTTAATATTACACTTACTTTGTTCATACTCTTCATTTGTAAGTTTTTCTAGTATATCATCTCTCTCACCAAGAGTAATGTTTCCAGAAAGATTTAAATCTTTGCTTTTATGGGAATGCTCTACTATATTTAAAAACTTTAAAGGTACTTGTAAATTGTTTGATAACATTACTGCATAATCACACACATCTTGTGAATAGTTTTCACTATCCACACAACATAAAACGTAAGCCATTTTAGTGTCCTCCCATAACTTTGTCAATCTCTTCTGGTTTATCATGAACCCCGAATCTATCAATAATAGTAGCACTTGCTTCGTTTTGCCCTATTACTTCAACATCAGTACCCTCACGTCTTAATTTTATCACTGCTTTATCAAGTGCATAAACAGCAGACACATCCCAGAAGTGAGCTTTTGTTAAATCAATAATAACTTTATCCAATACTTCTTTAAAATCAAACATTTCATAAAACTTATCAGAACTATTGAAAAACACCTGTCCAACAAATCTATAAGTTTTAACACTATTATCTTCATTATATGAAGTATCACAATACATAAAGTGTGAGATTTTGTTTGCAAAGAATAGTGAGGCTAGTAATACACCTGCAAAAACACCATGGGCTAAGTTATGAGTATAAACTGTAACTACTACAGTTGTTAGCATTACTATATTTGTAGATAAAGGTAGAGTCTTAAGTCCTTTGATACTCCCCCAGTCAAATGTACCAATAGAAACCATAATCATAACAGCAACTAAAGCAGCCATAGGAATAACTGAAATAATATCACTTAAAAATACTACCATTATAAGTAAAAATAACCCTGCAATAAAAGTAGAAAGTCTACCTCTACCACCTGATTTTACATTGATTACTGATTGTCCAATCATTGCACAACCTGCCATACCACCAATACATCCACTTGCGATATTTGCTATACCTTGACCTCTTGCTTCAGCTTTTTTATCACCTTTTGTATCTGTTAACTCATCAACAATAGTCGTTGTCATAAATGACTCAAGTAAACCAACAACTGCTAAAGGAATAGCATAAGGTAAAATAATCTGTAATGTCTCAAGGTTTAAAGGAACATCAGGCCATAAAAATATTGGTAAAGTATCAGGAAGTTGTCCCATATCACCTACAGTTCTCACATCCCACCCAGCAACAGTTACAAAAATAGTAAGCACTACAATTGTTACAAGTGGAGATGGAAGCATTTTTCCAATTTTTGGAATATAAGGAAATAGATATATAATACCAAGTCCAACAGCAGTAAGTGCATATACATGCCAAGTAACATCTGTAAGTTCTGGAAGTTGAGCCATAAAAATAAGAATAGCTAAAGCATTTACAAATCCAACTACAACAGCTCTTGCAACAAAACTCATTAGTCTATGAATACCTATTGAGGATAAAACTATCTGAATAACACCTGTTAACAAAGTTGCAGCTAAAAGATATTGTAACCCGTGTTCTTTTACTAATGTTACCATTAAAAGTGCCATTGCACCAGTTGCTGCACTAATCATACCTGGTCTTCCACCAACAAATGAAATAATTACAGCAATACAAAATGAAGCATAAAGCCCTACTTTTGGATCAACTCCTGCAATAATTGAAAAGGCAATTGCTTCAGGAATCAATGCAAGAGCAACTACTAGTCCAGATAAGGTATCATTTTTGATATTACCAAACCAGTCCTCTTTTTTGAAATACTTAGCGACCATACAGTATTCTCCTAATTATAAATAATTTTTTTGCTTAATGTTTTGTAATAAACTATGATACAA
>JASMTK010000140.1:0-2605 GCA_041694355.1 Arcobacteraceae bacterium | reverse complement strand
GAAGAGATTGTAATGGTTTATAGTGCAAAAACTGAAATACCACCAAAAGAGATAACTTTTGAACTTAAGAAACATTTGGCTTCTTATATGATTCCATCAAGAGTTATTTATAAAAGATCACTACCATTAGTACCTAGTGATAAAAATAAGATTAATAAAGAAGAATTAAAACAAGAACTTCTTGATTCACTAAAATAACTTTAAAATAAAAGAAAAAGGGTTTTTTTTACCTTTTTTCTACTTTTTTTCTACTTTTTTTGACTAAAATCAATTAAATCTAATAGAAAATTCTATAGAATACTTTTACATATTAATTAGAAGCAATCCTATAAAGAATAGCTTAAAAAAAGGCAAATAAAAAAAAGGCAATAGTTTATTAACACTGAATTTTAAAAGAACATTGCAAGAGATATTCTTTCTTGCCAATGTTTGATTTTTGAAGTACTCATTTTTATGTAAGTGTCTAGAATTTTACTAGAGTGCTTTGATAATCAAACACTAAAAATGTTTGGTTTGACAATGGTAAAAGTTGAGATTTTTATCTCAATACTGTTTTTGTTAAGTTCTATTACAACTTATTGTTAAATAGTTGAATGATAAAAGTTATGAAGCAACAAACACTCTATTTGGATTGTATGCAACATTGTTTTTATATATGGCTAAAATGATGTGAGCTAGTTTTCTAGCAACGATAACAATAGCTTCTTTTTTGGCTCGCCCTAAAGAGACTTTATCATGAAAGAGTTTATTTAACTCTTTATTATGCCTAACACTTGCAATTGCAGCTTGATATAATGCTTTCTTAGCTAATCTAGCTCCACGCTTTGCAATTGGTCCATGAACTGTCTTATTACCTGATTGCTCTAGTGTTGGATAAAGACCAAGGTAACCTATAAAACTATTTTGATTAGTAAATCTAGATAAATCACCACATTCACTCATAAGTGCAAATATTGTTTTATCTGATACGCCAGGAATAGTTCTTAAATTATCAATGATATTCATTATTTCTTGTTCTTCTGTATCATCAAGCTTTGGTTGTTGATTAAATAAAGCTAGCATTTGAGATTCACATTGTTCAATCTCATTATTTATAAATCTAATTTGTCTAATGTGAGATAAAATCACAAATGATCTCTCATCAACACCATTGCCTTGATAAATAGAAGACTTAGCAAGTTCTAAAAGTTTAGTTGCTTTAGGTTCATTGAAATTATTGCCTTTTATACCTCTAAATGTTTTAAGTATTCTATCAACACTTGCATGATGATAGTGTTTTGCAGTTGGATATTTTTCAAGTAATGCTAATCCTGTTATATTGAATGGATCTTTTATTACTTTCTCCATCTCTGGAAATACAACTGCTAAAAGTGTACTTACTTGTCTTTTGTGTTTTTTAAGTTCATCTTGAAGTGAAGATTTATGTCTATATAAAGACTTGATACTTTGATATGAATCTTCACTTACATAGGCTTTAGAATATCTACCTGATTTTATAAGAGCTGCAATCATTAATGCATCTATGTTATCGTTTTTAACCTTTTTCATTGTATCCATTTCTCGAAATCTATTTGTTTGATAAGGGTTAAGTAATATTACCTTAAAGCCCTTTGTTTTCAAATAAAGATAGAGATTTTCAAAGAATAGCCCAGTAGCTTCCATTGCAACAGTGAAGTTTGATATTTCATCTAAAGATGATAGAAGTAAAAATAGTTTTTCAAATCCTTTTTCATCATTGTTGAATTTTAAAGTATGTAATACTTTATCACTGTCAATTCCTAACACTGCTGCTACATGAAAGTTTTTTGCTATATCTATACCTATAAAATACATGACTTATCCTTTTATGTCTAACTTTTTCTTACAGCCTCGTAACGATAGAAGATTAGAAATAAATTCTATCTTAGCATCCTATATGTAAGTTACTTTAGTTAAACGCAGTATGCTTTTTTAGAAGATACAAGTTCATAAGGAAAAAAAACTGTCATTCAACTCTTTAACTGTAAGTTGTTTTAGAAGTTGGTAAAACAATATTTAACTTTACCAAAGTCTAAATAACTATCAGATTACTACTCTTATTTGATCTAGTAACTTGATAAATTTATTATACGAGGAAATTAGATGAATAGTATAAGTATCAAAGAAAAAGATATATTTCCCTCAAAGGTTGTATGTATCGGAAGAAATTACTCTGAGCATATTAAAGAGTTAAACAATCCAAATCCTGAAGAGATGGTGTTTTTTATTAAGCCTAACTCTTCTGTATCAAGTGAGATAATATTTCCTAAAGAGTATAACTCTTGTCATTATGAAGCAGAACTATCTTTTTTAATAGAAGAGGGAAATATATCAGCAGTAGGATTTGGTCTAGATTTAACTTTAAGGGAAGTGCAAACTAGATTAAAAAATGCAAAGCTACCTTGGGAAAGGGCTAAGGCATTTGATAACTCAGCAGTTTTTAGTAAGTTTGTTAATATAAAACATAATGACATTGCTAGTTTAAAGCTTCAACTTTTTATAAATGATGAGTTAAGACAAGAGGGTGGAGTTGTTGATATGATAAATAAACCAGATGAGATAATAAAAGAAGCAAATACTTTTTTGA
>JASMTK010000139.1:0-3079 GCA_041694355.1 Arcobacteraceae bacterium | reverse complement strand
AGAGTTGGGAAATGGATGAAATATCCAAAATATTAGGGGGATTTTCACAAAATTCTTAGTAAAGTTCAGTTAGAATTGGGCTGAGATTTTTTAAAAATCAAAAAAACTAAAAGTTGGGAGCTTTAAAAGGTATTTTTAGAGGTTCCCTTGTGTCTTATAATACTCTAAACCTTGAGTATAATTTAAAATATCATTTGCTTGTAAATATGTACATGAAAGAATTATTGTCGTGAGTATCTTAATTTTCATTACTATTTCCTATTTTTATACCAAAATAAACTCAAAGCGAGTATTGCACCTACTGTATCTAAAAGCATATCTTTTTGAGCATCCCAAATATCCCCTTGGGAACCTAAAAATTCTATTCCTGTATTACCACCCTCAATAACAGCATATGCCCATTCTATTATCTCATAACTTGCTGCAATACTCATAATAAAAAACAACCCGAACAAAGATGCAAGCACTTTATTGGTATAGTTTTTTCTTAACAAAAACTCTGCCATAGGGTAAGCATAGAATCCTACTACGAGATGTCCGATTCTATCAAAATGGTTTCTTTCAAAATGAAACAACTCAGTGATAAAATCAAAAGGAACATTAGCAAAAGTATAATGCCCACCTACTGTGTGCCAAAATAACCAAAATGCCATCAAAGTATAAGAGGTATTGGAAAACTGAAAGTTTTTATATGTAAAAACCAATAATAAATATACCCCTACCACAGGGATAACTTCTACTATCCATACACTTCTATCAATAGGATTTAAAGCCAAAAGAATAAAAAATATTAAAAATATTACTGCTAGGATATGAGGATAATATTTCACTCTAAAGCCTCTTTTGCTGCTAATTTACCAATTTCTATCATTTGATATGCTTTAGTAAACTCATAAAAAGAACAGCTTACTCTTGAAATTTTAATTATTATATCTACTTTATTATTTTGAATATAATACTTAGATAAAACAGTTTGTGCAGTATCAAGGGTCATTCGTAAAATAGAAGAGATATCCTGTTTTGAGCTATTTTTTTCTTCCTTTTTTTTCTTATCTCTCCAATGTAACCTGTATCTATTTGCAACATTTAATAGCTCTTTTGGCAATATAGTTTCTGCCCTATTCAATAAACTATTAAATTCATTATATAGCATCTCTTCTCTTGAGAGTTGTTCTTTTGGAATATCAATAATATATTTATTTTGAATATTTGCATCCAAATTAACAGCTATTTTTAAATCCGTTTGGTCATTTGAAGTTAGATTTATAGGTAATGGATTTAAAACACCTCCGTCAACTAAAATTTTATCCTCTTTGTATACAGGGATAAAAATTGTAGGTACAGCAATAGAGGCTCGTATTGCATCTATAAGTTTACCTTCTTCAAAAACAATGGGTTTTTGAGTTTTTAGCTCTGTAGCTACAGCTCTATATTTGATAGGAAGCTCTTCAATAAGTACATCTCCTATAAAAGTTTTGATTTTATCAAACACTTTTTCTGCATCAACTAATCCACCGTCAACCAGTGAGATACTCAGCAATTTATAGATATCGTAGTAGTTTAAATTTAATACCCATTGTTTATACTCTTCTAACTTCCCAACTGCATAAAGTCCACCTATCAAAGCTCCCATGGATGATCCAGCTATTGACTTTATCTCATAGCCTTTTTTTTCTATAGTTTCAATTACCCCTATATGAGCGTATCCCCTTGCTCCACCACTGCCTAAAGCTAATGATACTGTTTTATTATTTTTTAAATCCAAAGTCGTTTCCTTTTTTAATCAAAAAATATAAGTATAAGAGATCCCAAACCATCTATCATGCTCTTTTTTTTGTAAATGTATATTCATATGCTCAAAATTTAAAGAATAAATAGAGTCATCTCTGTAAAGGTTAAACTTAATTGATCCTCCCGTCAAGGTTTCATCTCTGTTTATATTATACTGCTGTTCATATTCATCCGTTATATAAAAATAATCCATATAATCATAATAAATATTAAATGATAGATCCCAACCATTTGTTTTTGTAAGATTTATTTGTGGGTTTATAAAGTTATCAGGATAATTATTACCGTATCTAAAAGACAAGATAGTTAAAAAATCTCTTTTTGCACTACTTAGTTCAGTATGGAAATTATATGAAAAATCTATTTTCCCAACTTCTAGTTCTTTTTTAAATAACCTATGCCCAAAATCGTATGAGACTCCATAAACAGCTTTGCTACCAATCTGATTATCCCATCCTTGGGGGTCATTTGCATCAATAAGTGTATGGAGAGTATCTTGAAGCTCTTTAGCATAGGTCTTTTCACCAATATATCCTAAAATAAATCCTAATGAATGGTAATAATTGTTGGTAAATCTATAAAAGTTATACTCTGTTTTGATATATCCAGCATAAGGCATATCATAATCTGCAATATTTTTACTTTTTATATTATCAGGAGTATAGGTATCATGATTGATTAAAAAATTAAAACTATCAAAATAGTCATTTTTTGTATTGTCAAACATCCATGAAAACTTCATACTATTTGTAAGATGTCTATCTGTATCATTTATAAAATCATTCTCTAAATGAAAAAGAAATGAATCTGCAAAACTAAAATTTATACAGATTAGATAAATCAGATGTTTTTTCATTTCACTCCTTTGTTTTATATCTTTTTCTTATTATAATAAAGAATAATACCATCATGCTCTTCTATAATTTAGATAGTTTTAATATATAAAAAGAGATGACAAATATACATGTCATACCAACTCCGCTAAATAATATAACGGCATCAACACCATATATTTCCCAAATAAATCCAATAGTTAAAGCTCCTAAAGAACTAAATATTGCAATCCCTCCATAAAATACTCCATAAATAAACCCCTTTGATATCGCATGAGAAGATATAATTGTTCTAATAGAATTTAAACTTAAGGGAACCTCTAAAAATACCTTTTAAAGCTCCCAACTTTTAGTTTTTTTGATTTTTAAAAAATCTCAGCCCAATTCTAACTGAACTTTACTAAGAATTTTGTGAAAATCCCCCTAATATTTTGGATATTTCATCCATTTCCCAA
>JASMTK010000138.1:0-4153 GCA_041694355.1 Arcobacteraceae bacterium | reverse complement strand
ACCTTCTTCAATCATCTTTTCGATTAATGCAATATTTGAAGATAAGTACTCAATAATTGGTTCTTTATCTAATTGAACAGAACAAGCTGCCGCTGATCTCTCTGCTGCTGAATCTGATAACTCAAATGCTTGCTCAACTTTTAAGTCAGGTAAACCAGCAATCTCAATAATTTTACCAGCGAAGATATTCTTTTTGTTTTTCTTAGGAACTGTTAATAATCCATCTTTAATAGCTTGGTAAGGAATAGCATTTACTAAGTCTCTTAAAGTAATTCCTGGTTGCATTTCACCTTTGAATTTAACTAATACAGACTCTGGCATAGTTAATGGCATCATACCAGTAACACCAGCAAATGCAATAAGACCAGAACCAGCTGGGAATGAAATACCAATAGGGAATCTTGTATGTGAATCTCCACCAGTACCTACTGTATCTGGTAAACATAATCTATTTAACCAAGAGTGAATAACACCATCAGCTGGTCTTAAAGTAACACCACCTCTTGAGTTAATAAAGTTTGGTAATGTATGTCTTAATTTAATATCTGCTGGTTTTGGGTAAGCAGCAGTGTGACAGAAAGACTGCATAAACATATCAGCACCAAATGATAATGCTGCAAGTTCTTTAATCTCATCTCTTGTCATTGGTCCAGTTGTATCTTGTGACCCAACAGTTGTTGCAATTGGCTCAACATACATACCTGGTTTAACACCATCAATACCACAAGCTTTACCTACCATTTTTTGTGCTTGAGTAAATCCGTGTCCATCATCTTTTGGTTGCTCAGGAGCTAAGAACATATCAAATGCACCTAATCCTAATGCTTCTCTTGCTTTTGCAGTTAAACCTTTACCAATAATTAATGGAATTCTTCCACCTGCTCTCATTTCATCTGTTAATGTGTTTGGAGCTAATGTAAACTCAGAAACAACCTCACCATTTTTAGTGATTTGTCCAGCGTATGGTTTAACAACAATTTCATCACCAGTTTCTAAAGCATCAACAGGAGCTTCAATTGGTAAACATCCTGAGTCTTCTGCTGTGTTGAAGAAAATTGGAGCAATAATTGAACCAATTACAACACCACCTGTTCTTTTGTTTGGAACACCTGGAATATCTCTACCCATGTGCCATTGAACAGAGTTAATACCTGATTTTCTTGAAGAACCAGTACCAACAACATCACCAACGTATGCTAATGGGTTACCTTTTTTCTTTAACTCTTCCATTGTTTCAAGAGGATTTTCCATTCTTGATTGTAACATTGCAGTTGCGTGTAATGGAATATCTGATCTAGTAAATGCAACAGTTGCAGGAGATAAATCATCTGTATTAGTTTCACCAGGAATTTTATAAACAGTTAATTTAATTTCTTCTTCTAATGCAGGCTTGTTTGTAAACCACTCAGCATTTGCCCAAGATTCAATTACTTCTTTCGCTTTTGCATTACCAGCATCCATTAAATCTTTTACATCATTGAATGCATCATATACTAAGATAGTATTTTTTAACTGTTCAGCTGCAGCTTCTGCTACTTCTTCTACTTTTAATGCTTCAATTAAAGGTGAAACGTTGAATCCACCCATCATAGTTCCTAAAATCTCAATAGCATCATGCTTTGAAATTACAGAACATGAAGTTTTACCTTGTACAATGTCATTTAAAAATGCAGCTTTTACGTATGCAGCATCATCAACACCTGGGTTAATTCTGTTTGTAAATAATTCTAACGCATAATCTGCTTCTTCAACTGTGTCTGCTTTTAATAATTCAATTAACTCAGCAGTTTGCTCAGCAGTTAAAGGTAATGGAGGTAAATTACCCTCATCAAGCCTATCTTGCGTGTGTGCTTTATAATTAGCTAATAAACTCATTTATTATCTCCTATTTGATTTAAAAGTTTATAATATTATAACATAAACGAAATAATTAGTATGTACAAAAATTGTAAACAAGTGTACAAGTTTTATTTATGTAAATAAAAGTTACATTATTTTGATTTTTTTTACTTCATTTTTTGCTATATGCACGTTATTACTAGTATTTAAGATAGATTTTAAAATCTTTTTTGAAAGTTTTTTTTAAATAAAGAAAAATAGCATTAGTATAACTATTCTTATAAAATGTACAATTTTTGTGCTATAAGTGTTTTTTAGTTTAACTTTGAATATTATAATATCACTAAAATTTTTACTTTAGGAAATAAATTGAAAGATTTACTACAAAAAAAACTTCACGAAGAAATACCTTTAACTAAATTAATGAACTTTACAATAAAAAGCTATGAAGAAAAAAGACTAATCACAAAAGCCCCTTTAAAGATAAATATAAATGATAAAGGCACTGCATTTGGTGGTAGCTTAAGTACTATTACAATAATCTCTGCTTGGAGTATGTGTTGGCTTATTTGTAAAGAGTTAGGATATGATAGTAATAATATTGTTGTGATTAAAAATGAGAATAGATACAATAAACCTGTTACTAAAGATATATTTTGTTATACCCTAAAACCAAGTGAGGAAGAGTTAAAACTTATTAGTAAGAAACTAAAAGAAAAAGGTAGTGCTTCTGTAAAAATAGTTTCAAATATTATTGAAGATGATAAAGTATGCGTAAGCTTTGAGGGTATTTATGTAATAAAACTTTAAAAGATAAAAGAGTTAATCTCCTCTTTTATCTTTTTGGTTTAATCATCTCATCTGGTTTCACATAAGAATCAAACTCTTCTTTAGTTAATATCTTCAGATTTACAGCCTCTTCTTTTAATGTTGTACCATTTTTATGTGCTGTTTTTGCAATAAGTGCTGCTTTTTCGTAACCTATATAAGGATTTAGTGCAGTAACTAACATCAATGAATTATTTAAAAAGTTTTCTATATTTTGATAATTTGGTTTAATACCTTTGGCACATTTATCATTAAATGTATTCATTGTATCACTTAATAGTCTAATTGACTGTAAGATATTTAAAGCAATAACTGGTTTAAATACATTTAACTCAAAATTACCTTGACTTGCAGCAACTGAAACTGATGTATGATTTCCCATAACTTGAACAGCAACCATTGTCATTGCTTCACTTTGAGTTGGGTTTACTTTACCTGGCATTATTGAACTTCCAGGTTCATTTTCAGGGATATTTAACTCTGCAATACCACATCTTGGACCAGATGAAAGCCATCTAATGTCATTTGCGATTTTCATAAGGTTTGAAGCTAAAGCATTTAATGCACCACTTAAAACAACTTCACCATCATGTGATGTTAATGCATGGAACTTATTTGGATGAGATTTAAACTCATATTTTGTAGTTGTTAAATCATTTAAAGCAGTTGCGACCATACTAGAAAAATCTGGATGTGAGTTTAGTCCCGTTCCAACTGCAGTTCCACCTATTGCTAATTCCACAATATATTTTAAAGAATCATCAATTTGATTTAGTGCTTTATCTAACATATCAACATAAGCAGAAAACTCTTGTCCTAAGGTTAGTGGTGTTGCATCTTGTAGGTGAGTTCTTCCTATTTTTACTACCTCATTATAGGCCTTTACTTTCTCCTCAAATGTTTGCTTTAAAGATTTTATTGCTGGAAGTAATCTTTTTTCTACTTCTAATACAAAAGCTATTCTCATTGCAGTAGGATATGTGTCATTTGAACTTTGTCCCATATTTACATCATCATTTGGATGTACTAACTTTTGAGTTCTAAAATCAACTCCTAAAATTTCAGTTGCCCTATTTGCTACAACTTCATTTATATTCATATTTGATTGTGTTCCTGAACCAGTTTGCCAAACTACTAAAGGAAAATTTCCTTCTAATTTACCTAAGATTACCTCATCACAAGCTTTTGAAATAGCTTGCATTTTTTTAGATTCTAACCTATCTAATTTATTATTTACTACTGCACAACTCTTTTTTAAGTATGCAAAACCTTCAATAATCTCATTTGGCATTTTCTCTTTACCTATTGGAAAGTTCTCTAAACTTCTTTGTGTTTGGGCTGCCCAATACTTATCATTTGGAACTTTCATCTCTCCCATGGTGTCTTTTTCAACTCTAAATTCCATTTTTCTTCCTTTTTTATATTTGATATTAATTATCATTATAGTTTATATTATATTTGTTTTTTCTTAGTTTTTCTATTTTAA
>JASMTK010000137.1:0-6446 GCA_041694355.1 Arcobacteraceae bacterium | reverse complement strand
ACAAAGGTAGATAAAAATTATTTGAAATATAAACTGAATCATTTATTGAACTATACTCTTTAATCTCTTTATTCTCATCAATTAAGCTACCTGTAATATCATATACTCTTATATATGTATCACCTGAAACAAATATCTTCTGTGCATCTTCAAAAAATTTGATTTGTGCATGATTTGTAGATAAGGTATTATTCTCTTTTCTAGTAATTGTATCTTTTAAGGTAGGATTTAATGGATTTGTAACATCATAAAGTCTTATTGGCTCTTGATACCCTTTTGTTAAAACACCTAAAGTTATAGTACTGTTTTTAGTAAAAATATCTATTGCTACTACATCATTCTCTTTTATATTTTCTGTTGGTTTAATATGTGATAAATGATTAGGGTACATAGGATTAGATATATCAAATATATGTACACCTCTTAAGTCTTCATAACTAGCAGTTCCAGTAGTAGCTATAAAAAGCAAGTCACCTACTATTTTCAACTGTGAAATACTCTCAGTACTATTAGCTGAAGTTAAAACTTCATTTAGTTTTATATCACTTAATGTTACAGGGTTTAAAGGTTGTGTTAGGTCTAATATTTTAAAACCTGCTTTATAATTGGGTAAATGACTATATTTATCACTAGTGTCTTTATAAGATGCAACAAAGTAATTATCACCTTTTATAGGTATAATGTGGTTAAACTCTTTATTTTCATTAAGATAAGTTGAGCTTTTCTCAAAAGCAAACAGGGAAGCAAAAAAAATACACAGAAGAAGAAGTTTTTTCATGATAAGTTCCTATTTTTTAAGATAGTTACTTAAATATAGCATAAAAAAACTAAATTATACAAGGGTAACCCCGTGTATAAGCTCTATTTCTTAATTAACTTATTTTATATAAATCCAAAAGCCTTCTCCTTGATTAATTACATCTAGTTGTTCAAACTGTGTATTACCATGTACTTTCCAACCATTTTGATATGACCAAATAGTTTCAATATTTGGCTTTTTACTAATTAACTCATCTGGTGTAATATTTGTTCCACTACCAAGTAAATACCATCCACTAGTATTTGGCCTTAGAGTTTCATCTGTAAGAATATTGTATAAACTTCCACTAAATTGAACTTTGGTGCTATTTGTACTATTTATCCAAAAACCAATTGCTTTTGAAAGTTTTTCTATTTTAGTTATATTGGCACTGTCAAGAAGCTCTTGTATATCTTCTTTTCCATATGCATACCATTTTTCATCATAAGTCCAAATAGTTTGTGCATTTGGGAAATAGCTATCAAGTTGTTCATAAGATATATTAGTATCAACAGGCAAGGCTAAAAGGTTCCATGATGAAGATATATTTAAGTCAGCAGTGACAATACTTGAATCAATTGCATCTCCAAGGCGATAAACTCCCCCACCTTTTGTACCAGCATAAAGTGTATCTTCAACACTTGCAATATCAACTACAGCACGATTTAATAAACCTGATTGCTTAAAGTCAGGATATGTTTGCCATGTTTGTGCTGAATCGTCACTTTTATATACTCCCGAATAATAATCAGAAGCATATAGTATAGAGTTATCATTTTGTTTAAAAATAATACTTGTTATATAAGGAGTTCCTGAAGAGAAGCCAGTATTTAAAGGACCACTCCACGTTTGTCCAAAATCATCACTTTTATAAATGCCCTCATGAACAACACCTACGTAAATATTATTATTTTCAGAACTAATAGCTATATCCTCTATCCATTTACCTGATAGCTTTTTAATAAAACTTTCACCACTATTTGAAGTGATAAATAATCCATCTACTGTAGCTACAAAAAATCTTGAAACATCATTTGGGTCAAATGATATTTCATTAACACTTGCATCTATAGCAGACTCAAAAGGTGCAAAGGTCTTCCCCGAATCATTTGAAATATAAAGTGCGGGAAGTGGAATATCACGTGCTTTTGTATTAGTCATCATTTTATCACTTGCTATTCCTGCTAATACTATCTTTGGATTCGATGGTGCAAAAGTAATTGCTTTAAAACCAAATCTATCATCAACTTCTTGTTCATTATTTATTCCACTATGAGTAAGTACTTTTTCAAAGCTATTACCTTGATTTTCACTTCTCATTATATTTCCCTCAAATTCAGAACTAAGAAGTACTATATTTGGATCATCTGGAGATGAAACGATTCTCATATATTCTGATTGTGATACAAAGTTATGTAAGCCTTTAAATTTCTCACCACTATTATCACTTACAAAAGGACCACTTCTTCCTATAGTATAAAGTCTTGATGGATATGTATTATCAACATGCATTTTACTTATAGTAGCACCACTCATTCCTTTACTTGAATCAAGCCATGTTTTTCCACCATCTATACTTTTTATAACTCCTCCACCATAGTTATTAATATAAACTGTTAAATCATCAGATGGGTCAACCACAAGGTCAATAGGAAAACCTGCATCTATACCATCAGGACCGAAGCCATAACCTATATCATCCTTTACAAGTTTACTAAACGTTTCCCCTGCATTTGTAGAAGCAAAAAAACCACTATTTCCAGCTGCATAAACGATATTTGAATTATTAGGAGAAATATTTACAGCTGAAATCTGATAGTCATTAATAACTCTTTTCCAGTTATTACCACCATCTGTTGTTTTATAAAGTCCAACAAAATTATTTTCATTTCCCTCTTCTAAAATAGAACAAGCATTATTTCCTGTTCCTGCAAAAAGCGTCATATTGTCTTTAGGATCCATTCTAAGAGTTCCAACATATAAATCTTTTAAACCTGAATTTATCTTATTCCAACTATTACCACCATCTGTACTTTTAAGAACTCCCTCTCCACCTCTGTTTGAAGCCATTGTTAAATCCTGTGTACAGTCACTATTATAAGCCTCCACATCAAAAATACCTGTTGAAACATATAGAGTATTATTATCTTCTGGGTCTATTATAAGATACCTTGTAAGACTATCAACTTCAAGAATCTCTGTCCAGGTCTCCCCTGCATTAGTAGTTTTATAAACTCGTCCTTTTGACTTTTTAAACTCTCTTCCCATATTTGGCGTTGTAATCTCTGTTTGTACATAGACAATATCACTGTTATTCTCTTCTACAGTAAAGCCCCTTACTAAAAGTCCTGTCTCATTATTTTCTGGATTAATTGATATTTCGTTAAGTTTAATTTGCCAGTTTTCACCACCATCTGTACTTTTAAATATACCAAAGGTCTCACCCTCTCCTTGTGTACCTGCCCAGATTATATTAGGATTATTTTGGTCAACTGTTAAAGAGAAGATATTATACTCATCAGATGTGGGCCCACCTTTTATAGTAATACCTCTATTTTTTCTATCCCAGGTTTTACCTCTATTGGTTGATTTTCCTACACCTGAGTGATTATCAGATACATACATTATGTCACTATTATTAGGGTCAAATCGTAAATCATATCCAATTCCTCCCATAGGACCTCCTAAGTCAGTCCAGGTTAGAGTTGACTGTGTAAGCTCATAATTACTTATAAGTTTTATATTATCAAGATAAAATATACCATCTGTTGTTCCCTCAAAACTAATATTTCCTTTTCTTGATTCTATACTGCTATTTTTATACTCATATATTTTTTCATTATCTAAAAAAACTTTCAAAGTATCATTTTCATGAATAATATTAACTAAATGAAATGTATCTATATTTATACTTGCCTCTATGAAATCAAACTGTTCAAAATCATTTTCACCTGCTTGCATATGATGATATATTCCATTTGGCTGTAGTCCAATATAGTGACGATAGTTATTTACAACAAGAGTGTTCACATGCATAGTAGCTGTATTACTTTTAAATTGAATATTAAAAGATAGGTTAAAATCCCCATAATTACCATTATTTACCATAAATGAGTGGGATGAACTTTTCATAACTCCATTATTATCTAAATTTGTTTGTGACCATCCTGCTTGTATTTCCCAATTTTCAGAAAGTGCTGTTTCAAAGTCCTCATCAAAAAATATAGTCTGTGCAATCAATACATTAACAAATAAAAATAGAAAGATTAACTTTTTCATTATCTTATCTCCAAATTAAATCTCTTTTCATAAAGAACCATTTTAGTAGGCTCAACCTTGACTTGTTTTGCTAGTTTAGGAGTAAACTTATGATGTGTCAAAATAATTTTAGCATAAATTTTTTTTATATGCAAAGTTTCAAAATTTAACGAAAAAGTATCACTTCTTTTTGCAGCTATTCTTGAATCATACTCTAGACTTATTGGTTTCCAAAATAGTTCAGGATACTCATGGGAGAAACTATTTTTTTGATTAGAATAAGATTTTACTCCTGTAAATACTTTTGCAAAAACTTTTCCGATACTATTTTCATAACCTGTCCATGTGGGCAAAAAGGATTTATTTATATCTTCTAGAATATTTCCATTTTCATCTGTAAGAGAGACTTTTAAAACAACATAACGAAATGGTGCAGGAGAACTTGTAGGAAAATGATGCCCAGCACCTTTGTTTGTAACCTTAATATCTAAATTAAGTTTGTTGTTAGCAATCTTATAATCATAATCAACTGCTACAGCACTTTTCATAAACTCTTTATCATCTGAGCCTTTCATTTTATGTGAATGACTTTGTAGTTTATCTCTTAAAAAGCCTCCTTGAGATTTATTAGCTATAAATACATCTTGCTTACTAGTTGGCATATGACATGTTTGACATGATTTTCCTTCTTTTGGATATGATGATTTTTTCCACTCTTGATACTCAGAGTAAACTAACTCATTCCAAAATTTTCCATCATGACAGCTAGCACAGTATTTACTTTGTTCATAAAGTTTTACATATGCATCATTTCTTGGAAAAACATCATCCATACTTCCAAAAAGTAACTCCTTTAAACCAAAGGGTCTAAGGAAGTTCATTCTTTGAGTTCCTAAAAGGTTTGGATTAGAGACTTTCACATCATGTATTTTATGACAAAAATCACAATTAATTCCCTCATTATGTATTTCAATGTTTTTAGAGTCAATAACCTCTAAAGGCTTATGACAGTTTTTACAATTTCCTTGTAAATTAGAAAAATCTTTTTTAAAAAAGTCTTCAAAAATAGCATTAAAGTTTGAATTTTTACTTGTCTTAGAGTGAATATCTTTTTGCCATTGGTTAAATATCATGCTATGACATTGTTGGCAACTTTTAGGGTCTTTATTTTTTGAATGAGAAGAAGTAAAATTATAGTTTATATTATCTTTTTTAGGAAGTGGATGTAGTGTGATTGTATAGTCATAAACATCCCTATGAAACTTTTTTCCACCTATTAAATAGCCATCTTTTGATGCAGTAATATAATCAGTTTTTTTTCCCTTATATATTAAACTAAAATATCCTTTTCTATTTGCATAAGTTGTTGAGTCACTATTTTGAACTCTTACTTTAGCAAATGCAATAGGTTTTCCCTGTTCGTTTATAACTTTTCCTTGATACTTTTGAGCAAACAACTCATATAAAAGTAGAAAAAAAACAAATAAAATCTTCATACTATTTACAAACCTACTCTAATAGCCTCTTCAAGTGATGTTTGCCCTTTTATTACCATGGTTTTTAGTTTCTCTTTTAGTTTTATCATACCCTCATTTTGAGCTATTTCACTAAGTGTTTTATCATCGATATCATCTTTTAGTGCCATTTTTATTTTATCGGTTACTTCAAAAAACTCACCTACTGCTTTTCTTGATAAATATCCTGAATAGTCACACTTTTCACAGCCTTTGGCTTTAAAGATTATTTCATCTTTTATATTATATTTTGATTCATAAAACTCCCCTACTTTGTCCTCTTCTTTACAAGTAGGACACAGCACTCTTACTAATCTTTGAGCTAATACACCTAAAACAGCTGAGCTTATTAGAAATTTCTCCACATCCATATCAATAAGTCTTGTTATTGCACTTGGTGCTGAGTTTGTATGAAGGGTTGATAATACTAAGTGTCCTGTTAGTGCTGATTGTACTGAAATCTCTGCTGTTTGTTTATCTCTTATTTCTCCTACCATTATCACATCTGGGTCTTGTCGAAGAATTGACCTTAATCCACTAGCAAAGCTTAAGCCTACTTTTTCATTTACTTGTATTTGATTTATTTCATCTGATTTATACTCAACTGGGTCTTCTACTGTGATTATGTTTGTTTGGGGGTTTACTATTTTTTGTAGTACAGAGTGCAAAGTGGTTGATTTACCACTTCCTGTTGGTCCTGTTACTAGTATCATTCCATAGGTTTGTGTTATATGCTTTTCAATCTTTGAAATAACATCCTCATCAAAGCCCAACTCTTCAAGTTGTGGTATATCTTCACTTTGCATAAGAATTCTCATAACAATTCTTTCACCATAAAAAGTTGGAAGCACTGAAACTCTAATATCAAGAGTTTT
>JASMTK010000136.1:0-31333 GCA_041694355.1 Arcobacteraceae bacterium | reverse complement strand
ATAGAGGCTAAAGAGTTAGGTGATATTGACAGTGCTAGAAAGTATCTATTCTTTAGAAGAATTCAAACTGAAGCAAAAGATTATGTAATTAATGTATTAAATAGAATCTTTTGTGATTTAGATAGATGGATTGATATCAAAAAATGAGTGATATGAGTTTTAAACAAGCCAAAGAGCTTGTAGAACGAATGGAATTTTCAGAAATTGCACTAAGACGTGCAAGTAAAAATTTAGAAAAATCATCAAAACTATTTGATAAAACAACTAAAAATTTTGATGAAACATTAAAAGAACAAGAAAATATATTAACTAAAATCCCAAAATCCGATAGAAAAATATCATATTTATATTTGGCATTAGCAATAAATATAGGTTTTATATTAGGGCTTTTAGTAGGTAAATTTATTTTTTAAAGATTTGAATAAGGTATAAAATAAAATGGAAAAACAAGAAAAAATTGTTTCAATGTTTAATGACATTTCAGGAAAATATGATATTGCAAATAGAATTTTATCTATGGGAATAGATAAGTCTTGGAGAAATAAAGCTTGTAATAAGACATTTGAACTTTACAATCACAAAAGCGTAGATAAAATAGTTGATGTTGCTTGTGGTACAGGTGATATGATTGATTTTTGGAAGAAAACTGCAAGTGAAAATAGTATTGAACTAAAAGAGATAGTTGGAGTTGATCCAAGTGTTGGAATGATGGATGTAGCAAGAGAAAAGTTTCCAAGTGTAGAGTTTATAGAAGCAGGAGCTGCTAATATGCCACTTGATTCTAATAGTGCTGATATTATCTCTATTTCTTATGGAATTAGAAATGTAGTTCAAAGACAAGAGGCTTTTGATGAGTTTGCAAGAGTTCTTAAAAAAGATGGGTTAGTAGTTATTTCTGAGTTTACAAAAAATGAAAAAACAAATCCATTGGATCATTTAACAGACTTTTATATGAATAAAATCTTACCTACATTAGGTGGATTAATTACTAAAAATAAAGAGGCTTATACATACTTGCCAAACTCAATCGATGAGTTTTTAACAACAGATAACTTATGTGCAGAGTTAAAAAAAGCAGGGCTAGAGCCTATTCATGTAAAAGCATTCTCTATGAATATATCAACTTTAATAATTGCAAGAAAAGTAAAATAAAGGAGGGTGTTTGAATACTCCTGTTAGTGTAACTTCTTTAACAGCACAGATAAAATCTCTTCTTGAAACAACTTTTATACAAGTATATGTTGAAGGAGAGATTTCAAATCTTACTTATCATAGATCAGGACATATATATTTTTCTATAAAAGACCCAAATAGTGCTTTATCTTGTGTAATGTTTAAAGGAAATGCAAAATATTTAAAATTTCAATTAGAAGTGGGACAAAAAGTTGTTATCACAGGTAATTTAACTGTATATGCCCCAAGAGGTAATTATCAACTTTTATGTAATAAGATTGAACCCTCAGGTCAGGGTAGTTTAGCCCTTGCTTTTGAACAGCTAAAAGAGAAATTAGAGCAAAAAGGTTACTTTCGAACTGATATTAAAAAAGCACTTCCAAAGTATCCTAAAAAAATAGGACTAGTTACATCAAGTACAGGTGCTGCTATTGAAGATATGAAAAAGGTGGCTTCTCATAGGTGGCCTTTAGTGGAGTTTGTTATTATTCCTACATTGGTTCAAGGATTAGATGCTAAAAATGATATTGCTAGTTCAATTATTTATGCTGACAAGCAAGGTTTTGATTTACTAATTGTTGGACGAGGTGGTGGAAGTATTGAGGATTTATGGGCATTTAATGAAGAGATTGTGGCAAATGCAATTTATCAAGCTAATACTCCAATAATCTCAGCAGTTGGACATGAGGTTGATTATATGATTTCTGATTTTGTTGCAGATGTAAGAGCTGCGACTCCTTCAAATGCAATTGAGATTGCATTACCTGACATAAATGAGCATAGGATGTATTTAGATACATTACAAACAGATTATGACAATAGATTAACAAAAGTTATAGATTTTAAGCAGCAGGTAGTTTTAAATCTAAAAAGCCTATTTGAACAAAACTCTTTAGAAAGTAAGTTTAATCATATTAGTTCAGAGATAAAACTTTTAAAATCTTCATACGAAAACCTTTTGTCACAAAAGATTTCAAGTGAACAGAATAATATCGAATTTTGTAAAACTACTTTAAAGTCTAGATTTGAAAGTTATTTAAGTAATACTCAAAGTAGATTAGAGGTTTTAAAAAGTAGTTTTGAGCAAAACCATCCAAAACACAAAGATAAAAGAGGTTTTGTACAAATAACAAAAAACAATAAAGTTGAAGCTTTAGAGAATTTAACTAAAGGTGATGAAGTAAAGTTACAAACACCTAGCTATATTGCAACTTGTACGGTGAATGAACTGGAAAAACAATAAATTTTAAGTTTAGAATAGATAAAATAAATCTAACTTCTAGTATAACAAAAAGTCTTTGTAATAATACAAAAGATAGTTGCTATAATTAGCTAGTAAGATCTCTTTTAAAGGAAACGTTAAATGGAAACTAATGAAGAACAACATGATGTAATTGATTATGCTAATACAAGTGAGTTTATGACCTTTGAACTTGGTGCTATGAAGTATGCTATTGAATTACCAAAAATTAGGGAAATATTAACTTACCCTGACAATATTACAACACTTCCAAATACTTCTGAGTGGGTTAAAGGATTAATAAACTTAAGAGGTGAAGTTGTACCTATCTTGGACATTAGAATTAAGTTTAACACTAGTAAAACTGTTTATGATGAAAATACATCTGTAATTGCTGTTATTACAGAAGATAATAGAATGATTGGTATTGTTGTTGATTTAGTTGATGATGTACAAAGATTGGATACAAGCTCATTAGCTCCTGTTTCAGAAATGGGTTCTGCTATTCCAGCTAAGTATTTAAAAGGTTATGTAAGACTAGACAATAATGAAATGCTAGTAATAATGGATATAGAAAAAGTTGTTTCGAAAGAAGAGTTAAAAGACTAATTATGGAAGAAAAGATTGAAAGGTTAAGAAATCTTAAGGTACTTTTTGTTGAAGATGAGGGTGATTTACTTTCAATTATTACAGATGCCTTAAAGAAGCTAAAAGCAAACTATCTAACAGCAAATGATGGAGAAGAGGGCTTAGAGTTAGTTAAGCAAAATCCAGATATTGATATTGTTGTTACAGATATTAATATGCCTAATATGGATGGTTTAGAAATGATAAAAGAGATACAAGGTATGGGGATAAATATGCCATTTATAATAATGTCAGCTCATACGGAAACAGAATATATTTCTAAAGCAAAAGATTTAGGTGTTGAAGACTATTTACTAAAGCCTTTTGATTTTGTTAATTTTATAGAATTAATAACGGATATGGATTTAGACAAATTTAATGAACATAAATAAAGAGCTACTTAAGAACTTCAAACTACTTTACATAGAAGATGATACTACTGTAAGAGAAGAGTTAAGTAAGCTTATGTCTGATTTTTTTGCAAAAGTATATATTGCAAATGATGGACAAGAGGGTTATGAAATATTTCTTAATAATAGTGATGAGATAGATATAATCCTAACTGATATTAATATGCCAAACTTAAATGGTATAGACTTAGTAAAAAAAGTAAGAAAATCCTCATCAATACCTGTACTTATAACTACCGCACATAGTGATAGTGACTACTTATCACAGGCAATTAAATTAAAAGTTTATGAGTACATAACAAAACCAGTTGATGTAAGAGAACTTCTAAAGATTTTAGAGAACTTAGCTTCAAGTATATATCAAGAGACACTCTTAAAACAACAAAAAAAAGAGTTAGAAGAGTACAAAAGAGTTGTTGATTCTAATAATATAGTTGTTAAAACTGACACCCATATGAAAATAACTTATGTAAATGATTTGTTTTGTCAAATAACAGGTTATTCAACTACTGATTTGATAAACAAAGAGTTTAAATCAATAAAGCACCCTGATATGTCAGATGATATTTATAAAAAAATTTACTCTAATATACTAAATAATGAACCTTGGCATGGAGTACTTAAAAATTTAAGTAAAAGTAAAAACACTTTTACTACAGATTGTCATATAATCCCCTCTTTAGACGACAATGGAAATATTATGGGTGCTATTTCTATTCAAAGAGATATAACTGATGAACTTAATAAAAAAAGAGACATACAACTAGCTTTAATGAGAGATAAAAGTGATATTTTTATCAAAAGTAAAGAGGGATGGGCAGAACAAAGTGTGATGATAAACTCTTTACAAAAAGATTTGGATTATTATAAAAATGAAGTTAAAAGACTTGATGAAAAGTTACAAAGGTATATTTTCACTACAGAAAAATATACTTCTGAAAATAAAGAGCTAAGATCAAAACTATCTATTTATAAGAAAAATGAAAAAAAACATAATGATTTAGCTTTTTTGAAAAAACAGAATAATGAGTTGGATTATAAAGTTAGAAAATTGACTCAAAACTTAGAAGAGACAAAAACTAAGTATAAAACTACAATAAGTGATTTAAAAGTAAGTCATAAGGTTCAATTAGATGAATTAGAGCTAAAACTTGAAGAGTTAACTGAGTTGTATGAAACTGTTAAAAGTGATGATGTACTTCTACAAAAATTAAATTACTGGAAAGATAAAGCTAAAGAAGAGACTTTAAGAATTGAAACTTTAGAAAAGAAAGTAATAGCTTCAGGAAATAAAGAGGTTATGAGTAAAGTTTTTAATTAGAAGTAAAAACTTCTAATTATTTTATCTCAATAGAGATTATTTTTTGTTCTACTAAAGGTTTATTTCCTCCAGATCTTCCAGATGTAGGAACACTTTCAATCTTTTTTACCACATCATATCCATCTTTTACATATCCAAAAATAGTATGCTTACCATTTAGCCAATATGTTGGTGCTGTTGTAATAAAAAATTGACTACCATTTGTATTTCTACCTGCATTTGCCATTGCTAAAATTCCTGGTTTGTCAAATACAGCATTTGGTGCAAATTCATCTTCAAATGGTTTATTCCAAATAGATTTACCACCTCTACCAGTTCCTGTTGGATCGCCACTTTGAATCATAAAGTTTTTGATTACTCTATGAAAAATAACACCATCATAGTAACCATTTTTTGCATGAGTAACAAAGTTTTCAACTGCTTTTGGTGCAATCTTAGGTTTTAGTTCAACTTCAAAGTTTCCTTTTGAGGTTTTAAATACAGCAATAGGGTTACTTGCTTCTAAAAGTAACACTAAAGAACAAAGTGTAAAAAGTATTTTTTTCATTTAAGGCCTTTACAATAGTTTAAAAAAATTAGTATAATATGATATATTTAAATAGAAATTAAAAATGGTTTTTTATATAACTTTAACAAATGTGTGATAAAATACCGAAAATTAAGAAAATGGCAAAAGCTATATAATTTGCAGAAGAGGAATTAGTAAATGACAATTGATATGCTATATAGTAAGATTCATAGAGCAACTGTTACTGATGCTAATCTAAACTATGTTGGCTCAATAACTATTGATGAAGACTTGATGAAAGCATCAAAGATGATGGTTGGTCAAAAAGTTGATATAGTAAATATCAATAATGGAGAGAGATTTTCTACTTATGTTATTAAAGGAAAAGCTGGTAGTAAAGATATGTGCTTAAATGGTGCAGCAGCTAGAAAAGTAGAAGTAGGCGATAAGATTATTGTTATTGCTTATGCATCTTACTCAAATGATGAATTAGAAGATTATGAACCAACTGTTGTGATAGTTGATGAAGAGAATAACATAGAAACAATAACAAATGAATTAGTAGGGAGTGACCATGTTTGATGGTATTGATATGAAAAATTTAGATTTAAATTCGATGATGAAGCAGTTTCAGGATATGGCTGAAAATGCAAAAGAAGAGAATGCTAGTAAGATCTTTACAGCAAAAGCTGGTGGAGGTATGGTAGAAATTTCAATAAATGGAAACTCTGAAGTAGTAGACTTACAAATAGATGATTCTTTACTAGAAGATAAGGATTCATTACAAATTTTATTAATCTCATGTATGAATGATGTTATTAAACAATCAGACGAAAACAAAAAAGCTATGGCTATGAATATGATGGGTGGTGTTAACCCATTTGCTCAAAAATAAAATAAATGACTACACTTTTTAATCAATTTGAAGAATATTTAGAGAATCATTTACCAAAATCACAAACATTTCACCCGCATTTTGAGAGTGCATTAGGTGAGATGTTGAAAGCTGGTGGTAAAAGATTTAGACCAATGTTGCTACTAAATGTAGTTAAATCTAAAAAAAGTTTACTGTTACCAAACTCTTTACCTGTTGCATTAGGTTTAGAAATGCTTCATACTTATTCACTTATTCATGATGATTTACCATCAATGGATGATGCTGATTTAAGAAGAGGGTTTGAGACACTACATAAAAAGTATGATGAAGTTACTGCTATTTTAGTTGGTGATGCACTAAATACTGAAGCTTTTAATCAAATAGCAAATGCCCCTTTACACAATGACATTAAAATAGAGCTTATTAAAACACTAAGTGAAAATGGTGGGATTGATGGAATGATTATAGGTCAAGCTATTGATTGTCACTATGAAAATGAAAAATTACAATTAAATCAATTAGAGTTTTTACATATACATAAAACAGCTAAACTTATAGCAGCAAGTTTAAAGATGGGTGCAATAATTGCCCAGTATGATGAAAAAACACAAAAAGAACTTTTTGATTTTGGGATTGATTTAGGTTTACTTTTTCAAATTCAAGATGATATTATAGATGAAACTCAAAGTGAACAAGAAGCAGGGAAAACAACACAAAATGACGATGGTAAAAACTCTTTTGTAAATCTTCTTGGTATTGATGGTGCGAAAGATGCTGCAAATAAATTAGCACTTAAATGTACAAATAGATTAAATAAATTAGATAAAATACTTAAAGACTCACTTGAAGAGTTACTTTTAAATTACATAAATAGGCATAAATAGCTCTTTTTAAAAACTCTTAGTCAAATTAACTCAAACTACTTGACAAATCTAAAAAAATTTTATAAAATTTTAGCACTCAAAAAATAAGAGTGCTAAAAGTACAAATATTAATTATAATAAAATATAATAAAGGATTAAAGATGAGTTTTAAACCATTAGGAAAAAGAGTTTTAGTACAAAGAACTGAAGTAGAAGAAAAAACACAAAGTGGAATTATTTTAGTTGACTCTGCAAAAGAGAAACCAAATACTGCAACAGTTAAAGCAGTGGGTTCTGAAGTAAAAGATGTAAAAGCAGGTGATACAGTTGTATTTGAACAATACAGAGGAACTGAGTTTACTCTTGATGGTGAAGACTATCTAGTATTAGATATCGATAATATCATTGGAGTTATGTAAGTTTTTCTCTTACATATAATTTGAAAAATATAAATAAATTTATCTAAAAAGGAAATTTAAAATGGCAAAAGAAGTATCATTTAGTGATAGCGCAAGAAATCAACTTTATACAGGTGTTGAAAAGTTAGCAGATGCAGTTAAAGTTACAATGGGACCAAGAGGAAGAAATGTATTATTACAAAAATCATTTGGTGCTCCAAATATCACAAAAGACGGTGTATCTGTTGCAAGAGAGATTGAACTAGAAGACACAATGGAAAATATGGGAGCTCAACTTGTAAAAGAGGTTGCTTCTAAAACTGCTGATGAAGCAGGTGATGGTACAACTACAGCTACAGTATTAGCAAGTTCTATTTTCAAAGAGGGATTAAGAAATGTAACTGCTGGTGCAAATCCAATTTCTTTAAAAAGAGGTATGGATAAAGCAACTGAGGCTATTTTAGATGAATTAAAAAAAGCTTCAAAAGAAGTAGCAGATAAAAAAGAGATTGAGCAAGTAGCAACTATCTCTGCAAACTCTGATAGTGATATTGGTTCTATGATTGCAGAAGCAATGGACAAAGTTGGAAAAGATGGTGTTATTACTGTTGAAGAAGCAAAAGGTATTTCTGATGAGTTAGATGTAGTTGAGGGTATGCAGTTTGATAGAGGTTACTTATCACCTTACTTTGTAACTAACTCAGAAAAAATGATTGCTGAGATGGAAAACCCATACATTTTATTATATGATAAAAAAATCTCTAGTTTAAAAGAGATGTTACCAGTATTAGAATCAGTAAATCAATCTGGTAGACCATTATTAATTATTGCAGAAGATGTTGATGGTGAAGCATTAGCTACTTTAGTTGTAAATAGATTAAGAGGTTCTTTAAATATTGCTGCTGTTAAAGCACCTGGTTTTGGTGATAGAAGAAAAGCAATGTTAGAAGATATTGCTATTTTAACAGGTGGAACAGTTATCTCTGAAGAGATGGGAATGAAGCTTGAAAGTACTACTATGGATATGTTAGGTTCAGCTGGTAGAGTTGTAATCGATAAAGATAACACTACTATTGTAAATGGTGTAGGTCAGGCTGATAAAGTAGAGGCTAGAACTAACCAAATTAGAGCTGAGATTGAGAGTACAAGTTCTGAATACGATAAAGAAAAATTACAAGAGAGATTAGCAAAACTTTCTGGTGGTGTTGCAGTAATCAAAGTAGGTGCTGCTACTGAAACTGAAATGAAAGAGAAAAAAGATAGAGTTGATGATGCATTATCTGCAACAAGAGCTGCTGTTGAAGAAGGTATTGTAATTGGTGGTGGAGCTGCATTAATAAGAGCTGCTGCAAAAGTTTCATTAGATTTATGTGGTGATGAGTCTATTGGTGCTGATATAGTTCTTCGAGCTATTTCTGCTCCATTAAAACAAATTGCTGCAAATGCAGGATTTGATTCTGGAGTAGTTGTAAATGAAGTTAGAAAATCTGATAATGAAAGCTTTGGATTCAATGCTGCAAATGGTGAGTATGTAGATATGTTTGAAGCTGGTATTGTAGACCCTGCTAAAGTTGAAAGAGTTGCAATGCAAAATGCTGTTTCTGTTGCATCATTATTATTAACAACTGAAGCAACTGTTACAGACGTAAAAGAAGACAAACCAGCAGGTGGTGCTCCAGCTATGCCTGATATGGGTGGAATGGGCGGAATGCCTGGAATGGGAATGTAAGAAAGCGTTAAAAAAACGTGAATAGTTTCACGTTTTTAGCTTTCGCAGACGAAGTGGTCGAAGCGTAGTGAAGCCACGAAGTCCGAAGGACGACCCAAAAGTTTTACAGACTTGATGGTCGCAATGAAATGAAGACATCAGGTCCAAAAAACAATCTCTTTGTTTTTTAAAACCTTAAAAAACTCACTTCTTTACCTTTTATTTAAACATTACTTTTAAAAATTTCAAAATCTTCTTGCTAAATAAAATATATTATATTGTCATTTAAGTTTCAGATTGTAGGATAGGGGTATAGCTTATTAGTTCCATTGACTTCAAAGTCTAATAAGTTCTAATCTTAGTAAAGAAAGGAAACAGTATGGAAATCAAAAGAGCTTATGAGAAGAAACTTCAAGCACAGCTTGATGAATTAGATGCCAAAGTAAAAGAGTTAAAAGCAAAAGCCAACAAAGCAGAAGCTGATGCTAGAATAGAATATAACAAAGAGATTGAAAAGTTACAAGATTTACAAGACAAAGCTTCTTCTAAACTTGATGAAATCAAAGAGGCTAGTGACGATGCATGGACAGATTTAAAAGCAGGTGCTGATACTGCTTGGGAAGATTTAAATAGTGCTGTTAAATTAGCAGTTTCAAGATTTAAATCATAAGGAGGTTATTTATGAAGTTTAATATTTTAAAGATATTTTTAATAAGTATATTAAGTATAGCATCTTTTGCTTATGCAGATAATCACAATAATACAAATGATACGTCTATAAAAGAAGTAAAGCAACAAACTGAAGAGTTATTTGAAGTGATTGGCTCTTACAGTGTAGATAAAAAAGATGAAGTTTTAAAGAAGACAGAAAAAAGTTTAAATAGATTAGATAAGCAAATTGATGAATTAGAAAACAAAGTTGATAAAGACTTTGATAAAATGAATAAAAAAGTAAGAAAAGAGGCTCGTGAAAACCTAAGGGCTTTAAGAAAACAAAGAAATCAAGTAGCACAATGGTATGGAAGTATGAAAACCAGTTCAAATAAAGCTTGGAAAGATATGAAGTCTGGTTTTACAAAAGCATACAAAGATTTAGAAAAGGCTTGGGAAAAAGCAAAAACAGACTTAGAGTCTAAGTAGTTATTTATCTAAAAGCTAAGTTTTTCTTAGCTTTGATAAAGAGGTAGTTCTATTGTAAAACAAGCACCTCTATACTTTTCATTGTGTATCTCAAAATCTATATTATCCACTTTAATTGTCCCATCCATACTATCATTTATTATTCTATGGGTCATAAATAGTCCTAGTCCAGTACCTTGTGATTTATGCTTTGTTGTAAAGTATGGTTGGAATATTTTGTCTTTTATGGATTCGTCTATACCATTTGCATTATCATATATTCTTAAGTAGCCATATCTATTTATCTTTCCAACTTCTATAAATATTAACTTCTCTTCTACACTTGAAGCTTCTAATGCATCTTTACAGTTTGTGATTATATTCATAATAGCTTGGATTAACTCATTTGGATAACCTTTTAAAGTAATCTCTTCATCATACTTTTTTATATCTATTATTATATGGTTAGTTTTTATGATTCCCTCAAGTAGTGATAAATCCTTTTTTATAATATCATTTAGACAAAAAACTGTTTTTCTTTTATCATCTTTTATAAAGTTTTTAAAATCATCAATAGTTTGTGATAAGTGATTTGTAGTCTTTATGATTTGTTCAACAGAGTCATTAAATAATTTGTCATCTAACTTTCCTAAATCTCTATAAAGCTTCATTCCACTTGCATTTGATGAAATAAGACTAAGTGGCTGTCTCCATTGGTGAGCGATATTTCCTATCATTTGTCCCATATCCGCAAGTTTTGCTTGTCTAGAAATAAGCTGATCTTTTTGCTTAACGTGTGATATATCAACTACTGTTGAGATTCTTTTCTTTTTATTATCAAGTTGAATAACCTGCCCACTTACGTATGCTGTAAATTGTCGATTATCTTTTGTTAATAACTCAACCTCATATGTTCTTAAATCTTCACTTTGAAGGTTTATTTTAACTAACTCTTTACTCTCTGGCGCAACAAAGTCTAAAATATGATGACCTACAATCTCTTCTTTACTATTAAATCCAAGAAGCTTAACTCCAAGATTATTTATGTTTTCACAATATCCCTTTTCATCTGAGATTACCAACCCTTCTGTTAAAGCATTTATCATTCTTTCAAATTCGTTGTTTTTCTCTTCAAGCTGAATATTTCTTTTTTCTAACTCTTCTTTTGATTTTTGTAGCTTATAGTTTATTTCACTTTGTAAAGTGGTATCATAGATATATATTATTACTAACTCCTCCTCTAAATTAAAAGGAGAGATAGTAACACTTTGTTGCATATTAAAAAAGATTGAATCAGCGATTTTATTTAGTTTTATATCAAAAAGATATTTTGTTTGTTCTGTGTTGTAAAATGTAGATGATTTAAGCCTTAGAGCAGTTTTTACTTTTCTTTTTAGAACTTTCTCATTTATATTTTTATAAAACTCAGTAATTTGCTTATCTAATATATCTTTTGATTTTATTTTTGTTTGTATTTCTAGCCATTTATTCCAATACTTTACTTCTAAGTCTTTATTTAGTATTAAAATACCACTATTTATATTGTCACAAATTAGGTTAAATTCTTGATTATACATTTTAATACTCATCTAAAATTTTATTTAGTGCTGCTTTAATATATTCAATAGATTTATCACTAGCAAGCATTAGTAAATGACCATAAATATTTTGCTGTTCAAAGTTTAATTTTGTTGAGATTATAATAACTTGTTCATAGTTTTCTTCAAGATTATCCTCTAGCTCATTTGCATTTTTAATCAAACTAATGCTAGGAGGTGCAAAAGAAGCATAAGAGTCCATCTCTTCAATAAGAGAACTAATAGTAGCTGATGATAATATATTTGTAATTTCAAGTACTATATCACTAACCTCTTCATCACTCAATTCACCCTCATGTACCAAGTCAAACTCTTTTGACATATTTACAGCTGAATCTTTATCTATAATAAAAAGATTCTCTCCATCAAAATCACCATTTATAAGTTGAGATGCTACAAAGTGTTCATTCTCTGTAAGTTGAGAGTTTAAATAACTTTTTAATTCCTTTACATTTATAATCTCAATTTTTGGGATTGCCAAGGTAGCAAAAGCATCAATAATATCTGCAATTGCAGAGCTAGCAGACCCATAAGCTATATTCATAAGCTCTTGTAAACAATCTCTTTCATCTTCATTTAATTCTATTGTGTGTGCCATTTCAAATCTTTAATAATTTATTTAATAAATATTATATAATAAAAAGTGTTAATTAGATATAACGTCCTTTATATATAATGTAACCAAATTTGGATAAAATAACCTAAAAAAGAAGAGAGTATATGCAAGAAAAGTTAATAAGTATTATAAAAGAAGCAGGAAAAATATTAAAAGATGGGTATTACTCAAATAAAGAAGTAGATTTTAAAGCAAAAAAAGATTTAGTAACAAAATATGATGTTGCAGTTGAAAACTTTTTAAAAAAAAGATTTGAAAAAGAGTTTAAAGATTTTAATTTAATAGCTGAAGAATCAGATAATACAGATATTGAGTTTAACAATTCAATCATAATTGACCCAATAGATGGAACAACTAACTTTGTAAATAAAGTACCCCATACAGCTATTTCTGTGGGAGTATACAAAGATAGAAAACCATTTCTAGCTGTTGTTTATAATCCAATTTTAGAGGAACTTTATAGGGCAAAAAAAGGTGAGGGTGCTTATTTAAATAATGAAAAACTTAATGTATCAAATCAAAACAATTTCCAAAAAGCTTTACTAGCTACAGGGTTTCCATATTCAAGTGGTTCAAATCAGGATGATTTAGAGGATGTGATAAAAAAGATTCATCACATTTTACCAAGATGTCAAGATATCAGAAGATTGGGCTCTGCTGCAATTGATTTATGTTATGTGGCAAAAGGTACTTATGAGGGATATTATGAAATGAACTTAAAAGCTTGGGATGTAAGTGCAGGAATTTTGATTTTACAAGAAGCAGGAGGAAAGGTTTCTAATCTAAGAGGTGAAGATTATACTTTATTTGAGGATAAATATATAGTAGCTTCAAATAGTTTAATCCACGAAGAGTTACTTAAGAATTTAGACTCTTAAAGTAATCATCTTCTAAAAGGCTTAATGATTTTTGATGTAGCTTTAAATACTTATTTGTAGTCTGTTTCTTATATTTATAAAAATCAATTCCATTTATATTTATTGCTACTTCAAAATCTTTTTTGATATTAAATTTTTCTAACTCCTGATGAGTTTGGATATATTTATCTTGATAGTTATCAAATATATCTGAATAAAAGTTTTTATTTATTTTTTGATCTTCAACTAAAATATTAGATTCTTTATCACTACTATTTACAGCAGGACATAAATGATCCACATAGATATTATTGTCTATATGAGCACTAAGTGGATATGCTTTACATATAGAAGAGCGTTTTTCATAAATAGTACACTTTGAATCCTTTACATACTTACATAAATCTTTTCCATTAGTTAAAATAAGTACAGGTTTTATATAGCCTAACTCTCCAAAGAGAAATAGTATAGGGTAATTTTCATATATCTCTTCAAAATCATCAAGTATTATTTGTGAAAATATCGTACCAGTTCTTCCATCACAACAATTAGCTTCACAACCCTCACAAGTAGAAAATGTATATTTATTATTCATTGTATTTATAAAGTGTTTCATATCTTATTTTATTCAAATTAGTTTTTAGTAAACATAAAACATAAATTAATCATTTATACAAAAGGGTTTTTTTAGTAAATATTAACTATAATCGTTGATTAAAATTTTACTGAAGGTTAGTGTAAATGTGTGGAATAGTTGGGTATATAGGTAAATCAAATACAAAAGAGATACTATTAGATGGATTAAAAGAGCTAGAGTACAGAGGGTATGATTCAGCTGGAGTTGCTTTGATTAATCAAGATAGAATCGATGTATTTAAAGCCTTAGGTAAACTAAATAACCTAACAGAAAAACTAAAAAACTTTGATGATGAAAAAGTTACATTAGGGATAGGCCACACAAGATGGGCTACACATGGAAAACCTACAGAATTAAATGCACATCCACATTTAGGTGAATACTCTTATGTGGTACATAATGGTATTATTGAAAATTATAAAGAGTTAAAAGATGAACTAATAGCAAAGGGACATAAGTTTGTATCTCAAACAGATACAGAAGTTATAGTTCATCTTTTTGAAAATTATTATAATGAATCAAATGATACAAATGAAGCTTTTAAAAGTACGATTAAAAGACTTCAAGGTGCTTTTTCAATTTTACTTATTACTAAAGCAGCTCCTTCAAAAATATTTTTCTTTAAAAATGGAAGTCCACTGATTGTAGGTTATGGGAAAAATAAAGATGAAGTTGTATTTGGATCTTCAGATGCAGCACTTATTGGCCTTGCTAATGATGTGGTTTATTTAGAAGATAATGTTGGTGGAGTGGCAACTGAATCAAAGATTGAGTTTTTTGATGATAACTACTCTTGGAGTACACTTCCAACTTCAAAACAGTATGCAAAAAAAGATGGGTATAGATTTTTTATGGAAAAAGAGATCTACGAGCAAAGTGATGTTGTAAGTGATTGTATGCTTGGAAGAGTACAAGATGATGAGATTTTATTTGATGAAATTGACCCTTCAATAATTGAAAATGTAAATGAAATAAAGATATGTGCTTGTGGTACATCATACCACGCTGGATTAACAGCCTCATACCTTTTTGAAAGACTTTCAAAAACAAAATGTAATGTGGAAATTGCTAGTGAATTTAGATATAAAGAGCCACTTCTTACAAAAGATACACTTTTTATAGTAATTAGTCAAAGTGGTGAAACAGCAGATACATTAGAAGCATTAAAAATGGCTAAGGAAGCTGGATTAAAAACTTTAGTTGTTTGTAATGTTGATAATTCATCAATGACAAGAGTTGCTGATTATAAAATATTAACAAGAGCAGGGATAGAAAAAGGTGTTGCTTCTACAAAAGCATTTTCTACTCAAACTGTTGTATTATGGATGCTATCTTTATATTTTGCAAAACAGAAAAAATCAATTAGTGATGAAAGAATTGCAAATGAGATTCAGATACTAAGAGAAGTTCCAAAAGCATTGATTGTAGATGATAAGATACATGAAAAGACAAGAAGACTTTCAAAAAGGTACCTACATGGTCATGGCTTCTTCTTTATAGGAAGGGATATATTCTATCCCCTTGCATTAGAAGGGGCTTTAAAGCTTAAAGAGATTTCTTATTTACACGCTGAGGGGTATCCATCAGGTGAAATGAAACATGGACCAATAGCATTAGCAGACCCAGAATTGTTTACTATTGCATTGATGCCAAAGAATCTTCTTTATGATAAGATAAAATCAAATGTTGAAGAGTTAAGTGCTAGAGATAGTACAATTTGTTCAATTTCACCACTTGATTTTGAATTAAGTGATGATTTCATCAAGATTAATTTAGCTGAACATTATATGTTAGAATTTTTTGAAATGTTAGTAGTTTTACAGTTGCTTTCATTAGAGATTTCAGTTAGATTAGGAAATGATGTAGATATGCCAAGAAATTTGGCTAAAAGTGTAACTGTAGAATAATTATTTATATAGTAACTTGCTGTTATATTTGTTATTTTTTAAACAGCAATATTGTAATTAAAAATAATGGAAAACAAAAATGGAAAACCTAAGAGGAAAACAAAAATGGAAAACAAAAAAAGTCAATATTTATTTACTTCAGAAGTAGTAAGTCCGGGACATCCTGACAAATGTGCAGATATTATTGCAGACTCGATAGTTGATAAATTAATTATAGAAGATAGTAAAAGTAGAGTTGCTTCAGAAGTATTTGTAGCTGGTAAAAACATTGCAATTGGTGGAGAAGTTAAATCAGATTGTGACTTAAAAGATGAAGATTATAATAAAATAGTATTAGATGCATTAGCAAAAATAGGTTATGATGGAAAGTCTTCTTTCACACATGAGCAGTGTTTACACCCTGATGATGTAAATGTACAAGTTTTATTAAATCAACAATCAGCTGATATTGGTCAAGGGGTTGATCAAGATACTGGTGAGATTGGTGCAGGTGATCAAGGTATTATGTTTGGATTTGCATCTAAAGAGACAGCTGATTATATGCCAGCTGCTATTACATATGCAAGAATGTTGTGTGAAAAAGTTTATAACTACGCATTAAATCATAAACATAAACTTGGTGTTGATATTAAAACACAAGTAACAGTTGATTATGAAACAAAAGAGAACTTTGAAAATTGTAAACCTCAGAAAATTCATACAATAGTTGTAAGTGCTCCTTCAGTTGAGGGAATGCCAATAGAAGAAGTAAGAGAGTTAATTCAAGGATTAATTGATGATACAGGGCTTCCAACATCTATGTATGATAAGGATAAAACAATTATTCATATTAATCCAACAGGTAGATATGTAAACCACTCTTCACTTCATGATGCTGGATTAACAGGTAGAAAACTTATTGTTGACTCATTTGGTGGATATGCACCAATTGGTGGTGGAGCTCAAAGTTCAAAAGATTATACAAAAGTTGATAGAAGTGGTTTATATGCAGCTAGATGGGTAGCTAAGCATATTGTTGCATCTGGATTAGCAACAAAAGCTTTAGTTCAAATCTCTTATGCAATAGGTGTTGCTAAACCAACATCTATTTCAGTTGATACTTATGGTACATATACAAAACATAATGATGATGAATTGTCACTGTTTGTAATGGAAAACTTCCCATTAACTCCAGGATGGATTACACAAAAATTCAACCTAGATAAGCCTAGTCCAGAGACATTCCTTTATGCAGATGTAGCTGCAAGGGGTCAAGTTGGACAAAGTGATTATCCATGGGAAAAATTAGACGAATTAGATAAGTTTAAAAATATATAAGATTATAATAAATTTTAAAAGGGTTAGATTATGGATTTAAAGAATTTATTTAGCAGAATTTCTTTTGATAGTTCAAAAACACAACCAACTAAAAAAGATGCACCAAGCCACTGGGTTAAATGTCCTGAGTGTAGTGCATTGATGTTTTTTAAAGAGGTTGAAAATCAAGATAACATTTGTCCAAAATGTAATTTTCATATGAGAGTTGGTGCAAAGAAAAGAATAGAGATATTAACAGACAAAGATAGTTTTGTTGAGTATGATGATGATTTAAAGCCAAATGATCCTTTAAAGTTTGTTGATAAAACGTCTTATAAAAAAAGAGTTGAGCAAGCAAATAAGAAAACAGGAAGAAACTCCTCTGTTGTTAGTGGAGAGTGTACTATAAATGAGATACCTGTACAAATTGTAGTTTTTGACTTCTCATTTATGGGAGGTAGTTTAGGTTCTGTTGAAGGTGAGAAGATTGTAAGAGCAGTAAATAGAGCTATTGAAAAGCATCAGGGTTTAATTATTGTTTCAGCTTCTGGTGGTGCAAGAATGCAAGAATCAACTTTTGCATTAATGCAAATGGCTAAAACATCAGCTGCACTTAAAAGAATGGAACACGCAAAACTACCTTATATCTCTGTTTTAACAGATCCTACTATGGGAGGAGTGTCTGCATCTTTTGCATTTTTAGGAGATATAATTATGGCAGAACCTGGTGCATTAATTGGATTTGCTGGACAAAGAGTTATCAAGCAAACAATTGGTGCTGATTTACCAGAGGGGTTCCAAAGAGCTGAGTTCTTACTTGAAAAAGGGCTTATTGATATGGTAGTTAATAGATCACAAATGAAACAAACATTATCTGATCTATTAAAAATGTTTTCAAAAGAGAAGATTGCTAACTAAATGACTGAAAGATTTAAAAAGGTTTTAGATACAAATCTAAAGCCTTTTAATAATTTATATGCTTTATGTGATATTGAAAGTTTAGAAAAACACAATATTACAATAACTGATTTTTTAAAAATATCTACAAAACTAAATGCAAAAATTATACAGTATAGAGATAAAAAATCATCAAAAGAAAAGAAGATTGAAAATTTAAAGTTTTTGCAACAAAATAGTAATGCTGTAATAATAGTAAATGATAGTATTGATTTAATAAAGTATGCTCACGGAGTACATTTAGGTCAAGAAGATTTTTTTAAAATTTCAGAAGATAAGCAAGAAGCAGTAAGGATTATTAGAGAGAAAATAGGTAGTGATAAACTTATAGGACTTTCAACACATAATGAAGATGAAGTTATTGAAGCAAATGTTTTAGATATTGATATGATTGGTTTGGGTGCATACAAAAATACTTCCACAAAAGATGTAAACTACATTTTAGGTGAGAAGATTTGTAATATTGCAGCTTTAAGTACTCATCCAGTGTGTGGTATTGGTGGTGTTAAAGTTGATGATAAATTAAACAATGTTATGTTTAATGTAGTAGCTTCAGGATTATATACATAATTATGAAGATAAATATATATACAATAGCAAAACCAAGTAGGGATGACTTTGATACTTTAATAAAAGAGTTTATTAAAATGTCATCAAAGTTTGCAAAGATTGAGTTTCATTATATTTTTAATAAAGAGATTGCAAAAGCACAGACAATAAATGAGAATGAAGCACAAAAATCTTACTCAAAAGCATACGAAAAATATCTTTCAGGATATAATATTGCTTTAGATGTATTAGGTAAAAGAGTGGATTCATATAAATTTGCAAGTTTAATTGAGGGTAAAAATGAAATAAATTTCTTTATTGGGGGAGCTTTTGGTTTTGAAAGAGAGTTTTTAAAGAAGTGTGATTGTATAATATCTTTAAGCGATTTGACAATGGCACATAAGGTTGCAAATGTTGTTCTTGCTGAACAACTTTTTAGAGGGTTAGCTATAAACAATAATCATCCGTATCATAAGTAATTTATATAATCTTTTGTATAATTTCAAAATTTTTATTTTAAGGGTAAGAAAGTGGCTAACGCAAAACAGATCGAAGAACTAAAACAAAAACTGTTGGAAAGAAAAGAGTTGATAACTAATAGTATCAATGATAGTAGAGAGAGTATTAACTCTTTAAAAAGTACAGAGTGTAATGATGAGTATGATTACGCTGAAGTTTCAAGTGATAGTTTTAAAGAGGGTATCATCGCAAATCAGCAAGTAAAAGAGCTAGAAGAGATTGAAGAAGCACTAAAAAGAATTGAAAAGGGTACTTATGGTACTTGTGAAATGTGTGATGAATCAATTGCTATAGGAAGATTACGAGCTAAACCATTTGCGAAGTTTTGTACACCTTGTAGAGAGATTTACGAAGTAGAAAAATAGTAAAAAGGATTTAAGATGGGTTTTAAAAAGTACGTTGTTTTTTCAATTTTATTTATTGTAGCTATTTATGGTTATTTATTTAGTTTAGAATTAGGTGAGTATCAAATCACTGTTTTAGACTTTTCATTGACTCTACCTGTTGCAGTATGGATTATTGTACCATTAGTGCTACTTTTTGTAGCAACAATAGGACATATTTTATTCTACGGATTACTTAACGTAATCAAACAAAGAGCGGTGAATAAAGACCATGAACTTTTATTAGCTATGTTAAAAGCACACCTTTTAGAAAAAAACTTTAATAAAAAATTTAAAACAAAGGGCTTTAAAAACCTGTCTTCTATTCTTTCTCAGTTTAAATTAGAGGTTACAGATAATACTTTCTCTTCTCCTGATGAAGAGTTAAATAAAATCGTAGCTACAATCAAAGATGTAAAAGCAGGAAAGTATGTAAATGACAAGTCTGTAAAATTTAGTGAAATATCTTCTATAGTAAATTATAATACTATGAATAAAGTTAATCAAGATCCTGACTTTGCAGTTGAGGTTCTTAAGAAAAGTGAAAATTATAATCAAGATATATTAAAAACAGCATTTGAAAAAGTCTTAAGAGATAAGAGTATGACAACTGTTAAAAAAGTATACAAAAATATTAAACTTGATAAAACATTAGCTAAAAAACTTTTTGAAAAAGATGCAGCAAATAATGAATTTGGATTTACTGCAGAAGAGATTTTAAAAATTGTAAAAGATTTAGATTTTACAAAAGAAGATTATATGTCATTGGCTAAAAATTATGAAGCTATATTACAACCTGATCAAATAATTGCACTATTTGAAAAATTATCATCTGAAATAGAAGAAGCAACATCAGCATACTTACATGTACTATTTGAGTATGAGATGATTGATAAAGCAAGAGAGGTTATTCAATCTACAAGTGAGGATGAATATACAGCATTTAAAGCACTATTAGAGCTTAAAGATGCTGGTAAACATTATAATTTGGAAGCTATATCTTATAAATAATGGAAAAAAAAATAGATTTTACAAAACCTCTAATGGTTCTAGCACCATTAGCAGGTTATACAGACTTACCTTTTAGATCAGTAGTTAAAAAATTTGGCGCTGATATAACAATCTCAGAAATGATATCATCAAATGCATTAGTTTATAAATCTCAAAAAACTTTAAAAATGATTGAAAAGCATGAGAGTGAAGACCCATATATTGTACAGATTGCAGGTAACAAACCAGAACTAGTAAGAGATGCAGTGGAGTTACTAAATGATGTTGAGGGAATTGATGGTATTGACTTAAACTGTGGGTGTCCAGCACCTAAGGTTTTCAATCATGGTTCAGGTTCAAATCTTTTAGGCGATTTAAATAAATTAGAAGAGATTTTATCAACTGTTAAAAAATACTCAAAAAAACAGTATACATCAGCAAAAGTTAGAATAGGAGTGAATGAAAAAATTCCTGTGGATATTGCAAAAGCAGTTGAAGCTTGTGGAGTTGATTTTGTTTCAGTTCACGGTAGAACAAGAGCTGGTAAATATAAAGCACCTGTAGATTATGACGCAATTAAAGCTATGAAAGATGCAGTAAATATCCCTGTTATAGCAAATGGCGATATAAAAGATTATGATAAGGCTCAACAGGTTTTAGAGTACACAAAAGCTAATGGGGTTATGATAGGACGAGGTGCTATTGGTAAACCTTGGATTTTTTATCAACTAAAAAATAATGTTCAAGACATAACCGAACAGAAGAAAAAAGAGATTATCTTAGAACATTTTGATGCAATGTTAGATTTCCATGGTGAATATGGTGCTGTTATGTTTAGAAAACTGTTACACTCTTACTCAAAAGGTTATAAAGGTGCCAATGAGTTTAGGGATATTGTAAATCGTGTCTCTGATAATAAAGTTATGAGAGATATGATTGAAAACTTTTTTTAATACTTTTAATATTACTCAAAAATATATTTAGATAAAATATCCCATTTATGCAAATATGCATATAATCAAAGGGGTATTTTGACTGAAAATTATTATGAACTAACAATTAAACCTCAAGGTAACTATGAACTTTTTTTAGATTTAGTAGCAACAGCGACAAACGATGCTATTGAAGAGTTTGAGGGAAGTTTAATAGTAAGAAGTGAGAACAACTTAGATTTATTACAAAAAGAAGTAAAAGCATTTAGTGAAAATATTAATACTAAGTGTGAAATGAAATGTGAGATTAAGAAAAATATTGATTGGATAAAGCAGTATCAAGAGTCAATTCCAGCAGTTGAAGTTGGTAACTTCTTTATTAGACCTTCTTGGGAAGCAAAAAGAGATGATAAAATTGATATTATAATTGATCCAGCACTATCTTTTGGTTCTGGTCATCACGAAACAACTTCTGCTTGTATTGAGGCTATAGATAAGTATGCTTGCCCTGAATATAGTGTTTTAGATGTTGGTACTGGTAGTGGAATTCTTGCAATTGCAGCTGCTAAAAAAGGTTGTCAAGTTGATATTTGTGATACAGATGAAGTTTGTATTGCAGATACAACAACTAACTTTAATTTAAATAATGTTAGTTTTGAAAAATCATGGGTTGGTTCGGCAAATTTAGCAATAAAAAAGTATAATCTTGTAATAGCTAATATTGTAGCTGATGTATTAAGTATGATAGCAAGTGATTTAAAAAAGTCTTTAAAACCTGAAGGTATTTTAATAATTTCAGGAATTTTAGATAAACACCTAGCTAGAGTACGAAGTAGATTTAAAAATCTAGAAGAGGTAGAGCTTATTCACAAAGGTGAGTGGATAAGTATAGTTTATAAAAATAAGGAGTAATAGTTTATGAATAATAAACAGCAAAATAACAATAATGGTGGAGATAATAATAACTTTTTTAATAACAATCCATTATTAGTATTTGTGATATTTTCAATAGTGACAATATTTGCATTTAAGGCAATATTTCCTGAAGATCAAATGAGTTCAAATACAGGTAATTCATCAGTTGCAGCTTTTGGACAATCAAAAAACAAAACAGTTCCATATTCTGAACTTAAAAAGTTAGTACAAAATGGGCAGGTAAGTTATGTGGGTATTGGAAATACTCAGGTAAAAGCAATATCAAAACAGGGTAATCAAGTTACTACATATACAGCAAGAAGAGTTGTTCCTGATGATACACTAATTCCTACCTTAGAAGAGAAGAATATCGATTATGGTGGAATTAATGAAGAGAATCTTTTAGCTGATATTCTATTTGGATGGGTATTACCAATTTTTATTTTCTTTGCTATTTGGATTTTTATTGCAAAAAGAATGCAAAAATCAATGGGTGGCGGAGGAGGCGGTGGCCTTCTTGGAATAGGGTCATCTAAAAAAATGATCAATTCAGAAAAGCCAAAAGTAAAATTTGAAGATATGGCAGGTAACAAAGAGGCAAAAGAGGAAGTACAAGAGGTAGTTGACTTTTTATCCGATCCTGAAAGATACGTTAAACTTGGTGCTCAAATCCCAAAAGGTGTATTATTAGTAGGACCTCCTGGTACTGGTAAAACTCTTCTTGCAAAAGCAGTTGCAGGTGAAGCTGATGTTGAGTTCTTATCTGTTTCAGGTTCAGCATTTATTGAAATGTTTGTAGGGGTTGGTGCAAGTAGAGTTAGAGACCTATTTGAGCAAGCTAAGAAAAGTGCCCCGGCTATTATTTTTATTGATGAGATTGATGCAATTGGTAAGAGTAGAGCAAGTGGTGGACCAATGGGTGGAAATGATGAAAGAGAACAAACTCTAAATCAATTACTTGCTGAGATGGATGGATTCTCAACTGAAATGGCTCCTGTAATTGTACTAGCAGCTACAAATAGACCTGAGGTTCTTGACCAAGCGTTGTTAAGACCTGGAAGATTTGATAGACAAGTTTTAGTTGATAAACCTGATTATGAGGGAAGAATCGAAATTTTAAAAGTTCATATTAAAGATGTAAAACTTGCTAATGATGTGGATTTAAAAGAGGTTGCTAAAATGACAGCAGGTTTAGCTGGTGCAGATTTAGCAAATGTGATTAATGAAGCAGCTTTATTAGCAGGTAGATCAAAAAAAGAACAAGTTGAAGCAAGTGACTTTAAAGAAGCAGTTGAGAGACAAATTGCTGGTTTAGAGAAAAAGTCAAGAAGAATTTCTCCAAAAGAGAGAGAAATTGTAGCTTATCATGAGTCTGGACATGCATTAATTGCAGAGATTACAAAAGGTGCAAAGAAAGTAAATAAAGTATCAATTGTACCAAGAGGTTTAGCAGCACTTGGATATACGCTTAATACTCCTGAAGAGAATAAATACTTGATGCAAAAACATGAGTTAATTGCAGAGGTTGATACACTATTAGGTGGTAGAGCAGCTGAGGAAGTGTTTATTGGTGAAATTAGTACAGGTGCTGGAAATGATTTAGAAAGAGCAACTGATATTATTAAATCAATGGCTTCTATGTATGGTATGAGTGATATTGCAGGTCTTATGGTGTTAGAAAGAAAACAAAACCAATTTATTGGTGGGCAAACACAAAAAGATTTCTCCGATGAAACAGCTAAAAATCTTGATGAATACACAAAAAATATCTTAAATGAAAGATATCAAATTGTTCTTCAATCATTAAGAGATCATAATGATGCAATTGAACAAATGACTAAAGAACTTCTAGAAATAGAGGTGATTTCAGGTGAAAGAGTAAGAGAAATCATCAAAGAAAATGGTGGTGAAGTTTTTGAAGAAGAAGATTTACATACTGAACCTATTAAAGAAGAATCTTCTAAAGAGACAAAAAAAGAGTCATCAAAAGAGATTAAAGATGATACTAAAGATAGTTTAAACTCTAAAGAGAATGAACAAGAACAATCAGAAAATACAGATGAGTCAACATCTAAAAGAGACGATAACTAATACTTCTTATTAACCCAAAAGTAGATTCTTCTACTTTTGGGTGTCTTTTAAAAAACTTATTAATATTTAAAACTTTTTTAAATTACTCTTGACAAAAATTTATTTATTAAATATACTTTCTATACGAAAATCAAGGGGAGTAAATTATGAAAATTTTTAGTTTTCACAACAGTAATTTTATAAAAAGTGTTAACACTCTTCTTCTACTTCTTAAATCTCTCTAATACTTCAAATTAGAAAATTAATCATTAAAATTAGTAATAACTGTTTTTCTTTTTTATTAAATAAAAAAGTGTATAATAATTAGGTATATTTAAAAGGGTACTACAATGGATAAAAATAAAATTATAGTTTTTGATACTACATTAAGGGATGGTGAGCAATCTCCTGGTTGTTCAATGAATACAGAAGAGAAGATAAAAGTCGCAAAACAATTAGAAAAGTTAGGTGTTGATGTAATTGAAGCAGGTTTTGCAGCAGCAAGTCCAGGTGACTTTGATGCTGTAAGTAGAATTGCAGAGCAAGTTGAGAACTCATCTATTTGTTCTTTAAGTAGAGCAGTTGAAAATGATATTAAACAATCAGCTTTAGCTGTTCAAAAAGCAAAGATGCATAGAATTCATACTTTTATAGCAACTTCACCAATTCATATGAAATATAAATTAAAGATGAGTGAAGAAGAGGTTATTAAAAGAGCTGTTTATGCTGTTGAATATGCAAGAACATTTGTAGATGATGTTGAGTTTTCTTTAGAAGATGCAGGTAGAAGTGAAATTCCATTTATGAAAGAGGTTATGGATGCTGTTATTGAGGCTGGTGCTTCTACTATTAATTTACCTGACACAGTTGGATATAGATTACCAACAGAATTAGGTGCAATGGTAAAAGAGTTAAGTGATTTTGCAAAAGATAGAGCAATAGTTTCTGTACATAACCATAATGATTTAGGATTAGCTACTGCAAATACTTTAAGTGCAGTTAGTAATGGTGCAAGGCAGATTGAGGTTACTATCAATGGATTAGGTGAAAGAGCGGGTAACTCATCTTTAGAAGAGTCTGTTATGGCTATCAAGACTAGAAAAGATGTATTTGGTGACTTATATACAGATATTAATACTCCTGAAATTTATCCTACATCAAGATTAGTAGCAACAATTACAGGTGTTGAACCACAACAAAACAAAGCAATTGTTGGTAAAAATGCATTTGCCCATGAAAGTGGAATTCACCAAGACGGTGTATTAAAGCATCAAGAAACTTATGAAATTATGAGACCTGAAGATGTGGGTGTTATTAAAGATTCTACGTTAATTTTAGGTAAACACTCAGGAAAGGCTGCATTTAGAGATAAAATTAATCAGTTAGGTTTCGATAGTGTTACAGATGAGGAATTAAAATCAGCATTTGAGAAATTTAAGATTGTTGCAGATAAGAAAAAAGATGTAACTGATGATGATATTAGAATGCTAATCACTGATGAGTCATTAAATAGTGATAGTATCTACGAATTAGTTGGATTACAAATAAGCGACTGTTCTGAAGGTTTACCAACAGCTGCTGTATCTATTAAGCGAAATGATGAAGTATTTAGTGATGCAAATATTGGTAATGGTACAATGGATGCTATTTTTAAAACTATTGATAGATTAACAGGATTAGAAGGGAATCTTCAAAGTTATAATGTAACTTCAGTAACAGAGGGTAAAGATGCATTAGGTAAAGTAACTACAAGAGTATCTTTTGATGATGAGTCTCCATCATTTGTAGGACATGGATTAAGTGTAGATACTATGCTTGCTACTGCAAAAGCCTACTTAGGTTCAGTTAACTCATATCTTTCTCAAAAAGAGAGATTAGCTAAGAAAACAGAACACCAAGTATAATATAAGGTAGGGTTTCCTACTTTATATTACTTTCTATTATACCTTTCATTTTTAATTAATAATTTTTATATTGTAATGTTTCAGTTAAATGTGTGTAAAATATATATAGTATCTAAGATAAAAACTTAGAACACACAAGGTAGGAGACATAAATTTATGACGCAACTTAACTTCTTTTTGAAGCTTTTAAAGGACTCTTTTAGGGATCTTATTCCCATAATCGTAGTTATTTTGTTTTTTCAACTTGCAATTATCCAAGCAGTTCCAGAGGGGTGGGTTAGTACTGCTATTGGTTTAGTTATTGTTGGATTTGGACTTGCTATTTTTTTACATGGACTAGAAATAGGAATCTTTCCTGTTGGTGAGGGCTTAGCAAGAGACTTTGCTAAACACGGTTCAATGCTTTGGGTCTTGTTTTTTGCATTTTTAATAGGTTTTGGTACAACTATTGCAGAACCTGCACTTGCAGTTATTGCAGATAAGGCTGCATCAATATCCAGTGGAAGAATTGATGCTACTGTACTAAGATTAGTTGTTGCAGGGTCAGTTGGTTTTGCTATATTTTTAGGTGTTTTTAGAATATATAAGGGACACCCAATTCACTATTATATCATTGCAGGATATATTTTAGTTGTAAGTGTTACGTTCTTTGCACCAAAAGAGATTGTTGGTTTAGCATATGACTTAGGTGGTGTTACAACATCAACAGTTACAGTACCACTTGTTGCAGCACTTGGTATTGGACTTGCTACAACAATTAAAGGAAGAGATCCTGTAATTGATGGTTTTGGTTTAATTGCATTTGCTTCTTTAACACCAATGATATTTGTACAGGTTTATGGTATTGCAGTATATAACTTAGTAGATGTGCAAGAAGTGGGAAAAGTCGTTATTCAAACAGCTGTAAATGCACCTGAAGCTTCAAACTCAGTAGTTAATAACTTTTCTATTGGTTCAATAATCACAGGGCTTTTATCTGTTTTAAAAGATGTTGCGCCTATTTTATTAATTATTCTTTTCTTCCAATATGCTGTATTAAAAAAGAGAATTGAAAATATTAGAAATGTATTCTTTGGATTTGGACTTGTAGTTATTGGTCTTTATGCATTTATTCTTGGTTTAGAAATGGGGTTATTTAGTCTAGGTGAGACTATGGCATTCCAGCTTACTAAATCTGAATCAGTTATGATGATTTATGCTTTTGCATTTGCTATTGGATTTTCAACAACTATGGCAGAGCCTTCACTTATGGCAATTGCAAAAAAAGCAAAAGAGATAAGTGATGGTAAAATCAATGATTTTGTTTTAAGGGTTTTTGTTGCATCAGGTGTTGCTGTTGGTATTGCACTTGGAGCATTTAGAATTGTTGATGGAGGGTTTATTCACTATTATATTATTTTTGGATATATTGTAGTTATTATTTTAACTTTTGTAGCACCTAAATATATTATTCCTATTGCATATGATAGTGGAGGAGTTACTACATCAACAGTTACAGTACCACTTGTTGCTGCACTTGGTATTGGTCTTGCTACAAATATTGAGGGTAGAAGTCCACTAATTGATGGGTTTGGTCTTATTGCTTTTGCTTCTTTATTCCCAATGATTACAGTTATGCTTTATGGTATTGTGATTGAAAAGATGGGGGTTAAATCTAATACTGATATTGAAAGAGATGATTTATTAAATGATACTTTAGTAGATGCAGAAAATATGGACTTAGCAACTGTTAATATTAATGGTTCTCATGTTAGACACTCTTTAGACTTAGAGTTTACTGCTGTTGTTATAATTGTTCCAACTGATAAAAAAGTAGATGCAGTAGATGCTGCATATAATGCTGGTGCATCAGGAGTTACAGTATTAAAAGCAGAGGGTATTGGTCTTGAGGAGATGGAAAACTTCTATAGAACATCTTTTGAAGCAAATGACTCTTTACTTCTATTTTTACTTCCTAAGTATAAAGTAAATGGAGTAATTAAATCTATAATTCACTCATTACATATTACAACTACGGGTAAAGGTATTGCCTTTGCTTTCCCATTGAGCCATATGAAAGGTATATCAATCTCAAAAGATGATATTTTTAAAGAAAAAGCCTATGAAGTTGATATGAAAAAGTTAGATGAAGAGTTTGAACAAAAAGAGAATAATGAAACAAATAAATAATATAAGTGAAATAGAGGATATTATCAATACAGGTTCACCTGTATTGATATACTTTTCAGGTAAAAACTGTTCTGTTTGTGAAGCTTTGAAGCCAAAGGTGCAAGAGAGTATAAAACAAGAGTTTTCAAAGTTTGAAATCTGTGAGATTAAAGCCTCTTCACATAAAGAACTTGCAAGCCATTTTACGGTATTTTCTATACCTACTATAATTGTCTTTTTTGATAAGAAAGAGTTCGTTAGATATGGAAGAAATATGTCAGTTTCTTTATTATTAGAAAAGATAAGAAGACCGTATAAGTTATTTTATGAATAGGGTATAAAATGAAAAGAGCTTTACTTATTTTTCTAATTGTTTTTATTGTTATGCAATTTATACAAACTGAACAAAAAAACTATGAAGTGGATAAAAGTTTAGAGATACAAGCTCCTAAAGAGGTAATGAGTATTTTAAAAAGAGCTTGTTATGATTGTCACTCAAATAGTACAAATTGGCCTTGGTATTCAAAAGTTGCACCTTTTTCATGGGTTATAAGTGATCACGTAGATGTTGGTAGAAAGTGGCTTAATTTTTCAACTTGGCAAAGCTATACAAAAGAAGAAAAAGAAGAGAAACTTGAAGATATTTACAGAACTGTTTATGCAGTTATGCCTTTACAATCATATGTGAAGTTTCATGAAGAGGCTGACTTAACTAAAGAAGAAAGACAGCTTATTAGAAAATGGACGGGAGTTAGAGACTAAAGTGAGAGAAGAAGTACAAGAGTTATTAGAGGATAAGAAGACTCTTCTTACATTTACTTATTTTAAGCTTCAACAACTTTTTGAAAAGAAGTATGGTGAAAATACAGTAGTTCTTATGGAGATAGGAACTTTTTTTGAAGTTTATGAAGTAAATAATGATGAGGAACAAATAGGTAAAGCAAAAGAGATTGCTGAACTTTTAAATATTCAATTAACAAGAAAAAATAAAACTATTCTTGAAAATTCTCAAGAGAATCCTATAATGGCTGGAGTTCCTGCAATATCTTTTGAAAAGCACTTAGCAAGAATAATCAGTGAACAAAAGTACACTGTTGTAATAATAAGGCAAAGGGGTGTTCCTCCAAAGGTGTCTCGTTATTTAGATACTGTTGTAAGTCCTGGTACAAATTTTGATTTTGTAGTGGACCAAGATGAAAACAATATTACTTCTATTGTTGTTGATCAAGTAAAAGGTATTTATTTAGTAGGGTATAGTGCTATTGATGTAACAACTGGTAAATGTTATTACAATGAGGTTCACGGTACAAGTGAAGATAAGTTTTATGCTTTAGATGAAGCATTTAATTATATGAATATGCATAAAACAAATGAAGTAGTTGTTACTTTTGCAGATAAAAATATTGATCAAAAAGAGGTTATAGATTATTTAGAGTTAAATCTAAAGACATTTCATATAGGTTCTTTTAGGCCAAAGATTAATTATCAAAATGAGTTATTTAAAAATGTATTTGAAATAGAGTCTTTATTAACTCCTATTGAGCATCTTGATATGGAAAGAGTTCCTTTAAGTACTGAGTCTTTAGCAGTACTTATTGATTTTGTTATAGGACATGATTCAAATATCATTCAAAAATTATCTCTACCTTCAAAACTTGATGTTAGTAAATATATCTATTTAGGAAATAATGCTTTAGAGCAATTAAATATTATAGAAACTACACATAACCCTAGTTTGTTAAGACTTATAAATAATACCTCTACAGCTATGGGCAAGAGACTTTTAAAAGAGAGATTAACCCACCCTGTAAAAGATACAAAAGAGATTTTAAGAAGATTTAATCTATCAAAAGAGTTGTTTGATTATCATAAACCAATAGAGAATGAATTAGCAAATATTTATGATATTGAGAGACTTACAAGAAGAATAAAACTTAGTAGATTGCACCCTTTTGAGTTAAATTATTTATATGATTCTTTACTTAGTATTAAAGAGGTTGTCTCTTTTATGGAGAATTATAAGTTTTTAACACCACCTTGTAGTAGTGCACAGCTTGAGCAGTTTGTTCAATCAATTGATTCTACGTTTGATTTAGCAATATCTGGAAAATATATGCTAAAAGATGTTGAAGCAAATATGATTTGTGAGGGAATCAATACTAAAATTGATGAGTTAAACAAAGAAAATGAAGAGCTTTTCTCAAAGCTTGAAATTTTAAGAGAACATATCTTAAAACATCTAAATACTACAAGTGATTCTAACTTTGTTAGTATTAATAGATTAGATAAAGACGGTTTCTTTCTTACAATGACAAAGAATAGGTACAATCTTATAAAAGATGAGCTTTTAAATTCACACATAATAATTGACGATGATTTACACTTGTTTAAAGATTTTAATATTAGAGTTCAAACAAACTCTGTAAAGATATTTTGTAGTTTAACAGAAAAAGTTAGTGATAAGTATGTACATAATTTAAAAAGAATAGTTGAATTAAATAAATTAGTTTTCAAAGAGAAGCTAATAGAGTTTGAGAAAAAGTTCTCAACACTTTTAGAAGAGTTAGTGCAGTTCATAGCTGAGGTAGATTTAACAGTTTCAAATATTAAAACAGCTAAAAAATATAATTATGTTTGTCCAAAAATAGTTAAAACAAAAGAGGATGAAGAGCAGGGTGTATATGTACCAAATGATATAATCTTAGGTGAACTTTCATACTCTTCAAAAGAGCATAAAGACAACGTAATAGTAAAAAACTCAAATCCTATAAATCTAAAAGATAATAAAATGAATGGAGTTTTATTATATGG
>JASMTK010000135.1:0-40267 GCA_041694355.1 Arcobacteraceae bacterium | reverse complement strand
TTTATATCTTTATATATTGTATTATCTTCATTGATTGCTTTTGCTAGAAGTAGGGCAATTTTTTCAACATTTGCAATATGATTCATAGTATGTGGAGATTTAGCATCAATTGCATGTCCTATTGTCACAATAAAGCTATTTAAAAACTCTTCTAAACTATTTATTAACCATGTATTTGTAAGTGCCATTGCAGCTTGCGAAGCTAAGCTTCTTACTATTTTTTCATCTATTTTTGTAAACTGTATAGTCTCTTCAAAATTAGCTGTTTTATTTATTAGTTGTAAAACTCCAATAACATCTTGTTCGTGATTAATTAAAGGAATTACAAGCATAGATTTTGAACGATACCCAGTCTTTTTATCAAACTCTTTTGTTCCTTCAAAGTTATAGTTTTTTTCAAAATATACATCAGGAATATTGATAACCTTATTCTCTAAAGCACAAGTTGTTGCTACCATATTTAAATTTTTTGAACCATCTTGTAAATAAAGAGGAAGACTACTCCATTTTATTTCATCTTTAGTTCCACCCATAAAAATATCCAATGGGTCATTTTGTACTACTTTAAAATCAAGTGCTTTCTTATCTTTAGAAAGTATATATAAAGTACCTGCTTCACAGTGTGTTAATTCTCTTATTAAAGTTAAAATCATCTCAAAAAGTTTATCTTTATCAAGTTGACTTGATAGCTCAAGGTTCACTTCCATAATTCTTTCAAACTTAGATTGACTAATAAGTTCACTTTCCACACTTCCTGTTTTCATATGGATTGTATCACCTTGAAAAAGTACTTTACCACCATTTTGTAAGATATTATAGTTAGTGATTTCATCTTTTATTTCTTGCTCATAAAGAGGTTTTAAGTGGTATAAAAACAGTTGTAAATCATCTCTATTTATCTCATCAAGCATTTGCTTTACTAATTTTGGAGTTAAATGTTTTGTATCATAAGCTAACTTATCTAGTTTATTAGGAAAAGAACACTCTATAAGTAAAGAGTTTACTCTAATGTCCTTAGCTTTTTTTATAAGTGTTTCACTAAGGTAAGTATCTCCACTAATGATATATGAGAAATCTTTGTTTTTAACTATTTCATATCCATATGCACCTTTTATATGTACAGCATCAAAAGGTATTATCTCATACTCATTTAAAACTATTGGTTCATCTGCATTTATCTCTTTGTATTGTAAGGCTTTTTTATCACTATTTAGTAGGTTTATTTGTGAAAAGTCAGGCCAGATTTGATTATTAAAAGTGTGATCTTTTAAAGATTTTATGGTCTCTTTAGAGGCATAAATAGTAAGAGTCTCTTCTCTTTTTTCATAAAAACTCTCTATTATAAAAGGTAAATCTAAAATGTGATCAGAGTGAGAGTGAGTTAGAAAAATATGATTTATTTTTGTACACTCATCACCTAAAACTGATATTACATTTCCCGCATCAACTAAAATATCTCTATTTATTTGAAATGATGTTGTTCCTGTATCTTTTGTCTTACTTCCACTTGCTCCAAGAATTTTTATGAAGTTCAAGATGTATCCTTTTATTTTTCATCATTTATTTCAGAATCATCATATGGATCCATATGAATATTTATAATCCACTCTCTTTTTTTATCTAATTTTTTTATAGCGTTTTCTATCTTATCAGTTTCTCTGTGAGCTTCCATTAGAGTAATTAAACAGTCAAATACCAAGTGAACTTCAACAAAAGTTTTATTACCTGCTTCTCTTGTTTTTAGAAGGTGGTGGTTATTTACTCTTTTATTATTGTTTATGATTTTTTCAATCTCTAAAACAATCTCATCATCAACTGCTCTATCTAATAATACCAAAACTCCGTCTCTTATAAGTTCATAAGCTGAATAAATAATATATAAAGCAATTCCTCCACCTACAATAATATCAATAGCCTCATAACCTGTAAGACTTACAAGTACAAGTGATGATAAAACAGCAATATTAGAAAATACATCTGTTTTATAGTGTAATGCATCTGCTTTTATTACCATAGAACCAGTTTTTTTAGCAACTCTATTTAAAAATATTACCAAAGATATTGTTATAACCATTGATATAATCATCACAATAATTGAAATATCTAAGTATTGAGAAACACTTTTAGATAAAGCTTTATCAACAGCTTGATAAAGTAAAAATAGTCCAGAAATAGTAATGATTGTACCCTCAATAACTGAGGCTAAGGCTTCTATTTTTCCTCTACCATAATTAAATGTATCATCAGCAGGTTTCTCAGAGTTTGAAATAGCAAAGTAGTTAAAAATAGATACAAACATATCTAAAACAGAATCAACAGCTGAAGCTAAAACTGCAACAGAGCCACTCATAATACCTATTACAAGTTTCATAAGTGTTAATAAAGCAGCAACAGTACTAGATACTACTGTTGCTTTTTTTTGTAAAGTCATTAATTTCTTCCTTCTACAAATTCTTTAATTCTTTTTATACCATTTTCTATAGTTTCTAAATCTGTAGCAAATGAGAATCTAAAGTAACCCTCAGTTCCAAAAGCAAGTCCAGGAACAACAGCAACACCTTTTTTTTCTAATAACTCTTCACAAAATTTCATTGAATTATTAGTAATATCTTTAATATTTACAAATAGATAAAATGCTCCATGAGGTTTAACACAACTAATTCCTTCAATTGCATTAAAACTTTCAATCGCTACATCTCTTCTTTTTTCAAACTCTTTTCTCATCATCTCAATTTCACTATCAGCCTCACCCTTTAAAGCAGTGATAGCTGCGTGTTGAGTTATAGAGTTTACATTTGATGTAACTTGCCCTTGAAGTTTAATCATAGCTTTTACAATTTCAGTCTTTGGTGTAGCAATATATCCAAATCTCCAACCTGTCATAGCAACTGATTTACTTAAACCATTTATAGTAATTGTTCTTTGGAACATATCATCACTAACTTGCGCTGCAGCAGTAAATTTTAAATCATCATACATTATTTTCTCATACATTTCATCTGAGAATACTAATATATCAGTACCTTCTAAAACTTTACCAATCTCTTTTAACTCATCTTCAGTATAAACAGCACCAGTTGGATTAGATGGTGTATTTAAGATAATAACTTTAGTTTTGTTAGTTATAGCCTTTTTAATTTGACTAGCTGTAACTTTAAAACCTGTAGAATCATCTGTTTCAATAAAAACAGGAACACCATTTGAAAATTTAACTTGTTCAGGGTATGTTACCCAATAAGGAGCAGGGATAATAACTTCATCACCATCTTCAATTAGTAGTTGAAAAAGGTTAAAAAGTGAGTGCTTTGCTCCATTACTAACAACAATATTGTCTAAGTTATAATTTAGATTGTGATCTCTTTTTAATTTTTCGATAATTGCTTCTTTGGTTTCGGTAATTCCTTCTACAGCAGTGTATTTTGTGTGACCATCTTCAATAGCTTTAATGGCTGATTTTTTAATAATATCAGGTGTATTAAAATCTGGCTCACCCGCACTAAAACTTAAAATATCTTTACCTTGAGCTTTTAACTCTCTACCTAAGGCAGTAATTGCCATAGTAACCGATGGAGATAAGTTCTCCATTCTATTTGCAATTTTCATAAATGTTAATCCTCACATTAAATTTCATCATAATAAATATGATATAATAATTTTATTGTACAAAAACTATACTTAAGGAAGAGTTTGACCTTTAATATAAATTTAAATAACAAAGAATTTATTGTAGAACTTCAAAAACGAAAAGGTATGAGAAACTGCTATTTAAGAGTTCTAAAAGAGAATTTTATACAAGTTAAAGCAAATAGGTATTTTACAAAAAAAGATGCTATAGATTTAATCTTTCAAAAAAAAAGTTGGATTTTAAAAAATGCAAATAGAATAGAACAAAACAGACTAAAAGAGGATGAGTTTTTACTATTTGGAAAGATTCAAAAATTAGAAAGTTATGATTTAAGTATAGAAAAATTAGATGAGTTTTATAGAAAACAGACAAAAGAGTATATAGAGTTTTTAGTAGATAAACACTCAAAGCTAATGCAACTATTTCCTACTAGTATAAAATATAGAAAAAATAAAAACACTTGGGGTTCGTGTAACTATAAAAATGGATTAAATTTTAATATTTACTTATCAAAGTTTCCATTTGAAGTGATGGAGTATGTGGTTATTCATGAACTTGCACATATTAAGCATAAAAACCATTCAAGAGATTTTTGGAGTTTAGTTTATAAATTTTGTGAAGATTATAAACAAAGAGAGAGACTTCTTAAGAGTCTTTTATAATATTTCTTATATGCTCTAATTTTTCATGTAACTCTTCATCTTTTAAGTGATTTGTAAAAATACCATAAGATCTCTCTTTATAAGTTGGATTTAGTTTTATCTCTTTTTTCTTTCTCTCTATTTTATTTGTCACAAAAAAACTTATTTCTGTTACATCTTTTAAAGCAGACTTTTTTAATAATGATTTTATATCGCCTTTGTTATACTCAAATTCCATTTTATAAACAGGATGTTTCAATACAAAGTATAAAGTTTGATTTTTTACATATGCAAACTTTACTCCCTTTTTTAGCTTTAATGGCAGTATATTTATAAACTGCTCTATAATTGTTGAGGTATTGATTCTTCTGAATTCAGGATTATTTTTAAGATGACTAAGTATTTCATTCATTTTTTTCATGCACTTATTATAGCAGGTTTTGTTTTATCTTTTGTTGGGTGTGGTTACAAAGCACCGCCTGTTTATGAAAAAACACAAGAAAAAAAGATAAATTAGAAAAAAGTAGAGTTATGGTTTATGATTATATAATTATAGGAACAGGAATTGCAGGGCTAAATGCTGCAAGACTTATACCACAAGATAAAAAAGTTTTAGTTCTTTGTAAAAAATCACCTTGGAATTGTAATACTTTTTGGGCTCAAGGTGGAATAGCAAGTGCAGTAAATGAGAGTGATATTCCTGCACATGTTCAAGATACATTAACAGCAGGTGTAAATCACAATGATAAAGCAGCTGTTGAACTTTTGAGTCAAAAGTCTCAAGAATCAATAAAAAGTTTGATAGATGCTGGTTTAAAATTTGATTTAGATGAGCAAAATCAATTAGCATACACAAAAGAAGCAGCACATAGTAGAAATAGAATTTTACACGCAGATGGTGATGCCACAGGTAGAATGATGCACTACTTTTTACTTCAACAATGTGATCATGAAATTATGACAGATGTAGTTGTAAATGATATATTAATTCAAGATGATATTTGTTATGGAGTACAATTTTTTATAGATGAAACAACTCAAAAAGTAGCTTATGGGCACAACACAATTATAGCAAGTGGTGGGGTTGGTTCTATCTATAAATATCACACAAACTCAACTGCAATAGCAGGGGAAATTCAAGGTATTATGCTTGAAAAGGGAATTGAGTTAAAAGATATGGAGATGATGCAATTTCATCCAACAGTTGTAAAAGGAACTCATTTTGCTAGAAAACCTTTGCTTAGTGAAGCTTTAAGAGGTGAGGGTGCACATATTGAAGATGATAATGGTAATAGATTTTTATTTGCATATCATAAGGACGGTGAATTAGCTCCAAGAGATGTGGTAAGTAGGTCGATTTTTGATTATCATAAAAAAACTGGTTCTAAAATATATTTATCATTTCAAAATTTTGAAAAAAAATTTTTCAAAAAAAGGTTTCCTAATATCTATGCAAACTTAAAAGATTTAGGTTATGAATTACCTTTTGAAAAAGTTCCAATCTCACCTGCATTTCATTATAGTATGGGTGGAATACCTACAGATTTAGATGCAAAAGTAATAGGAATGAAAAATCTATATGCAGTAGGTGAAGCTTCTTGTACAGGTGTTCATGGAGCAAATAGATTAGCTTCCAACTCATTATTAGAGGGTTTAGTGTTTTCTCAAATAGCTGTTGAAAATTCATTAAGAGAGGATTTTAAAATATCATATAAAAACTATACAAAAGATATAGAGTCTTACATAAGAAATAAGAAAAATGATAAAGAGATAAAAAACTCTTTAAGAAGATTGATGTGGGACAGTGCAGCTATAGTTAGAGATCCAAAAAAATTAGAAGAGTCACTTAACCTAGTTGAAAAATATCTAAAAGAAGATATTGGAAGGTTATTGTTTTTAAGACTTCTAACTGCTAAATCAATTTTGAATTCTGCATTAAGAAGAAAAGAGTCTTTAGGGGCACACTTTATAAAAAAGAATTAATGTAAAGATTATTTAAAAAATCTTTACAATTTCTTGATACTTTTTTGATACTTTCTTTGCTTATATTGCCACATTTTTAGGTTTAAAAACTCCATGAAATGTACCGTCTTGACAATAAATTGACAATATCTTGACATTTAAAATCGGTTTGGTTAAAATTTTGCCCATGAAATATATTATACTAGCTTGCACTCTAATCCTATTTTGGATGTTGTTATCCGGTCATACAAGTGTCCTTTTGCTGACTTTAGGTCTTGCATCTATAGTCCTGGTTACTTGGCTGGTTAGTCGTATGGATCGAAACGACAACGCTCCAGTTCGTATGTTGTTCTCCATAAAGTTTGTTTCTTACCTTGGATGGCTTATTTGGCAGGTGATTATTACCAACATTGATGTTGCTAAACGTATCTGGAACCCATCATTGCCAATTAAACCAGCATCTCGTAAGATTAAAGTAAATATCAAGGATCCCTTAATCAAAACTATTTATGCTAATTCAATAACCTTAACACCAGGTACAGTTACTACTGAAGTTGGTGAAGATTATTTTATTGTACATGCATTGAACTCTGAGGGGCTTGACGAATTAGAAGAAGGTGATATGGAAAGACGTCTTAGTTGCTTGGAGGAAAAACAATGATTGCCGCTGCTATAATTGCCTTGCTAATAACATTAGCATTAACATTAATTCGTGCCTTTTTAGGTCCTAGTATTTATGACAGAATATTAGCTGTTAACTCTTTTGGAACAAAAACAGTTTTATTGATTGTTGTAGGTGGTCATGCGCTTGGTTGGTTCAGTTATATTGATATTGCATTGATGTATGCATTAGTTAACTTTGTGGGAACACTTGCTGTTATGAGATTCTTTGAGCAGTATAGTCCAGAAGGAGAACAGGCATGATTATTGATATATTAAGTAGCATCTGTTTACTTTTTGGAGGTATCTTTACCTTAACTGGTGCAATAGGATTGTTAAGACTTCCTAACTTTTACTCAAGATTACACGCAGCCAGTGTTACTGAATCACTTGCAGCTCCATTGTTAATTATTGGTATTATGTTAGATACAGGGTTTACACTTGATTCTGCAAAAATGGTGCTTATTATAGTAATAATGCTGGTTTCAAACCCAACAATTACTCATGCCGTATGTCGTGCAGCTGCACATGGTGGACTTACACCAGATATGGAAACAAAAAGTACTAAAGAAAACCAATCACAAAATGATACAGAGCTTTCTAGTAAGGAGTCAAAGTGATAGAGAATTTACAACTTATAATTGATGTATGTTTACTTGCTTTTTTAGTACTAATTGTTTTTGCTGCTATTAAAATAACTAACTTATTTGTTGCTACTATGTTATTTGGTATTTTTAGTTTTGTAACAGCCTTACTATTTTTAGATTTAGATGCAGTTGATGTTGCCTTTACTGAAGCAGCAGTTGGTGCTGGTTTTTCAACAGTATTGATGTTATCTGCACTAAGACTTACAGGTGCATTTGAGAATGCAAAACATCGTCACTCAGCATTAGCTTTATTTATTGTAGTTCTTACTGGTGCTGCTTTGATTTATGGTACAGCAGACTTCCCAAATATGGGAGATGCAAATGCCCCTGTACAACTACATCTTGCTCCTGAATTTATTCAGTTAACACAAGAGAAAATTGATATTCCAAATGTTGTTACAGCTGTTCTTGCCAGTTTTAGAGGATACGATACGTTTGGTGAGACTGTAGTTATCTTTAGTGCAGGTGTTGCTGTACTATTACTACTTGGAATGGGACAAGTTGAGCCTAAACATGAACCAGAACAAAATATGGTTTTATGGGTAGTAGTAAAACCTTTTATTGCATTAATTTTAATTTTTGGACTTTATGTTCAGTTCCACGGTGACTTTGGTGCTGGTGGTGGTTTTCAAGCCGGTGTAATTTTTGCTAGTGGATTTATTCTTTATAGTTTAGTTTTCGGAGAAAGTTATGCAAGGAAAGTTGTTCCTTCACGTATCTTACCAAGATTTGCTGCACTTGGTGTTTTAATCTATGGGGTAACAGGATTAGCAAGTTTGCTTTCTAATAAGCCTTTCTTAGATTATAACGCATTGTCTTCTAATCCAGTAAGTGGTCAACATATGGGTATTTTACTTGTTGAAGCTGGAGTAGGTCTAGCAGTATTCTCAACAATATTACTAATCTTTTATTCTTTTTCTGGAGTGAATCATAATGAATGAGTTATTAGGACATTTTAATTACTGGATAGTAATTTTTTTAATGATGATAGGATTATATATGGTAATTGCATCATCAAATTTAATCAAAAAGCTGATTGGTCTATCTGTTTTTCAGGCATCGGTATTTATCTTATATATTACCTTTGGTAAGATAACAAAAGGTAGCCCGCCTATTATTACAGAGAATGTTGATGTATATTCTAACCCTTTACCTCATGTACTTATCCTAACTGCTATTGTAGTTGGTGTAGCAACAACTTCTGTTGGTTTGGCACTTATTGTACGTATAAAAGAGTCTTATGGAAGTATTGATGAAGATGATATTCATGATATGGATGAAAAAGATGATTTTGAGATTAAAAACAGGAGTATAACTTGAATGAAATGACACACTTACCTGTTCTTGTTGTTGTAGCACCACTGCTAGCAGCAGCACTAATTGTGTTAATAAATAGTAGAAAGGGTGCTTGGTTAATTACTCTTTTAACATCACTATTTTGTTTCTATGCTTCTGTTAGTATGTTACAAATGGTTCAAGATGTTAACACACTTAGTTATACACTTGGTGGTTGGCAAGCACCTCTTGGAATTGAACTTAAAGTTGATGCCTTAACAAGTGTAATGTTATTGATTCTTACAGGATCAGCATCGCTTGTGAGTTTTTATGCACTAAGAAGTGTTGAAAAAGAGATTGCAAATGGAAAGCAAGTTTTATTTTATGCAGCTTTTCTTTTAGTATTTGCTGGACTTATTGGTATAAGTATCACAGGCGATGCCTTTAATGTTTTTGTATTTTTAGAAATCTCTTCACTTTCAACTTATGCAATAATTAGTATGGGAAGAGATAGAAGAGCATTACACGCTTCATACCAATATCTTATTATGGGAACAATAGGTGCAACATTTATTTTAATTGGTATTGCATTTATGTATGTGATGACTGGTACTTTAAATATGAGTGACCTTGCAGATAGACTACCTGCGGTTGCAGATACTAATGCTGTACGTGCTGCATTTGCATTTATTACAATTGGTGTTGGTATTAAAGCTGCAATGCTACCACTACACCAATGGTTACCAAATGCTTATGCATACAGTCCATCTGTAGTTTCAACATTCCTTGCAGCAACTGCAACAAAAGTAGCTGTTTATGTAATGATTAGATTTCAGTTGACTATTTTTGGTATTGAGTTTTCACTTCTTGATATGCCATTTGATAAGATATTAATGATCCTGGGTACTATAGGTATTGTGGGTGGTTCAGCTTATGCAATTTATCAAAGAAATGTAAAACGAATGCTTGCGTATTCAAGTATTGCACAAATTGGTTATATCTTATTAGCTATTGGTTTAGCTAGTCAGCCAGGATTTACTGCTGCGTTACTTCATATTTTTAACCATGCGCTTATAAAAGGAACTTTATTTATGGCACTTGGAATTGTTTTCTTTAGATATGCAAGTACTGAATTATCAGTTATGTCAGGTATAGGTAAAACAATGCCAGTTACTATGGCTGCTTTTACAATTGGTGGATTAAGTCTAATAGGAGTTCCAGGAACTGCAGGTTTTGTTAGTAAATGGTACTTAGTAACTGCATTATTAGATGCTTCATTATGGCCTTTAGCACTTGTGATTTTAATAGCTTCTGTACTAACAGTAATTTATGTTGGAAGAGTTATTGAAGTTGCTTACTTTAGACCAGTTATAGATAAAGAAGAACAACCAAAAGTACCTGTAACTATGACGGTTGCTTTATGGGTATTTGCACTAAGCAATATCTATTTTGGTTTAGATAGTGATATTAGTATGGGAATATCAACACAAGCTGTAAATCAGTTAATAGGGGTGAGACCATGAGTATTGAGTTATTATATATTTTAATCTTGGTTATACCTTTATTAACAGCCGCTGGTGTATTAATATGTAGAAAAAATGAAAATGTTCGTGAATCTGTAACTTTACTTGGTGGAGTATCTTTATTTTTAGTAGTTGTTACTTTAGCACTAAATTATGATTTTGAACAAACAGTAAGAATGACTCTGCTTGAGCCATTTCCAGGCTTATCTATTGCACTAGAACTTGAACCTTTAGGTTTAATCTTTACTTTAGTTGCAGGGTTTTTATGGCCAGTAACATCACTGTATGCAATTGGTTATATGCGTGGACATCATGAAAAAAATCAAACAAGATTTTATTTTGCATTTGCTATTTCTATTTTTGCTACTATGGCTTTAGCATTATCTGCTAACTTATTAACGCTATTCTTAGCTTATGAGTTATTGACACTTTTCACATTGCCATTAGTTACTCACGCAGGAACAGAAGCAGCAAGAAAAGCTGGATGGACTTACTTAGGTATTTTGATGACTACGTCAATTGGATTCTTGCTATTAGCTGTTATTTGGACATGGTCTATTACTGGTACTTTAGAGTTTACAGCTGGAGGAATTTTAGCTGGAAAAGCTGAACCTGCTATTTTAGGTGGTTTATTACTACTATTTGTTTTTGGTACAGGAAAAGCTGCAATTATGCCATTTCATAGATGGTTACCAGCTGCAATGGTTGCACCAACGCCAGTTTCTTCTTTACTACACGCAGTTGCGGTTGTAAAAGCTGGTGTATTTACAATTTTAAAAGTTTCAGTTTATATCTTTGGAATTGATTTAATTGGTTCACTTGATAGTGCTTATTGGCTTTCATTATTAGCTGGATTTACTATTGTTAGTGCTTCAATTATTGCAATGACAAAAGATAATCTAAAAGCAAGGTTAGCATATTCGACAATCAGTCAGTTGTCTTATATCATTTTAGCAGCTATGCTTGGTGTTGCTACAGGTGTTTTAGCTGGTAGTTTACATATTGCAATGCACGCCTTTGCAAAAATTACACTGTTCTTCTGTGCAGGTGCTATTTTAGTTGCAGCACATAAGACAAAAGTTTCTGAATTAAATGGTATAGGAAAAGCTATGCCAATTACGATGATAGCATTTTTACTTGCATCACTTTCTATTGTTGGTTTACCACCACTTGGAGGAAGTTGGAGTAAATGGTTATTGTTACAAGCAACTATGGAAGCTCATAATATGGTACTACTAATGGTATTATTGATAAGTTCACTACTAAATTTATTCTATTTAGTTGAAATACCATTAAGAGGATTCTTTGCTAAACCAGTTGACCCTGAGTATAACAATGGAATCAAAGAAGCACCAAAATTTAGTTTAGTTGCAATTTTAATTACTACAACGGGTTGCTTGGCACTATTTTTCTTAGTTAACCCAGCTTGGAGTCTTGTGGAGAAAATATTACCATGAATAAACAATACATATTTGATAACCCAAAAAATGTAAAACTACTAATAAGAGCTCTTTACGTTTGTTGTTTTTTACTGTTTGCTATGGATTTAGTAATACATAGGCATATTTATCACCCATGGGAAGCTTTTATTGGTTTCTATGCTTTTTATGGTTGTATTGCCTGTGTAGTACTTGTATTACTTGCACGTGAAATGAGAAAAGTTGTAATGCGTGATGAGGATTATTATGATAAAGATGAAAGTAATAACCACGTAGTAGATGAAGATAAGATAAAAACAGGAGAAAAAGTTGATGGATAGTTTATTACCAATTTTACCATTTTTTATAGCAGCCATTCTAACACTTTTTACTCGTGGTTGGTTACGTGCTACTATTATGATAGTAACACCTATTATTGCAGCATACGGTATATATAGTCTTGGTTCGGGGCATATACTAAATGCAACACTTATGGGATATGAGTTACAACCAATTAGAATAGATAAACTTTCAACTCTATTTGGTTATCTATTTTGTGTAGCGGCATTATTAGGTAATATCTATGCTTTATATCACAAAGATACAATACAGCACTTCGCTGCACAAGCTTATGCAGGTAGTGCAGTAGGTGCTGTTTTTGCCGGTGATATGTTGACACTATTTATTTACTGGGAGTTGATGGCTTTAACGTCTTCTGTATTAATTTTTGCTAGAAGAAGTGAGGCTTCACTAAATGCTGGTATTAGATACTTAGTGGTGCAAATCATCTCTGGGTTATTACTATTAGCAGGTATTATCGTATATTATAATTCTGTTGGAAGTCTTGACTTTAATCATATTGGATTAGATGCTCCTGGTGCTTGGTTATTCTTCTTAGCATTTGGTATTAAGAGTGCTTTTCCATTTTTACACAACTGGCTTACAGATGCTTATCCAGAAGCAACAGAGAGTGGTACTGTATTTTTAAGTTCATTTACTACAAAGGTTGCAGTGTATGCACTAGCTAGATCATTTGCAGGTGAAGAGATACTTATTTATATAGGTGCTACTATGGCATTCTTCCCAATATATTATGCAGTTATTGAAAATGACTTAAGAAGAGTACTTACATACTCTCTTATCAACCAGATTGGATTTATGGTAGTTGGTGTTGGTATTGGTACTGAGCTGGCTTTAAATGGTGCTGTTGCCCATGCCTTTGCAGATGTAATCTTTAAAGGTTTATTGATGATGACGATGGGAGCAGTTCTATGGTCAACTGGTGAGATGAGAGGTTCAGAACTTGGAAACTTATATAAGAAGATGCCAAAAACAGCATGGCTTTGTATAATAGGGGCTGCTTCAATTTCAGCATTCCCACTATTTAGTGGATTTGTTACTAAGTCTATTATTGTTAGTGCTGTTTTACTTGAAGGTTACTATGGAGTTTGGTTAATCTTATTATTTGCTGCTGCTGGTGTATTCCACCACGCTGGTATTAAGATTCCATTCTTTGCATTCTTTGCACATGAATCAAAATTTGTTAAAACTGCAAAAGAGGCTCCAAAAAATATGCTTTGGGCGATGAGTTTAAGTGCAGTACTTTGTGTATTAATAGGTGTTTTCCCTCAACAGTTCTATACACTATTACCTTGGGAGATGGACTATACAGTATATGATACAACTCATGTATTAACTCAATTACAATTACTGTTCTTCTCAGCACTTGCGTTTGTTTGGTTGAAACTAGCTCATATCTATCCACCTGAGTTAAAATCAGTAAACATAGATGCAGAGTGGGTATATAGAAAACTATTCCCTAAAGCGATTTATGGAATAACTTCATCTTGGATTGGGTTCTATTCTAAACTACAATTACAATCAGGACAACTAATCCAAACAGCACAGAACTCTACTACTAGATTCTTTGGTGCAGATGGAGTGTTGTCTAACTTCCGATCATTAGGTGGAATGGTTATGTGGGTAGCAGTTATTTTATCCACATCATTACTTTTATATTACCTATAACATTAAAAGCTATCAAGTTTATCTTGGTAGCTTTATTATTTTTCACTTAAATACAAAATTTAATCACTTAACTAAATTTTTACTACTTTTTAGATAAAATCAGCACTTATTTACGATTGATAAATCATAATTCATTAGAGGATTTTAAAATATGAAACATGTACCAATAGTAGTTTTAGATTTTGGTAGTCAGTATACTCAAATCATAGCAAGAAAGCTAAGAGAAGCTGGAGTTTACTCAGAGATAGTTCCATTCTCTGAAAGTATAGAAGATATTAAAGCAAGAACTCCAAAGGGAATTATTCTTTCAGGTGGACCTGCTTCTGTTTATGCAAAGGATGCTTACCATCCAGATGCTAAAATTTTTGAGCTAGGACTTCCTATATTAGGAATTTGTTATGGTATGCAGTTAATCTCACAACATTTTGGTGGTTCTGTTATTCCTGCAGATCATCATGAGTATGGAAAAGCGCAATTAAATTTTGAAAAAGAGTCTGATATTTTTGCAGATACAACAAATGGACAAACAGTATGGATGAGTCATGGAGATAGAGTAGAAAAAATCCCTAATGGATTTGAAAAAATTGCTACAAGTGAAAACTCACCTTTTGCTGCAATTGCTGATTTAGATAGACTTGTATATGCATTTCAGTTTCACCCTGAGGTTTACCACTCAAAAGAGGGAGCAAAACTTCTTAAAAACTTTGCAAAACATATTTGTGGTTGTGAATCAACTTGGAATATGGGATCATTTGCTAAAGAACAAATTCAAAAGATTCAAGAAAAAGTAGGGGACAAAAAAGTATTATGTGGTGTATCAGGTGGTGTTGACTCATCTGTTGTTGCTACATTATTAGCTGAAGCTATTGGTGATCAATTGGTTCCTGTATTTGTTGATAATGGACTTTTAAGAGCAAACGAAAGAGAACAAGTTGAAGCTATGTTTAAAACTAGAGGAGTTGATTTAATTACTGTTGATGGTAGTGAAATCTTCCTAAGTAGATTAGCAGGTGTAACTGATCCAGAAAAGAAAAGAAAGATTATAGGTGAAACATTTATTGAGGTGTTTGATAAAGAAGCGCAAAAACACGAAGGTATTGAGTTCTTAGCACAAGGTACTTTATACACTGATGTTATTGAGTCTGTATCTGTAAAGGGACCATCTAAAACTATCAAGTCTCACCATAACGTGGGTGGACTTCCTGACTGGATGACATTTGAGTTAATCGAGCCATTAAGAGAAATCTTCAAGGATGAAGTAAGACTTTTAGGATTAGAGCTTGGACTTCCAAAAGATATGATAGGAAGACATCCTTTCCCTGGACCAGGACTTGCTATCAGAGTGATGGGTGATGTTAATAAGCCTGATTTAGACTTACTAAGAAAAGCTGATACTATTATGCTTGATGTATTACATGCAGCTGGATTATATGATAAAACATGGCAAGCATTTACAGTGCTTCTAAATGTAAAATCAGTAGGTGTTATGGGTGATAACAGAACTTATGATAATACTGTATGTGTTAGAATCGTAGAAGCAACTGATGGTATGACAGCTACATTTGCTCACATCCCTCACGATGTATTAGAAACAATCTCAAGAAGAATCATCAATGAAGTTGATGGAATCAACAGAGTTGTTTATGATATTTCTTCTAAGCCACCAGCAACTATCGAGTGGGAATAATTTCTAATAATTTTCACGAATCTTTCACTAAAAACTGACTTCGGTGTACCTAAAGTACACCTTTGTCAGATTTTGGCAAAATCTACATAAAACTTTTTAGAAGTTTCCAATCTGATTTTAAGTTCTACCTTATTCTATAGTTAAAACTACTGGAATATGTTTCTCTCTTTAGCTCTTAACGCTTGAATATTCTGATCTTTTAGCCCAGCCAATATAACTTTGCTCTGTTTTTATACTGTAATGTTTAAATCTTATTTTATCACTCATAATATCTAGTAGTTTCTTACCCATTTTTTACTCCTGATATATTTAACATTTTGCTAAACTATTACGATTTTTAATCAATAGTATAACATTTTGATAAGCTATTACTGATATACATTAATAGTCTAACATTAAAAATCATATCAGATATATAAATTATGATAAAAAATATTACATATAGTAATATATTATTAAAAAAATCCTAGAAATAGCTTATTTAAGGCCTTTATAGTAATTTAATATCTTACCATAAGAAATGTAGTACTATTAGGTGATTTTATATATTATTTATATATAATGCTGTACTAATAAATAGTTGTACGTAAAGGTAAGATATGGAAACTGATATTAAAAAAGTGTGGCGGGCATTGAGGACAACGGTCAAAGATGGTTTTACCTTCAATGAAACCAAGGATGTAGTTGCGGCGGCCGCTTTGCCAGTGGAAGAGTTAGCGCACCTACAACAGAAATCATTACCCGCGAAAGGAGCCTCAAAGGGAGAGCTTCTTGATGCACTAGATGGACTAATTGCTAGAGAACCTGATTCTGGGAAGGCAATACAGAATCTTATAGCCGCAATGCTTGAACAGAAAAGCCATCTTGAAATCCGCATATCTGATTGTGCAGAAAGATTCGGATGGAAAGTAGTTGATGGACAGCTTCGACCTTTGGACTTTCAAGTGGAGGACGCCGTCGACGATTTTTCTGAAGATGTGAAGGCCCTTCTAAAGAACGCGTATCGGAGGTTTGGCGAAAGTGATTATTCAGGGGCAATGACAGCCATATGTAGTGCACTTGATACGGTCACAAACCACCTCTATGCAGTTCACAATCTTGGAAATCCTCATGATGACTCATATCAGCAAAGGGTATCTCGTTCTTTTGCAGTATTAGAGGATGTTTATCGCAACAGATTCAGTCAGATGACGAATGATAGTTCTGAAGTTAATAAGCTATGGCAAAACTATCGAGGCTCTATTAATCAAGCTGCTTACGTCATGGGATCGTTTCGAAGAAATGCGAGTGATGTACATGGTGTATCTGGATGCCCGCCAGAGTTAATTAGACACGCCATTGATAGTGGTACTTTTATTATTAGAAGTATCACGTCAGAAACTACGCAAAACGTACAACAAGAAGATCCACTCGACTTTTAAAAGCTGGCGCTTTCAAAAGCGAGTGATCTTGGCGTTAGCCATATAGGAGGAAAAATGAATCGCAGCGATAACATTCTAGCCTTGTTAAATAAGGCGAAAAAAGACTTTGTGGCATTACAGAAAGCTTATGAGGAGTCTTTAGCTCAGCAAGTAATTTCTGCTGAACTAAAAGTAGATGTAAAAAATATATTTGAGAACTTAAGATCTTGCCTTGACTATATCGCCCATGATATTCATTCGGCATGTATCGGTGGTCAAAAACCTAAGCGTTTATACTTTCCAATTCGTCAATCGAAGGTAGAGTTTGACCAAGCGATTGCAAAAGACTTTTCTGGGTTAGAGTTAAGTCATAAAGGCGTATATGATCTGATAGAAAACATTCAATCATATAATGATAGTTGGCTTGGGAAGTTTAATAAGCTAAATAATAACAATAAGCACCAAGATCTAGAAGAACAAACTAGAACAGAATCAAAACGTGTAACTGTAAGCTCCCCTAAACGTGGCGGTTCGGTATCTTGGGGGGAAGGTGTTTCTTTTGGTAGTGGTGTATCGGTTATGGGAGCTGCGATAGATCCTTCTACCCAGTTGCCAGAAGCTGACAGCAATGTCATGACTGAAATCACTATTTGGGTTGATTTTAAGTTTCAAGATAATGGTGAGTCTATTATTCCTTTTATTGAACAATCAATTAACAAGGTTGAAAAGTTGTTTTTGGAGTTGGGTGCACATACCTAGAATATGGCTAACAAAGCGTTTAAGACAGATTCCCAACGCATGGCATTTTTCATTCCATCGTTGGGTTTAGTGTTTACGGTTGTATGGTTAAGTTTCGTGGCGGCGTTGCTCACTACTTAACGCGACGTTATACACACAGCATCAGAGGAAAAATAAATTGAAATTAGAAAATGTAGTACCTTGGGGAAGAAACCTTGAAGAATATCAAAATATGTTTTTATTATCGGATACAGATTTACAATCCAAAATATTAGGATGTGGCGACGGTCCGTCAAGTTTTAATTTTGAAGCTACAACACAACATGTAAATATAACTTCAATAGACCCGATTTATCAATTTACAAAAAATGAAATCCAACAAAGAATAAATGAGACATCATCAGTTATCAGCGAACAATTAAAACAAAATCAAAATGATTTTGTTTGGAAAAACATTAAATCAGTTGATGAGCTTGTAAATATAAGATTAACTGCTATGGATAACTTTATCAATGATTATGAAAATGGTAAAAAAGAAAATAGATATATCCATAATGAACTACCAAAGCTATCATTTGAAAATAACAGCTTTGATTTAGTATTAAGTTCACACTTTTTATTTTTATACAGTGAACACTTTGATTTACAATTTCATATTGATTCAATATTAGAAATGTGTAGAGTATCAAAAAAAGAAGTTAGAATATTTCCGTTACTGAACTTAAAAAATGAGAAATCAGAATATTTAGAATCGATTTTAAATTTACTAAACGACAGTGGTTTTGAAACAGAAATAGTAAAAACAGACTATGAGTTCCAAAAAGGTGCAAATGAAATGCTAACTATCAAAGTGCATAACAACACTTTGGAGAGAAATATTTGACCCTGCGGCTCAAATATTTCTCAACTCAAACGTTATATCAAGGAGAATAATAAATGGCATTGATACAATGTACTGAATGTGAAAAAGAATATAGTGACAAAGCAAAAGCTTGTCCAAATTGTGGTTGCCCAACAATTTCAAATACAATTATAGAAAAAAGAAAAAAAATTGAACCTTGTAGTGTTAATATAAAGGGCAATGAAACTTTAATTCCAAAAACAAGATGGATTAGCATTTTTATAATAATTATTCCAATGTTTTCATTTTGGGCTATTATGATGTCAATTCCTACTCCAGAAGTCCGAAGTATTTTTAAAAGTATATTAGGAGATGGAAATCATGAAGCTTCAATGTTTATTATAGGTATTGTAATACCATGGTTTTCGATATTACTATCATCTCCACTAAGCAGACTTTTTCCTGAATATAAGAAGCGCAAAAAAGAGGCAATAGAAATTAATAATTATTTTAAAAAAAGGTTTCTACTACTAGATACTATACCAGAAAACATTTCCGATACAAAAATAGTAAATACAAAAGCATTAACAGACGAAGAAGCAATGTTTAATCTTTATATGGAAGCCTATAAATATGATGCAGATGCTATTGTAATTAATGATAGTAATGTATCTACTCATGTAACTGGTAGTGTAAAAAGCAATATTATTGGTGGTGGTGTTTCAGGCTCAACAAGGAGCTCAAACACATTTCATATTACTGCTACTTTAATTAAATATTAGGATATATAATAATGTATGAAAGTTATATTGCATTTGACGTAAATTGGAGGCTATTAGCATTACCTTTGTCATTTTTATGTGTATTTTATCTAGTTATCCATTTTATAAATTACTTTGTTCAAAAAAGTAAAAAACATAATGGATTTAAGTATTTAATTAAAGAAATAGCTAGTGTTACAAGTAGCGTATTTTATACATTAATTACTGCATTGTTTTTATTATATTTAGGTTTTGTATCTACATATGTAGCGAAAGTGGGCAAAGAACATAATATTACAAATGGTGCCGATGGTATCAAATACATAATCCGACTTGGACTAAGTAACAATCATGATAAATAAATTCATTTAATACGAAATGAGTTAAAGATATAACAAATCAGTGGAGCTAATAAATTACCCTGCGGGCAATTTATTAGCTCATTTAAAACGTTATGTTACAGAGGAGAAAAAGCCCATGGCAACAAAAGCAAGATTTTATAGAGTAACTTCAAAAAATGGATACGGTTCAACGGTAAATATTTTTCCTGCTCAAAGAGGTGATGACTTAAATAGTGTTGTTGCGTCCAATAATATCAAAGTTGAAAATATTGACTATTTAGGTTGGCATGACATTACTATTATACAGGCAATTGATGAAATCTTTTTTTCAGCAAATATCCTTGGTACTATTATCGAAATACATGGTGACGATATCGGATATGAATATTTATTAAATCAATTTAGACCAATATACAATAAAATTGAGACACAATATTGAAAACTATTAAAAGGTAATTTATGAAACGAGTAATATTTTTAGACACAAATGTATTTGAAAGTGCAAAATTTTCATATAATTCTCATCGAATGGAGAAATTCTTAGATACTTGTGAAGATAAAAGAATTGATTTATATATTACAGATGTTGTAAAACATGAAGTAATCAAAAGAATTAAAACAAACATACAAGATGCTATTGAAAATATTGATAAACATAATTTGGAGATACTAATACAGAGTCTTCAAGTTGAAAGTAAAGAAAAATTAAAATTAATTAATGATCTATCTGAAAAACTAATTATAGATTTTGAAAGTTTTATAAACGACTATAATATTAATGTAATATCATCAACTTTTAATCAATCAAAATTAATAGATTTATATTTTAATAATAAAGCACCTTTTACTGAACAAAAAAAGCATGAGTTCCCAGATGCAATTATTATTTTAACAATAGATAAATGGTCACTTGAAAATCATAAGATACCGATAGTTATTACAAACGATAAAGGAATGTCTCTTTATGACACAGAAAGTGATATTAAATTTTTTAATAAAATCAGTGATGTTACAGATTTATTACTTACTGAAGACCCTGAAATTGATTTATTAGAAATCTATAATGATCAATTAGGCAAAATAAGAGATAAAATAATTGATGAGATAAAATCTCATGAAGAAGATTTTATTCTCTATAGTTATGATCATATCGATGATATAGAAGTTGATAATGTTAAAATAAATAATGTAATTCTAAATAAAATTGATATTATTAATATAGATACTGATGATAATATGATTCAATTAGAAGTTGACTTACAGATTGAATTTTCTTTAAATGCGTCATACCCAGATATAGATACGATGAGTAGAGATAAAGAAGATGGTGTAAATTATTTTTGGCAACACATAAATGCAGAACTAAATTTAAAAGAAAATACAACTTGTTATTTAGATATCATCATATATAAGGAAGATGATGATTTTAATTTTGATAATCTTGAAATAGAAGACAAAGAATTTGAATTTTATTTGGATGAAAACAATATTATAGATATTGAATATTCTGATGAGTTTTCAAGTACTAAATGGTAGAACATAACAAATCAGAGGAGCCAATAAATTACCCTGCGGGCAATTCATCGGCTCATTTTAAACATTAATCTTATAAATATTAATAAACAATAAGGCATATATCACATGAAAATCAAAATCCCAGGAAATGAGACTTTAAACATACAAAACATAGTTTTTGATTATAACGGTACAGTTGCTATCGATGGAAAACTTATAGCAGAAGTTTCCAAGAGTATAAATACTCTCTCATCCCAATTTAAATTTTATGTTATCACGGCTGATACTTATGGGACAGTTCAAAAAGAACTAGAGGGTACAAACTGTGAAGTTATAGTTATAGGCAAAGAGAAACAAGATCTTTGTAAGCTAGACTTTGTAAAGCAGTTAGATAGTACTACGGTTCTTAGTGTAGGAAATGGAAGAAATGATAAATTGATGCTGAAAGAATCAGCTTTAGGAATTGCTATTTTACAAGAAGAGGGGCTTTGTACTCAAACCTTGTTAAACTCTGATATTGTAGTAACTTCTATATTAGATGTTTTTGATTTTTTAAAAGATACAAACAGACTAGTAGCTACTTTAAGAAATTAAAACAACTAAATTTTTTTGATAAGTTAAGAAAAAAGAAGAAAAGCGTTTAAGAAAACAGGCTCAGAAAGAGGGTGAAACTATTGAGAAACTTTCTAAAGAATCAAACGTTGAGGACTAAAAGTAGGAACTAAAATGAGTAAACATTTTTTATTTTTAATATTTACCTCTTTTACTCTATCTATTACTTATGCTAAAGAGGTTGTTTTTACACACAAAAATAATCATTTATCAGGACAATATCTAAAACCAACAAATGGTAATTCTCCAAAAGCAGTATTGATTTTCGTTCATGGGGATGGAGCTATGCCTTATGATGCTAAAGGGTATTATGATTTTATTTGGGAGCCTCTTAGAGAAAGAGGTTATGCTATTTTTAGTTGGGATAAACCAAACGTAAACAACTCAACTGGAAATTGGCTTAATCAATCTATGCAAGATCGACAGGCTTTGGTACTTTCAGCAATTAAGTTTATAAAAAGCAGATATCATTTTTCAACTAAAAATATAGGTTTAATAGGTTTTAGTCAAGCAGGTTGGGTAGTACCTGCTTTATTAGGAAAAAATTCAAAGGTTGGCTTTGGTATAGGTATTGGTTTTGCAAAAAATTGGATAGAACAAAGTATGTATCATACAAAAAATCGATACAAACTGGCTAAAGCTAGTAAAAACCAAGTCGATTTAGCAGTAAAGTCTTATCTAAAAGAGATTGAGTTTTTTAAAGATAATCCACCATATAGTAAGTATGTGAAGTTTGCAGGTAAAAAAGCTATGTCTAAACAACGTTATAATTTTGTACTTAAAAACTATCTTTTAGATGCAACAAAAGATTATCATAATATTCACAAGCCTGCTCTTTTTTTGTGGGGAGGAAAGGATCTAAATGTAGATGCAAGCTATGAGTTAAAATGGTGGGAAAAACATCCAAATAAGTTTGTAACTACAAGGTTGATAAGTAACGCAAGTCATGAAATGTTAAAAGCCGATATTTTTAGTAAGCAAAACATAGGCTTAACCCAATGGTTAAAACTTATGTGGTTAGGTCAAGATGCTTTTGCAGTTGATTTTTTACCAACGATTATTAACTGGTTAGATAAACAAAACATCAACCCCTAATTTTTTAACTCTTTGATAACTTGATAAGCTTGATTTATTTCTTGGGTTTTTGCTGTGGCTTCTTCCATATATTTTTCATCTTTTTCTTGTGAACTTATAATATCTGGATGATAATCTCTTATTAGTTTTCTATAAGCCTTTTTGATTGTACTCATATCATCTGTCTCTTTTACCCCAAGAATCTCATATGCTTCTTTTGCACTCATTGTTTCTTGATTGTTTTGCATTTTTCTTTTTAGGTTATTTACTATATCATCATACATTGAAGCTGTGATATTTAACTCTTGTGTGATAAGTCTTAGGACTTTTTCCTCTTCTTGGCTTATACCTTTATCTATAAATGCAAGTTGTATTAAAAAACTCACAAACTGTTTACGTTTATGAAAGCTTTTACCTAGAAGTTTGTTTAAAGATTGAGCTATTTGTTTTGTATCATCATCTCTTTTTTTCTCTTCATCAAAAATCTCTTTCATATATCCTCTAGTTTTCTCTTTTTCATCAAAAACTTTTGAGATATCATCAAACATCATACTAATAAGTTGAGCTTCCAGCTCATCAACTCTTCCATCAGCTTTAGCAACCTTTGCAACTAGTGCTATAAAGTGTCCTAATTCACTTTGTCTAAACAACTCTTTTGATTCTGAAAGTTTATTTAACTTTTTTCTTGCATAAATCTTATATATTTTAAATGCTATATATAAAGTAACAATTATCGAAAGTGTGATTACAAAGTTTTCAATAAATGCGTAGTAAAATATTGCTAAGAGTATTGCTATTACAATCAGTTTTTTCAAGTTCATCAGTTTTTCCATTTATTTTAATTTTATAAAATTATATCTTCTTAACCTTATATTGATATAGCTAAAAGATGATACAATACCAACTAAAACAATATTTTATTTATTATATAAGGATAAAAAATGAAAATAGCTATTCCAGTAAAAGATGAAAATTTAGGATTTTTTACAAATGCAGGGCATACTCCAAAGTTTGCTGTATATACTATGGCAGGTTCGGGGATGTTCAAGTCATTTAATTTAGAAGAGATTAAACAAAATCCAAGAAGTGATATAGACCATGACAATCCAGAAGAAGATCACGCGTGTGACCACTCTTCAGATGATAAAGAGCATATAGAACAGCATAATAAAATGGGTAGAGTTTTAAATGATTGTGATTATATTGTAGTTAAAACTGCATGTAAAAATACTGCTAAGTCATTTACAAGTGAGGGGATAAAGATAGTTAAATACAACGGAGAGTCTTTAGAAACACCAAAAATTTTAAATGAATTATCTTCAAAGTTTGTATAAAGGTATAGATAAAGGTGCTCTTTTTATGCTTCTTAGTGCATTTCTAGGAGCATTAAATGGAGCGGTTGCTAAGTTTTTATCAGATAGTATGGACCCAATAGAGATAGTTTTTTATAGAAATTTATTGGGGATATTGATTATTTTGATAAGCCTAAAAAAAGTATCAACTACCTTTGATACTTCAAAGATACATTTACTTTTTTTAAGGGGTTTATTTGGTGCATTAGCAATGGTACTGTTTTTTTATACAATAGCTACAATACCTTTAGGTGAAGCTGTGGTTTTAAATAAAACATCGCCATTTTTTGTGACAATACTTGCGTACTATTTGATGAAAGAGGGTATTTCTTTACAAACTTTTTTTGCACTTATAATAGGATTTGTAGGTATAGTTTTTATCGTAAAACCTTTTGGGATAGAACTATCAATAGAGCATATCTTAGGTGTTTTAGGTGGTTTTTTTGCAGCAGCTGCATACGCTACTATAAAAAAGATAAGAGAGATTTATGATGCAAGGATTATTATGCTTTCATTTATGGGAGTTGGGATACTGATTCCTATAGGATTGTTTTTGTTTACTCCATACGCACATTTTCAAATGCATACAAATCCAGTAGTATGGGGTTTAGTTGGAGTAATGGCTATAATATCCACAGGTTCACAGTGGTTTCTTACAAGAGCATATAGTCTTAGTAAAGCTAGTATAATAGGGGTAGTTAGTTACTCAAGTATACCTTTTGCTATAGGTTTTGGTATTATGCTTGGGGATACTTTTCCTGATATGTATACTTTTATAGGAATATCACTTATAGTTTTAGGTGGTGTTTTAGTTAGTAAGAAATAAAAAGAGTTTTGTAAGTTAGAAAGAGGAAAACTTAGTGTCCTCTTCCTAGCATTTCATTTGCTTCTGTTATGATTAAGAAACCTTCTTTTGGATCTACATCTTTTACCATTTGCCTTAAGACTTGAAGTTTACCAACCTCTACTACAAGTAAAATCATTCTTTTTTCTTGCCCCTCAAAAAGTCCATCACCTTTTATGATAGTACCCTCAGGGCCTAACTGTGAAGTGATTCTCTCTCTTAGTTCATCAGTTTTTTTGCTTACAAGGTAAACAACTTTTTTATTTAGTCTACCTGTTAGTATTTTATCGATTATTTGTGTAGTAACATAGATACTTACTACACTCCAAAGTACTTTTGTTGAATCTTCAAAAATAAATAGTGATGATAGTATAATCAAAGAATCAATCACTAAAATAACACTTGAGGGTTTTATCTCTGTTTTTGATGCAATAATTCTAGCAACAATAGTAGAACCACCAGCACTTGAATTTCCTTTTATGACAAGTGCTAGACCAATACCTATAAGTATTCCACCAAAAATCGCACTAAGTGGTGAGTCAACCACAAAAGGTTTAAGCTCAATAATCTTATCAAAGAAATCAATAAGCAAAGATATAAGTGCGATAGTAACTACAGTTCTTATTGCAAAGTGTTTACCTAAGTATTTCCAACCTACAATAAGCAAAGGTAGGTTTACCGCTACAACTAAACTACCTATTGTAAAAGGCGTGATGTAGTGTAATAAAAGTGCTAAACCAGCAGTTCCACCTGTAATTATTTCATTTGGTGTAAAAAATCCAACAACACCTAAAGCTAAAATAGATGAGGCAACTGTGATTGTTAGATAATTTTTTAATTCTTCATTTTTTATATATCTATCCATACTATTCCTATTTTTAAAATCAAAACCTTAATATAACAACTTTTATGTAATAAACAGGTTACTTTATAGCAATTAACAGCTCTCAGTCCTATTTACTTGTAGATATGATAGAATTTTCCAAAATAAAAAAATAAGGAAATTATTTTGGAAGAGATTTTAGTTAGATATTTACACTTTGTAGGGATTATATTTTTTAGTTCAGCTTTAGTTTTTGAGCATCTACTTTTGAAAGATAAAGTGACAAATGAAAACTTTCACAAGGTATTACATATTGATTTATACTATTTAATTAGTGGGGTTGTTACTTTATTTGCTGGATTAGTTTTATGGTTTGTGGTTGGAAAAGATAGTAGCTTTTATATAAGCAATCCATTTTTTCACATAAAAGTTACTCTATTTTTTATTATGCTCATATTGGCTTTTTATAAAACAATTTTTATAAGAAAGTTTAAAAATGTTAAAGATGAAATCATAGAACTACCTAAAAAAGTAATTATGATAATAAGGTTAGAGACTTTACTACTATTAATAATTCCTTTATTAGCCTCTCTTGTTGCAGCTGGTTATGGATACAAAGGTTAGTAAAAGAGGTGAATATGAAAGAAAAAATATATTTAATTCCAGGTTTAATGACTGATGAGAGATTATGGAAAAGAGTACAACCACTTTTAAAAGATGATTTTGAGTTAGTTTATCTACAAATACCTATGACAAGTGACTTTGATGAGATAAATGAATATTTATTAAAAGAGATAAAAGAAGATGATATAAATCTTTTAGGTTTTTCATTAGGTGGATATATCGCTTCATATTTTACTTTAAAGTATCCAAAAAAAGTAAAAAGACTTTTTAATCTTGCTTCAACTCCATCTGGTTCTAGTAGCAAAGATGACAAAAGAAGAAAACAAAAGATTAAAGATGTTGATGAGAAAGGTTTTGAGCCTTTGAGTATACAAAAAGCAAAATCATTAGTTGAGGTAAAAAATCAAGATGATGAAGACTTGATAAATACTATTATTGATATGTTTACAAGTTTAGGAAAAGAGAACTTTAAAACTCAACTAAACTGTACATTAAATAGAGTTGATCTGTTTGATAGATTAATAAAGCTTGACAAAACAATCTATTTTTTTTATAGTAAGGATGATAGATTACTTACTAAAGATTCATTGCAAAGATTGGAAAATGAAAACCATAATATGAAAGTTATTTCAAGAGAGGGTACTAGTCATAATATCTCTTTGGAAGAACCTAACTTGCTTGTAGAAAAAATAAGAGAGTGGATAAAGTTATGATAAAAAAGATTCTTTTAATATTTGCGATATTTAGTTATACAGTTTTATACTCATCAACTTCAAATATGAACTTATCATATGAAAAGATTACATCTATAAAAGGAACACCTTGGGGTATGGACTTTTTAGATGAAACAAGGCTTTTAATAACTGCAAAAGATGGAAATATTTATCTATATAATTTTGATACTAAAAATATTGAGAGAGTTTATACTTTAGATGGGGTGTTAGATTATGGACAGGGTGGTTTGCTTGATATAAAAGTATTAAACCACGAAGGTAAAAAATGGATATATTTCACATACTCAAAGAGTATTGATAAAAAAGGTGCTACTACTTTAGCAAGAGCAGTATATAAAGATAAAAAGATTTATGACTTTGAAGATTTATTTATCACAAAATCGTTAAGTAGTAGAAATATTCATTATGGTAGTAGAATTACTCTTGATGAAGCAGGACACATATATTTTACAGTTGGTGATAGGGGAAATAGAGATGATGCACAGGATTTAAAAAACCACGCAGGTAGTGTTATAAGACTGAATTTAGATGGTACTATCCCTAAAGATAATCCTTTTTATGGGCAAAAAGGTATAGCAAAAGCTATTTATTCTTATGGACATAGAAATCCACAAGGACTTTTTTATGATAAAAAAACTAAAAAGTTATGGCTTATAGAACATGGGCCAAGAGGCGGAGATGAGATAAATCTTGTAGAAAAAGGTAAAAACTATGGTTGGCCTATTATCTCTTATGGAAAAGAGTATTGGGCACCACTTAGTGTTGGTGAGGGTACACATAAAGAGGGTATGGAACAACCTGTGAAATATTATGATCCCTCAATAGCACCTAGTTCTTTGATTGTATATCAAGGGAAAAAACATAAAAACTTAGAAAATAAAATTTTAGTAGGTGCTTTAAAATTAAAACATATAAACATAAATAGCATAAAAAATGAAAATAAGTTAGTAGATGAAAAAAGAATTTTTAAAGAACTAAATCAAAGAATTAGAAACATAATTCAAGATAAAAGAGGGAATTTATACTTTTCTACCGATAAAGGTCATATTTATAGGGTAAAATAATATTGGTTTAAGATTGTGTTGTTACAATGCGGAATAAATAAAACAAACACACTTTCAAATCGCGGAATAGAGCAGTCAGGTAGCTCGTCGGGCTCATAACCCGAAGGTCGATGGTTCAAATCCATCTTCCGCAACCAATCTAAAAAAATCTTTTTCATTGACTTTCATTTGACTTCAATATGTTACAATTATGTAATTTTTAAGAATAAAACAACAATAATTATCAAAAGGTAATATTTTTTTGTTATAATAAAATAAACTAGTTTTGATTAAGGTATCAGTATCCCATGAAAAAAGTTGTATTAGCCTCTGTATTACCACTAATTTTATATAGTAACCAGTTTGAAACTACTCTTCAAAAACAAATTGATTGGTTAGAAGAAGAGACTTTTGTAGTATCAGCCTCAAAATCTAAAGAAAATATAAAAAAAGCTGCTGCATCTATTAGTGTAATAGAAGCAGAACAGATTGAAAGAATGGGAGCAAACTCCTTAACTGATGTTTTAAATACAATTCCAGGTTTAGGAGTAACCCAAAGTAATCTGTTTCTTAAAGAGATAGAAGCAAGGGGAATCAAAGACTGGTTTTCAAAGCAAGTACTTTTTTTAGTGGATGGACATCCCTTAGATGCAAACTTTATAAATGGTGGTGCAACCTGGTCATTTACTGATATGCATTTACACAATGTAAAAAGAATCGAAGTTATAAAAGGACCAGCTTCTTCTTTATATGGTGCAAATGCATTTACTGCTTTAATAAATATAATCACTAAAAGTGCCAGTGATGTAGATGGATTAGAGACGGTACTAAAAACTGGTTCTTATAACACAAATGAAGCAAATATTTTATATGGAAAAAAATATAAAGACTTCTCTTTAGTGGCAAACTTAAATGTTTTTGATACAAATGGAAATGATCACAAAGTAAATGTGGATGCTTCAGGAAATAGTGGAAATATTAATCCTTATGGAAAAAGAATAAAGGCTGATTTGAAGCTTGATATTAACAACTTCTATTTTACTTCATCTATTTTCAAAAGAGAAGATGGTCCACACTATGGTGCGGCTAGTAATATCAACGATGAAACTCTTACAAAAAACAACTACCTTTATAGTGAACTTGGATATACAAATAGTTATTTTGATGATTTAAATCTTAAATCAAAAGTTTATTACGATAGGTATAGTTTTGATAACACTTGGGAGATTGATGATTCTAGAAAGATGATTAATAGAGTTGTTAATACAAAGTTAGGTGTTGACTTTCTAGCAAATTATGATTTGACTAATGATTATAAGCTTACATTTGGAAGTATGTTTGAGGAGCATAAACAGTTTGATACTGAAACAATTCAAAACTTTGATCCAAGTAACAACAACTTATATCCAGGTGGAATGAAAAACCTTACAAATACTTCTGATAATTTTGCACCTGATGTGAAGCGTGAAATGTGGGCTTTTTATCTAAATAATTTATACGATATTACATCTAATATTAGATTGACATATGGTACTAGATATGATCATTATAGTGATTTTGGTTCTAACTTGTCTTTTAGAGGAGGGGTTTCATATCTAGTAAATGAAAACAACTCTTTAAAGTTTATGTATGGAGAAGGGTTTAGAGCTCCAACTTTTGCAGAACTTTATAATAAAAATAATGTCTTAAATGGTAATGATACTCTATCCCCTGAAACAGTACAGACTTATGAAGTGAGTTTGAATAGTGCTTTATCTTCAAGATTTGATTCTCAAATCACACTTTTTAGAAATGACTTTGAAGATTTAATTGTTTTTCAATCTAGTAGCAGTGAGTATGTAAACAGAGGAAAAACTTAAACACAAGGTGTTGAGTTAGAGTTAAACTATGACCTTTATAGAGGCTCTTATATAAAAGCTAACTATACTTATCAAGAGGGCGAAGATAAAGTAAACAATACAAAACTTCCAAACATCGCTACACATAAAGGTAATATCTTCTTAAACTATAGATTGTCAAGGGATGTAAATCTATTTAACCATTTATATTTAAAAGGTTCTATGAATAGAGAAGAGGGTGATTCAAGAAGTAAATTATCAGGTTATGCTGTTTTTAATACCTCAGTTATGATTAAAAATATAGCAAAAGATTTAGTTTTAAAGGCTTCTTTAAATAATGTATTTGATAAGAAATATTACGATCCATCATCTTATGATAGTAATCACAATGCTAATAAAGATGATTATTTAAAAAACGGTCGAAACTTTTTTGTTGAATTAAAATATAAATTTTAGGACTTACTATGAAAAATAAGTTGGAAAAAAGAGTGGAAGAATTTAGGTTATGATGGAGAAGAGTATATACAGCCATGGTTAGAATATTAAAGTCAATAACTCTTATATTATTGTTAACTAGTTCATTGTATGGACAAAAGATATATTTCTATACTACTGAGAACAATATCAATGATTTTAAAAACTTAAAATCTACATTTGATGATTATCTAAATGAGTATGGAAAATTTACATTTCACCCTTTTACAAATAAAGAAAAATTTGAGACATTTTTAAAAGATGATGAGATAGTAGTTTTTTTGTCAAGTTGGCACTATAATCAAATCTTTAGAAAGTATGCACTAAAAGCAAGATTAGTTGCTTTAAAAAATAATAAATCAATAGATACAAAAGTATTAGTAGGTAAGAAAGACACTCCTTTTGGTGGTAAGATAACCACTGCATTTTCAAGAGATTATACAAATAAACTATTTGATGAACTATCTTTAAATAGGGATATTAATATCATAAAGGTTTCAAAAGAGATTGATGCACTTATGGCTGTAGGGTTTGGTATGAGTCAGTTTGCATTAGTTTCAAAGGATAGTTTTGAAGCATTAAAAAAAGTTAATAGCTTTTTGGCAAAGCAGTTAATTGTTTTTAAAGAGTCAAAACCTAAGTTAAGAATGCTTATTGCTACAAAGGATAATCATAAACATACTAAACTAAAAGGTTTGTTTGAAAATATGCGTTTAAATAAGAAAGGTAAGAAGGTTTTAAATATTTTGGGAGTTGATGATATTGTTGCATTAACTCCGAAGTTAAAACAAGGGGGTGCAAAATGAGATTAGTATTGTTATTTGTACTTCTTGCCTTGTCTTTAAATGCAAAAGAAAAAATTGTTGTAATGAACTCAAATAGTTCAATTCAAAATTATACAGTAGCTAAGAACTCTTTTTTAAAGAATATTAACAAAGAGGTAAAAGTATTTGACTTAAAAGATAAAAGTAGTAAGGAGATAAAAGAGTATTTATATGACGAGTACCCAGATATAATATATGCTATTGGTACAAAAGCTTATAAATATGCTAACTTATATGTTCCAGAAAAAACTATCTTTTTTAGTTCAATAATTAATTATCAAAGATTAGATTTAAAGAAAAATAGATTAGGTGTATCAAATGAACTATATACAGGAGTTAAAAATACTTTAATTAAATCTTTATTTAACAAAATAGAATCTTTGACTATAATCTACAGTGAGTATACAAAAGATTTATTCTATAGTTATAAAAAAACTGCTAAACAAGTGGGAGTAAAAATCATAGGTCAAAATATTTCTAAGGGAGATATTGATTATAAAAAACTAGATAATACTGATGGTTTAATCTTAATTGCTGATCCACTTTTATTAAAAGATGAGAGTAGTGTAATAACACTTTTTAATAAAATGATAGAGTACAAAAAACCAGTTTTTGCTTATCATAAACTTTTTATAGATGTAGGTGCAACATTAGTTATTTCTGTTGATAGCTCTATTGTAGGACAACAAGTTGCTATTATGCTAAAAGACTATTTAAAGAAAAAAGATATTAAAAAAATCCAAATGCCAATGGGTACAACTGTGATTTTTAATAAAAAAGTTGCTGATAATATGAAAATAGAATATAACGAAAATGCATTTTCATTTATAAATAAGGTAATTACAAAATGAGTATCTCAAATAAGATTATAATATTTGTTTTATCAATAATTTTTTCATTGGTTGCTATGTTTACATATAACAATATTAGTGAACAAAAACAGATATTAGAAGATAATCTTGAAAAGAGAACAAAACTTTTAAAAGACAATTTAAAACAAAATGCACTTTATACAATTACAAACTACGGCTATGAAATAGAAAATGACATTACAACTATGAATTTTTCCCATATTAATATTTTATTTGAACAATTGATGAAAAGAGAGGAGATCAAAGGTGTATCTTTGATAAATAGTAATTCAAGTGTTCAAATGTTTGCAGGGATGTCATACCCAAGACAAGTAAAAAAGTTACTTTTTGAAGAGAAAGAGGATATTATAATAGTATCTTTGCCTATTTATATTACTGAATATTGGGGAACATTAAACATTATTTATTCACTTGATAAGTTAAATGATGAAGTAAAAAGAGCAAAAGTTGAGATTGAAAAAAGTGTTAGTAAAAGTATAAAAGAGGCTATTCTTACTTCTTTATTTTTTGCTTTTATATTAGTAGTTATGACTTATATGTGGACAAGAAAGCTTATTAAACCTATAGTAGAGATCACAAAAATCTCAAAAGATATTTCAAGTGGTAATCTGAAAAAGCATGAAAAACTTTCTAAAATTGATAGTGATGATGAAGTTGGACAGTTAGCAAAAAGCTTTTTGTTTATGACTAGAAAGCTAGATAACTCTTATAAGGAATTAAAAAAATTAAATGAAAGTTTAGAACAAAGAGTTGTAAATAGAACAATCGAGTTAGAAAATAGTAAAAAGACATATAAAAATCTTTTTGAAAAAAGTAGTGATGGTATCTTCTTGGTAAGAGACAATAAAATTATAGATTGTAATCAAGCTGCTTTAAAAATTCTTGGATATGAAAAATCAAGTGATATTTTAGGCTTAACACCTACTGATATTTCACCTGAGTATCAGCCAGATGGAATAAGTTCTAGAAGAAAATCTCAAAAGTTAATTCATGAAGCTTTAAAAACTGGTTCAAATAGATTTGAATGGGTAAACTTAAAAGGAAATTTAGAGACTGTTTGGGTTGAGGTTGTTTTAACAGTTATTCCAATATTAGATGAGACTATTGTACATACAGTTATTAGAGATATTACAGAGAAAAAAGAGTTTGAGAGTTCTTTACAAAAAGCAAAGATAAAAGCAGAGGAAGCAACAAAAGCTAAATCAGAATTTTTAGCAAATATGTCCCATGAGATCAGAACTCCAATGAATGCTATTTTAGGTATGACTCACTTAGCTTTACAAACAAGTTTAGATTCAAAGCAAAAATCTTATGTGGATAAGATAGAGAAAAGTACACAGAGTTTATTAGGTATTATAAACGATATTCTTGATATCTCAAAAGTAGAAGCAGGGCAATTAAATATAGAAAAAAGTGAATTTAATCTATTTAAATTAGTTGAAGATACCGTGAATCTTATTGGTTTTAAAGCTTATGAAAAAGATTTGGAACTTATTGTTAGTTATGATAGTCAGGTTGGAAAAAGTTTTAATGGAGATAGTCTTAGAATTTCACAAGTAATAACAAACCTTTTAAGCAATGCAATTAAATTTACTCACTATGGAGAAATATCTTTATATATCTCAAAAGTAAATAAAAATAGATACAAATTCGAGATAAGAGATACGGGAATAGGTTTAACAACTGAAGAGAAAAATAAACTATTTAAATCTTTTTCTCAAGCTGATGGAAGTACAACAAGAAAGTATGGTGGTACAGGACTTGGATTAAGTATCTCAAAGCAGTTAGTTGAACTTATGAATGGTCATATATGGGTTGAGTCTAAAAAAGGTACTGGAAGTTCATTTATTTTTGAGATTGAGTTAGAGGAGATTGATTATAAATCTTCTTATAATAGTTTTGAGAATAAAAAAGTTCTTGTAATAGATGACAATAAAACATGGCATGAAATAATTGAAAATACACTTTCACTTTTCCAAATGAAAACTGATCATGTTTATAGTGGAAAAGAAGCGATAGAGGTATTAAGTGACAATCCTATTATGTATGATCTTATTTTAATTGATTGGAAAATGCCTAAGTTAGATGGAATAGAGACTTTAAAGATACTAAAACAGCAGATTCAAGAGTTATCACCAGCTGTTGTAATGGTTAGTTCTTTTACTCAAGAGACATTAATACAAGAGGCTAAGAATATTGGGGTTGATTTATTTTTACAAAAACCAATTAATCCATCATCATTAAATGATATTTTAAACTCTATTTTTTATGATGAAGTTAAACATAATAACAAGATTAGTACTAAAGAGTATGATTTAAGAACAATGCTTACAACTTTAAGAGGAAGTAATATTTTATTAGTTGAAGATAATGTTACAAATCAAGAGATAACTTTAGGTTTATTAGAGCATAGTAAAATAAATATTGATATTGCAAATAATGGAAAAGAGGGTGTTAATCAATACTTAGAAAATAGTGATAAATATGAGTTGATTTTATTGGATATTCAAATGCCAGTAATGGATGGGTATGAAGCTTGTACAATAATTAGAGAAAAAGACAAAGATATACCAATCATCGCATTAACAGCAAATGCAATGTTTGAAGATAAGCAAAAAACAAAAGAAGCTGGTTTTAATGAACATATTGATAAACCAATTGATGTGGATAAGCTTTATAACATTTTACTTCAATATATTTCAAAAAAAGAGGATGTATTGGTTGAAGATGATACAAACTCTTCAAACCTTAATACTGATATTGAAACAAAATATATAAACAGAGATATTGGCTTGACATATTTAAACAATAGTTTAAAACTTTATGAGAAGATATTAGAAAACTTCTATAGAGATTTTAAAGATTTAAAATTAGAGAAGTTAAGTGATGAAGAAAAAGAGATAAAAGTTCACTCACTAAAAGGTTTAAGTGCAAATATTGGTGCTATAAACTTAAGTAAAATTGCCCAAGAGTATGAAAATAGTGGTTTAGAAGATAAAACTCTTTTTGAGGAATTAAAAGTTGAGTTAAATGCAGTAATAAATGAAATAGAGTCTATTTTACATACCTCGTGTAAATTATCAAAAAGAAAAATTACACAAGAGAAAAGAGATGAATTGTTTGATAAGTTAACACAAGCTATAAATACTAAGCTTATCAAAAAGTGTGAGCCAATAATTCAAGAAATCGAAATGTATGAATTAACTAAAGAGGATGAAAACTTATTTGAAAAAGTCAAAGATTTATTGAAAAAATTTAAATTTAAAGATATAATTAAATTATTAGGTGATAATAATGAGTAATAAAAAAAGAGTTTTAGTCGTAGATGATAATAGTTCAAATGTTGAGATTTTAGTAGAGTTATTAAGTGAATGTTATGATGTTTATGCTGCTTTAGATGCAAACACAGCTTATGAGATAGTAAATGAAGAAAACCCTGATTTGATACTATTAGATATTGTAATGCCAGATGTAAATGGGTATGAAATTTGTGAGAATTTAAAAAAAGATGAAACTACACAAGATATTCCTGTGATTTTTATAACTGCAAAAACAGATGAAGAGTCTATTGAAAAAGCTTATGATGTTGGTGGGTTAGACTATGTGACAAAACCATTTAAACCAAAAGAGCTTTTAGCTAGAGTAAAGACTCAATTGAAGTTAAGAACACTTATAAATAATTTAGAGTTTATGTCTTCACATGACACTATGACAGGTGTTTTAAATAGAAGGAAATTTTTTGAATTAGCAAATTCAAAGTTTGCAAACAAGCAGCTAAGAGAAGATCTTTTTGTTTGTATGATAGATATTGATAATTTTAAGAATATAAACGATACCTATGGACATAATGCAGGTGATGAGGTTATCAAAAAAGTAGCACAAACTATAGATAAAAATAAATGTAAAAATAGTATTTTTGCTAGAGTTGGTGGAGAAGAGTTTGTTATTTTATCTGATTATGACTCAAAATTAGAAGTAACAAATAATATCGAAGATGTTAGAAAAAGTATTGAGAGTTTAAATATCTTGTATGATAATAAGTTTATTGATATTACAATTAGTTGTGGAATAAGTTTTTATGACAACTCTTATAAAACATTAGATGACTTTTTAAATAGTGCAGATAAGTTACTATATCAAGCAAAAAGAGATGGGAGAAATAAAACTGCATTTAGGGATTAGATGAATAAGAACTTATATTAAAGTTCCCATCTCATCATTTAGATACTCATCAATTTTATTTTTAAACTCTTCAAATGAAACTTCACCTTTTTTATTAAAAACAACAATCTCTTCACCAAAATCATTTTGTATGAAGTGCTCTTCTTTTGTTACATCTTTATAAAGTTTTTGTACCTCTTCTTCACTCTCTTGCTTATTAAATAAAAACCAATTTGCTGTTGAGTCTTTTATTCTAATTAATCCATATGTTCTTTTCTCATCTATATAATCTTGGATTGTTCCCTCTTCAAATCTTGCTCCTACAACTATATCGTCTTCATTTAAAATCATTTCCATATCTTAATACCTTTTGATAAAATTGTACAATTATATTTAAACAACAATTATCAAAGGCTTAGTTATAATAATAAAATTTTCTATAAGGATTTAAGTGAACGAAGTAGATATTTTAATTAAAAGTATAAAAGACTTTTTTACGCCAAAGGTCTTAAAAATAGCACTGATTCCATTAATTGTAACTATGATTATTGTCTATATGATGTTTTTCACTGCAGCTGATTATGGAATAAACTCTTTACAAGAAGTGGCACAAGCAAGTCAGAATGGTCAAGAGGTAGTTGTGGATCCCAATGCACCATTTTATTATGATTGGGCAGCAAATAGTATTATATTTTTATTTCAATACTCAATAACATCTTGGTTGGCAATGTTTTTACTTTATACAGTTGGTTCATTGCTTATGTTGCAAGTTAGTGTAATACTTACTTTAGCTATTATAGGTTTTTTAACACCTATGATTATAAGTGTTATTCATAAAAGACACTATAGTCACTTGGAACTTCACGGTCATGGCAATTTGATTTCACCTTTGATTGAGTTAGTAAAAAGTGGATTTTTTATGGTTGTTTTATATATAGTTTTAATTCCTTTATATTTTATTCCATTAGTTAATGTCTTGGCTTTTTCTTTTCCACTTTATTATTTCTTTCATAAACTATTAAATCACGATGTAGCTTCAACTATTTTAAGTGAGGCAGAATATGATGAGATTTATAAAAAAAGTGCAACTGGTTTTAGACTTAGAACACTATTTTTATATATTGTATCTTTGATACCTTTTATTACTCTTTTTACAGCAGTATTTTATATAATATATTTAGGACACGCTTATTTAGTGAGATTAGATAGATTGAACTCAAATCTTAAAATAGAGAATAAATAGTAACTAACTATTACTCTCTATTTGTAGTCTATATCCTGTACCTTGGATATTTTTAAGACACTTAGGTGGCAGTTTTTTTCTAAAGTTTTTGATAAATAGTCTCATGGCATTTTGTGTCATTACAGAGTCTTCATCCCAAATATGAGTCTCCATCTCTTCATAAGTTATAATTCTATTTTTTGTTAGTAAAAGCTTTAGAAAAATATTCTCTTTTTTTGTTAAATTAAAAGTCTCATCTTTGTTATAAACAATTGATTTACTATAATCAAAATGCCAATTCTCAATAATAGTAAATATCTTATTTGTATCATGAGTTTTTAAAAATGCATCAAATGCTTCTACAAGTTTTTCTTGAGTAATAGGTTTAATAATATACTTCACAAGGTGTAGCTCAGTAGCTTCTAGCATATACTCCAAATCAGTGTGGGCTGAAGTTATTATGATTCTAGTTTTAGAGTCACTTGCTCTTATTTTTTTTATAAGTTCTAACCCTGTTTCACCAGGGGGCATTCTAATATCAGTGATGATTAAATCAGGTCTATGCTGAATATACTTATTAAAACCATCAGATGCATTTTTTGCAGTGATTGTCTCTTTGAATAGATGTTTTAAAATCTCTTGGATATTATTTCTAATTCCATCTTCATCTTCAATATATAATACTTTAAAAGCACTTAGTTTTGACACTATTTCATCTTTCATTTGGTAAAAGCCTTATTAGTAATATTATGATATTATACTAGCTAAAATGTTGTTTAATAAGGCTAAAGTTGAATTTTATTACTGAAAAAAACCTATCAAAAATAATTATATATATTTTTATGATTATTATGTCTTCTATGATTTTTATGATTTCATATTTTTATGTAAAAAATACTTATGAAGATTTTGATTTACAAATGGACAATTTTGTAAAAGAGTATTATCAAGGTCAAAAAAGAATACTTAAAAAAGAGATAAATACTGTTATAGATATTCTAAATTATAATCAAACAAAAACTAATCAAAGTCAAGAAGAGATAAAGCAAGATGCAATAAGACTTTTAAATAATATCTCTTTTCAAGAAAATAAAAGTAACTACTACTTTGTATATGATATTTTAAATATCAATGGTGGAGATGATTTTGCTAGATTAGTAGTAAATCCTAATAGACCAGATTTACTAGGTAAAAAAATCTCAACAAAACATCAAGATGCTAATGGGAAAAGATTTAGAGAGGAGTTCTTACGGGATATAAGAGCAAAAGGTGAGTCCTTTACTCAATATGCATATAAAAAACCAGGTGATAATGTAGTAAAACAGAAATTGTCATATTTTAAGTATTATGAGGATTGGAATTGGGTTATTGCTGTTGGTGTTTATATTGATGATGTTGAAAAAGAGATCTCTAAAAAACAAGCTGCATTAGAAAGCACTGTTAGAAATCAAGTAGGACAAAATATTGTGTTATTTGTGATGTTTTTATCAATTGCTATTTTAATATCTATTTTTGTATCACAAAAGATTGATGAGGTGTTAAAGCAGTATCAAAAGAAAGTTAGTGAAAAAGAAGCACAGTTAAAAGAGTTAAATCAAAACTTAGAAAATAGAGTAAGAGAAGAGGTTGAAAAAAACAGAGAAAAAGAGCAACTTCTAATTCAGAAATCAAGATTTATAGCACTAGGAGAGATGATTTCAAATATTGCACATCAATGGAGACAACCTTTATCTGAATTATCATCTATATTGATGTATATAAAATTCAAACATAGTATTAGTGCACTAGATTCTGATACTATGAATCAAAAAACAAAAGAAGCAGATAAAGTTATTGAGTATATGTCTCATACTATAGATGATTTTAGAAACTTTTTTATGCCTAAAAAAGAGAAAGAAAAGTTTTTTTTATATGAGATTATAGATTCTGTTATGACTATTGTATCAAGTTCACTTACAAATAACTCTATAAATGTTGATATTAAGTTAGATAAAAACATACAAGTATTCACATATCTAAATGAGTATGAGCAGGTTATTTTGAATATTATGAAAAACGCAAAAGATGTATTGATAGAAAAAAAGATAGAAAAGCCAACTATAAATATCTATGCTTTAGAAAACAAAAGAAAAGTAAAGCTTTTTATAGAAGATAATGGAGGAGGAATCACTGTAGAACCAAAAGCAAAGATTTTTGAACCATATTTTTCTACAAAAGATGATAGTGATGGTACTGGTATTGGATTGTATATGTCTAAAATCATTGTTGAAAAAAATATGAAAGGTAAATTAAAAGTTGAAAATACACCAAAAGGTGCAAGATTCACTGTGATAATTCCTAAGTAAACTCATCATCATTGTATTTGTCTTCTACTTTTTTAGTTAAAAATGCTAGTAAGACAACTACAATAGCTACAACTATAAAAGCTATTAGCTCTGAAATAAAATCATTCATTTTAATACTCCTATAATCATTTTATCAAAAAAAATTAAAATGATACTTTTCAAGTATGTTTAAAATATATAATAAAAATAAAAAAGGAGTGGTTATGAGAAGAATTATAGAATCACTAATAGCTACAGTAGGTTTCTTCTTTGCACTGTATGCTATTTCATTAACACTTGTCTTCCCCGCAGAACTATCAAAAGATGTTATAGCAATAATTCTATTTACTACTGTATTATTTCTATTTTTTGTTTTTATTGAAA
>JASMTK010000134.1:0-4537 GCA_041694355.1 Arcobacteraceae bacterium | reverse complement strand
AAAACTCTTGATATTAGAGTTTCAGTGCTTCCAACTTTTTATGGTGAAAGAATTGTTATGAGAATTCTTATGCAAAGTGAAGATATACCACAACTTGAAGAGTTGGGCTTTGATGAGGATGTTATTTCAAAGATTGAAAAGCATATAACTCAAACATACGGTATGATACTTGTAACAGGTCCTACAGGTAGTGGTAAGTCCACAACACTTCATTCTGTTTTACAAAAGATAGTAAACCCACAAACAAATATAATAACAGTAGAAGATCCAGTAGAATACAAATCAGATGAAATAAACCAAATTCAAGTAAATGAAAAAGTAGGCTTAACTTTTGCTAGTGGTTTAAGGTCAATACTAAGACAGGATCCTGATATTATTATGGTTGGTGAAATTAGAGATAGAGAAACTGCAGAAATTTCAGTACAGTCAGCACTTACAGGACACTTAGTACTCTCAACACTTCATACAAACTCAGCACCAAGTGCCATAACAAGACTTATTGATATGGATGTAGAGAAATTTTTAATTAGCTCAGCTGTACTTGGAGTACTTGCTCAAAGATTAGTAAGAGTTCTATGTCCAAGTTGTAAAGAAGAGGATAAAGTAGGTGAGTTTTATGAATCAAAATATGATATAAAAGATGAAGTTATATATAAAGCAAAAGGTTGTGAAAAGTGTGATTACTCAGGTTATTTATCAAGACGAGCAGTAGGTGAGTTTTTTGAAATAACCGATAGTATAAAAATGGCTTTAAAAGATGATATCGATGATAAAACACTTAGTGAAATAGCACAAAAAGAGGGTATGATAAAGCTAGATGAAAAACTAAAAACTATGGTTATCAAAGGTGAGACTTCACTTGAAGAAGCTATTCGAGTAGGGCTTTAGTAAAAGAAATAATATTAGGATAAATTATGAAAAGTATTTTTGTTTTTGCATTATTGATATTTAATGTACAAGTTTTGTCAGCTAGTGAAATAAACTACCAACTTAGTGCAGGGAAATGGCATTTGTTAGGAAGTAGTGTTGAAGTAGATGATTTAAACAATAGTTTTGACTCTAATAGTATAGTTTGGGCATATGATAATGGTTGGAAAGGATACAGTAAAAACCAAGAATTAATGCAAAAAATCCAATCCCCTCTAACTAAAATTAATCCATCACAAGGTTTTTGGGTAGCTTCAAATATAAATCAAGAGTTAAAACTAAAAGATAAAGGTGAAATATATAATTCATACAAAGTATCAACTACAAAAAGTGAAAAAACAGAACAGATAGATCCATTTTATTCTGAGGATCCTGCAAAGCTATATCGTCTAGAAGATCAAGGGAATCAATATGATATTTATGAATTCTCAGGAAACCAACTTCTTTTTACTGTAAGTCTTCCAACTTGTAATCCTGAAGAGTGTAAATTTATAACTCCTTGGTACCCTAAACTTAAAACCTATGATGATTTTATCGTTATATCAAATAGTAGAGAAGTTAGAGTTTACTCTATATCAAAAGGTTATGAAGAGGTTTTTTATCTTGATATTACAAAAAACAATGACTTACAAGCAAATATTGACTTTGTAGTAGTTGATGATAAATTATTTCTATTTTCTGATAATGAAAATGAAGACTTGATGATTTTTGATACTAAGAACAGTTTTACACTTTTAAAAACTATAAGTGCAAGTGAAATTTTAAAACCATATTTAGTTAGTCTTGATAGTTCTCTTGAAACAAATAATGGTATTGAAATTAAGAATATGAACCTAAAAAATGATTTTATAGTTTTTACATATTATAATCTTTGGGTAGGACTTGACCCTAAAACTTATGAGTTTTTTACTCTAACAGAAACTACATTAATGAATTTAGATAGGTATGATTATGACTTTGAAATACAAAAAAGAGAGTTTTCAAAAAAAGATGATGTAGTTCACGACATCACAAATGGCCTTATTTGGCAAAATGCTCAGCATCAAGTAGCACAAAATAGACAAGAAGCAAAACAAATGTGTGAAGATTTAACTTTACATGGTTTTGATAATTGGGTTTTACCTACACAAGAAGATATTGAAGTTTTAGCAGAGGATAATTATAGAACAAATAAAGATGAAAAGTTTTTAAATAAAGCTTTTAGTAATGACTCAACTTTTTTTATCGATGGTTCAACTCAATATGGTGATTTAGTCACTTCAATGAATGATAAAAATTATCTTGTAGGAACAACATATGCTACAGATATATTAGTAAGGTGTGTTAGAAAAGAGAATAACTTTAAAGATGGTTGGAACTTAGTATCTTTTTCAAAAGATACAAACCTTAATAATCTACAATGTAAGAATTCAATTATGAAATTTGCATGGACTTTAAAAGACAATGGTTGGAATCTATACTCAAATGAGATTGAAAATACGTATGAAAAAACATTTGAAACTATAGAATCTAATAGGGGTGTTTGGATTTTATGTCAATAAATAAAAGTTAATAATTTTTTAGTGTTATGAAAAAATAATAACACTGCCTTATATTAAGATATTGTTGGGTATAATTTTTTTATTTTTAAGGAAATCAATGAAAAAAATTGCCCCAACATTAGCTTTTTTAAGTAGTTTAGCTTTTTCTCAACAAATACAAGTGACAAATGACTGGCAGCTTCTTGCAGCTACGGAAGATATAACTATTTCAAATCTTAATAATACTTGTATAGACTCACTTTGGTTATATGACAAAGACTCTTATAAGCCTTGGAAATTGTATATGAATGATTTAACTTCTAGTTATTCATCTAATAAAATCGAGTTATTAAATGATGGAATAATAACTAAAGGTAGCGGTTTTTGGATAAAGGGTAAATACCCTTGTAAAGTAGATACAACAGTATCAGTACCTAAGCCTGAGTTTGAATCACCAGTATTAGCAAATAGTATATCTTTTGTAAATGAGTTAGATTTTACTAGTTTGAAAACTCATAGTTCAGATATAAAAAAGATTCAAGTTAATGATGAAAATATTTTCATCTTATATCCTCCTGAAAAACAATATAATGAAGCTATGACTAATACTTTAATAAGTGATGCGTCAAGAGGTATAGACGTATTTAAAGTGGACTCAAGTGATAATATAACTTTTGGGAAAAATATACTAGAAAACCAATATATAGAAGAGTTTTTTGTATATAAAAATTATCTTTATACTCTTGAGAGATTCTCAGTATTTGAAAACTCTGGGTATGGTTATAAAACTTGGAATTATTATCTTAAAAAAGTTATTTATGATATCTCAGATTTAGACAATATTAATCTTGTAAAAGAAGTAGATACTTATACGCCTTATGATTCTGAATTATATGCTAATAGTTTTTCACCAAAAAAGTATAGTAAGGTGTATAAAAACTTTTTATTTGCACGGGTATTTGGATTCTTAAATATATACGATTTAACTGACCCTTTAAATATTTCATTGATTTCAAGTATGGAGTTAAATGGGACAAATATTCATGATGGAGAGTATTGGGATATAGATGATACTAAACTAGTTATACCATATCACAGTGGTGGATTTGAAGTAGTTGATATAAGTGATATTTCCAATCCAGAATCTTATATATACTCAGATAATGAATATGAAGAATTATTGGATTTCAATGGGATGAATTATTATGGAGGAGTTGATTCTGTTCATTTAAACAATAATAAACTTACTTTATCAATTGAATTAGTTGGAAAAAGAGTTTTAGATATAAGTGATAGAAACAATATTCTTAATACGAAAAATGAATACTATTTTCAAAACTCATCTATAAATGAAGGTCAAATGGTCTCATACGGTGAAAATATTTTAAACTTTGGTAATAATCAAATTCAATTAATAAACTCAAATGACTTATCAATAGTTGATACTATAAACTCAAATAATCAAATTACATCAATTGGTGTTAATAAGGTAAAAATAAAAAACAATAAAGTTTGGATAGTTTCAGATAGTAAAATATCTATTTATGAATTAAAATAAAAGGAGAATAGAAATTGAAAAAAAGTATATTTTTATGTGGATTACTACTTACAGTATCAAATGCACAAGTTTTTAATGTATCTACAACATCACAGTTTAGAACTGCTTTGGAAGATGCTGCTTTAAACGGTCAAGATGACACTATTGTTTTAGCTCAAGGTACTTATAAAACTACTGATGATGGATTGGGAACTTTTACATTTAATGATAGTGAAAATTATAACTTAACTATTACTTCAAGTGTAGAGGATTCTACTTTAACTGTTTTAGATGGAAATAGCACAAATCAAATTTTAAATCATAACAATACTCAGGACTCTAAACTGATATTATCAAACTTGACTATTCAAAATGCAAATAGCTCAAATAATGGAGGAGGAGTATATACAACTAGTGATATTGATATTTCAAATATGATTTTTAAGAATAATAAAGTTGATACATCATCTGGAGCTGTTCCCTCAGGAGCAGGAGTTTATACAGAGGGCTTAGTAAATATAGAAAATTCAAAGTTTATATCAAATATATCTAG
>JASMTK010000133.1:0-14741 GCA_041694355.1 Arcobacteraceae bacterium | reverse complement strand
TGAAGTTTCCAAAACAGGTGCATTTGATAAAACCTCATCATACTTCTCAATAACTAAAGTTTCAGCCTCTATTTTGCCAGTTTCATACTCCAATTTCCAATTGGCATTTAAAGACTCATCCCCAGTTAAATCATCCGAGGTTGCTATATCTGCACTTGTAAAGTTTGCTAAAGTATCAACAAACTGTTTAGAACTCTCATCATAGGCTACCTTACACCCATAAAGTAAGATATCAGCATCTTGACTTAAACTACTTGAAAGCTCTTTAAATTTTTGTTCATACTCACTTATATTTTCACTACTTAAAGTTATATTACCAAGAGTTATTTGACCTTTATCTCCATGGGAATAGATATGTATCTCATCATAGATCTTATTGTTTTCAAGTCCATCTAAAAGCTGTTGAACAGAGTCTGACTTATCATCAATTAGTTTAACCTCTACTCCTGTATCTTCTAGATCCTCAACAATTGTATTAACATCTTTTAAATTTTTATCCACAAAAGCAATACTATTTTTCTCTACACTATTCTCTTTTGCTGTAGACTCTGCTTGAGTATCTTCAAAACTATTTTCATCCAAAACATCTACAGCAGTTGCGACAGCTGCACCATCAAATAACAGTCTTGGCTCTAATGCACTAATTAATGGATTATTCATAACAAAGCCTTTAGTTCTTCTTTGAATCTTCTTTAAATACTACTGTAGCACTCATCCCTGGTATAATTTTTTCATATGGTTTTTTTAAAGCAACTCTTACAAGTACAGTTTGACTAACTGGGTCAACAACTGGTCCCAACTCTTTAATAACAGCCATTTGTGAAGTTCTTGTCTCATCTATCATCAAGTCTACACTACTACCTTTTTTAAGCCATGTAAGCCAAGTTGAGGGTACAAAAGTTTTTGCTTCTAAATTATCTGTACTTACTATTTTTAAAATCTCTTCATTTGGCTTTACATTTTGATATTGACTAACCTTTCTTTCAACAACTCTTCCATTATATGGAGCATAAATACTACATCTTTTTACATTTAAAGTAGCAATATCATATTGAGCACTTTGCTTTCTAAACTCTTCTTTTGAGATATCAACTTCAAACTTACCTATTGATTTAAAGCTCTCTAATTTTTTATTTTTCTTATATTTTAAATAAGCAATATTCTTTTCAATAGCTGCTTTTCTTTTTTTAGCTTCATATACTTTACAATCAAGCTTTATAAGTAAATCCCCTTTTTTAAAAGAGTCACCCTCAATCTTTTTTAGATATTTAATACTACCTGCGAGTTGACTTGATAAAATAGTCTTATCATAAGAGGTAATAACTGCTCTTGACGTTATCTCTTCTGAAAATACAGTTGAAGCTAATAAAACTAATCCTATAACTATCTTTTTCATTAATTCCATCTTTCAATAACCAATTTACTTATATACCCATAAGGCGTTTTGTACCAGATGCTTCCTTTATTTGAAACAAGCTCTAGTACTTTTATCATTTTACCTTGTGGAATAATCACTTTTTTATTACTATCCCAGTTTGGTTCTTCTCTAATATTTGCAGGTTTTTTTGTTTTTCCTATAAACATTATATCTTCTTTTGCAAATTTTGTTAAATATTTTCTATCTATATTATCAAGTTTAATCTCTATCTTACTTTTCTTAATATAGCCATATGGAGTCTTTATCCACTCTCCTTGCTTATTTTTTAACTCTTCTAAAACTTTTGTATTAAAGCCTTTTTGAAATACAAATTTATAAGGCGAAAACTTACTAGGAGCTTCTCTTATAAAAAGATTATCTTTTGCATAAGCTACCTTATACTTCTTTACAACCTTTTTCTTTTTCTTCTCATACAAGAGTTCTTTTAGCTCTTTTTGAATTTTTTTACCTTTTTTTACAATATCTTCATTTTTCTTTGTATTTATTTTCTCTTGAACTCCTAATGAAGCAAATACTCTTCCATAACTATTTTGTACATTTGCATATGCGTAAGAGTGTCTTAATGTTGCAAGAATATAGTTTAGTTTTTCTTTTATAAATACTAACCTACTATTCATATTCAAACTATTCCCAACCTTAGTTAAGTCAAATATCTCTTGAGCCACATTTAAATATCTTCTTGATAGCTCATACTCTTTTTTTGCCTGATAGAATCTCACAGTTGATAAGTGAACTTGTGATAAAACTGCCATTGAAATAGCAAGTTTTTCTTGCTTTGCTAACTCTTCTTTTGCTTTTGCCACATCTTGATAATCCTCAAGTTTAAAAATGTTTAATAGATTCCAAGAAACTTTTGTACCAAAGCTTGTCCAGTTGTTATTTAATAAATACTCACTATCACTATATGAAATATCACTAGTTAGATTAATCCCTGGAAGCATTCTTAAAATAGCTACTGTTGCCTCTTTTTTTGTAATTCTTTGTTTATATCTACTCTCTAAAATCTCAGGTCTATTTCTTAATGCTATTTTTTCCATCTCATCTAATCTTAGATTTAAAGCAGGAAGTTCATAATCTTTTTTTATCTTTTGAGCCAATTCAAAATCTGTACCTGGTTTTATTCCTATTAATTCACTTAACTTTACTTTTGCACCTATTAAGTTTCTTTCTAACCCTTGAAGTGATCTTAGAACCTCTAAAAGCTCCCTTTCATAAGATAATGATTTCATAGGTGAGTTTATTCTAAGCTCTTTTACCTTACTTAAATCACCCAATGCCTCTTCAACTTCTCTCATCATAGGTTTAATTCTTTTTAACAATGCATCAGCTGATACAGCTTCATAATAAGTTCTTCTTACTTCTTGCATTATATTCTGAACAGCTTTTCTTTCTCTCTCTTTTGCCATTAAATATCTGTTTGATTTTTGCTGAGCTCTTACGTATGATAATCCAAAATCTAAAACATTCCAGCTAAAAGTCACATCAGCATCTATTTTTTCTTTATTTCTTGAAATTGAGTAATTTGGATCATCAGTCAAAGGATCAGGAGTTCCATCTGAAAATGAAGTACTTGCACTTGCTGCATATTTATTTCTTGATGAGTAACCAGCTTTTGCAGTTAATGAGGGAAGCATATCATAATACATAGATTTAATCTCTTTTTGCATTAATGCTGATTCCATAATCTTAACTTTACTATTAAGATTATTTTCAATAGCCATTTTCATAGCTTCATCTAAGGTTATTGGTTTAGTTATTACAGGAGCATTATCATTTATGGTTTGTAAATCTTTTTTTACAGCTTTTTTTATATCTTTTGGTAATAAAGGCTTTGGAGCAACAGAACAACCAGCTAGAAAAAGTGATGTAAATACAGCACCTACAAAAACTTTCACTCTCATTTGAGACTTCATTTTTCACCTTAGAATTTAATAATATTATTTATTTTGCCCTATATAAGCTTAAAGGATGGTATTTACAGGTGTTTTAAATAGACTCAAAAGAGTCTATTTATTATATATTAAAATATTTAGCTTTATGGTGAGGAACAACTATAGCACAAGTTGTTTGTTCTGGATGCATTTGGAAAGTTTCCGATAGTTCTATTCCATATTTTTCAGGTTGTAATAAATCAAAAATATCTCTGTTTTGACTCAGTTCAGGACAAGCTGCATATCCTGGTGAATATCTACAACCTACATACTGTTTCATCTGTACATCACCTAAAGTATTACCCTCTTTTGGAACAATATCCAAATCAAGTCTTACTTGCTTATGAATAACTTCTGCTAAGGCTTCTGCTAGTTCAACTCCTAACCCATGTACTTGATAATACTCAGTAAATTTACCTTCATTATACAAGCCTCTTTCATAATCACTTATTTTTAGTCCTGCACTTGCTAGTGTAAATGCAACCACATCTAACCTATCATTTGCAAAATAATCAGCTATACATCTATAAGGTTTTCTTTGTTGTCTTGGGAACTCTAATACTTTAATTGCTTCATCTAAAGATGGAGTTTTTTTTGCTTCATCTAGTGAGTTAAATAAATAACTTTTATCAAAAATATAAAGCTTATTATCATAAGACATACAAGGATAATACTCATAAATTGCTAAAGGCTGGAAAACATCTTTTACTATAAGTTCCTCTTTTAACTTTTCATATTGAGGCTTTACAACATCTTCTTCGTGCTTTAAAAACTTCTCACTACTTTGCTTTCCTCTTTTATATCCCCATCTTTGTCTAAAAAGAACTCTGTGATTAACCCATTTAAATACTAACTCTTTGTCTATTTTATCACTAGTTAAAGTAACTCTATCCCAAATTGGTGGAAAAGTAAATGTTGTTGGTTCTGGTAACTCAATCTCTTCATAAGGTGGTATCTCAACTTGTTTTTCCTCAACTAAATGTGTTGTATCAACTGTCTCTTTTAAATCTGCTGCTAAAGCTGTATTTTGTTCATCACCTTTTTCTATTCTTTGCATTGAAACAACCCCATCAAAGGCATCTCTACAATAAAATATTGGTCCATCATAAATAGGTCTACAATAATCATTTACAAAGTTTTTAGTAAGAGCTGCTCCCCCTAATAAAACTGGAATATCAATTCCCTCTTTTTGTAGTGTCTCTAGATTTTCTTTCATTACAGCTGTACTTTTTACAAGCAATCCACTCATACCAATAGCGTGTGCTTTATGCTCTTTTACTGCAATAATAAAATCATTTAAATCAGCTTTAATTCCTATATTAATTACTTTAAATCCATTATTAGAAAGAATAATATCAACTAAGTTTTTACCAACATCGTGAACATCACCTTTAACAGTTCCAAGTACAATCACAGTTTCACTAGCTTTATCCTCTTTTGGTAAATATGGATTTAATACATCAACAGTAGCTTTCATTGTTTCAGCACTTTGAAGTACAAATGGTAACTGCATTTGACCACTACCAAATAGATCTCCAATCACTTTCATACCATCAATTAGCCACTCATTTACTATGATTTCTGGTTTTACCTCATGTCTTAACTCTTCTACAAGTGGTAGCATTCTATCTTTATCACCATCAAGAAGAAGTTTTTTTACCTTATCTATTGGTTCTAACTTTTGGAACTCTTCATCAGATTCATCCTCACTCTCTTCTAAATTTGAGAAGTGATCTATAAAACCAAATAGTGGGTCACCATCTTCTTGATTATTAAAAATCAAATCATCACAAGCTTTTCTATCTTCATCACTTATCTTATTTAATGGTAATATATGCTTAACATTTACAATTGCAGATGTTAAACCAGCTTTAACACAATGATCTAAATAGATTGAGTTTAAGTAAATTCTTGCTTTTTTATCTAAACCAAATGAGATATTTGAAAGTCCAAGTGTAGTTCCAACCTCAGGGTGTCTTCTTTGAAACTCTCTAATAGCTTCTAAAGTCTCAACACCTGCTGTTCTATACTCATCATCACCTGAACCAATTGTAAATGTAAGCATATCAAATACTAAATCATCAGGTTTAAATCCATGTCTATTTACACATAAATCAAAGATTCTCTCTGCTACTTCAATTTTTCGTTCATAAGTTTTCGCCATACCAATTTCATCAATAACTAAACAAACTAGTGCTGCACCAAACTTTTTAGCTAGTTTACAAACCTCATCAAACTTCTCTTCCCCATCTTCAAGGTTAACTGAATTGATTATAGGTCTTCCACCAATTTGTTTTAATGCTGCTTCAAGTGCAGGAACTTGTGTTGAGTCTGGCATAAGTGGAAGTGCTACCTTTTGAGTATATAAAGATATAACCTTATCCATATCCTCTCTCTCATCACGTCCAGCAAAACCTACTGATACATCTATAACATGAGCTCCTGCTCTTACTTGCTGTTGCCCAACTGATAAAGTACCCTCATAATCATTCTCTTTTAATAAATCCCTAAAGGCTTTTGAGCCTGTTGCATTTGATCTCTCCCCTATTAAAAGTGGTGCTGGGTCTTGTTTTAAAGGAACAGTGTTAAACAAACTTGCTAAAGAGGCTTTTAAAAATCCACTTGGTTTTTTAGGTATCACATCTTTTATATTTTCAACTAAAGCTTTAATATGTTCAGGTGTAGTACCACAACAACCACCTAAAAATGAAACACCATTAAACTCTAAAAACTCTTTTGTTAACTCTGTAAACTCTTTTGGTTGCATTGGATAGTATGTTTGACCACCTTTATTTTGAGGAAGCCCTGCATTTGCATGGACTGAAATAGGAAATTTACAAACTTCACTTAATGTTTTTACGTGTTTATGGACTTGTTTTGGTCCAGTACCACAGTTAAATCCAAGTGATAATATATTAAATGGCTCTAAAATAGCAGCTATTGTCATAGCATCTGTTCCTATAAGCATTGTACCACTAAGCTCAATAGTTACAGATACCATAATAGGAATATGTGGTGCCACATCTTTCAAAGCGTGTAAACCTGCTTTAATTTGTAATGGATCTTGACAAGTTTCAAGCAAGAACACATCTGTTCCCCCATCAACAAGTCCTTGTGCCATAATCTTATATCCCTCATACATCTCATCATAAGTTATATGTCCAAGTGATGGTAACTTTGTTCCAGGACCAATAGATCCTAATACATATCTTGGTTTTTGTGGTGTACTAAACTTATCACAAGACTCTTTTACAAGTTTTGCTCCAAGTTTAGATAACTCATAAGAAGTTTCAGGGATTTGATACTCATCTAATACCCATGGCATAGAACCAAAAGTATTTGTTGTAATTAAATCAGCTCCTGCCTCTAAATATGCATCATGAATTGTCTCTAAAATCTCTGGTGCTGTTAGGTTCAGAAGTTCATTACACCCCTCTAAGTTATTCCCCTCATACTCCCAAGCTTTATCTTTTATATCTGCAATTTGAAGCTGTGTCCCCATTGCTCCATCAATCACTAATACTCTTTCTTTTATTATACTTTTTATTTCTTCACTCATCTTATACTTTCTTCTTTCCATAATATATTATTATACTTATTATACTTTTTTATTATAATATACTAAAATTTATCTTACTTTCTAACAAATACTCTAATAACATCTGCTTCACCTTGGTGACCTTTACCCTCATCAAGTATAGTAACCAGTTGTTTTATCTCTTTTTCACATAATGTAAAGTAGTTACTAAACTCCTCTTTTGTATAAAGTAAGTCTTCATCTTTTGGTCCACCACTACTATTTGGTATTTGCTTTGTACTAAATAGTTCTGCAACAAAAATTCCACCATCTTTTAGCATAGATTCGATTTTTGAAAAGATTTTTTCTCTTTCATTTGTAGGAATATGAAAGTAAGAAGCTACAATAACATCAAACTTTTTATTAAGTTCAAAATCATTTAAATCTTCACAATATGTTTTTATATCTAAGTTTTCTTCTTTAGCTCTTTTTTCTAGTTTGCTTAACCCAACATCTGAAGCATCTACTGCACTTACCTCAAATCCTCTTTTTGCTAGAAAAATAGCATTTCGCCCTTCACCCTCGCCAATACATAAAACGTTTGAACCTCTTTGAAAACTTTTAGATTGTGTTGCAATAAACATATTAGGCTTAGTACCATATAAAAAGTCATGCTTTGAAAATTTGTTATTCCATACCTCTTTTTGTGTCACTAATTCTCCTTTATTTTGCACTACAGTTTATAGACAATCTATCAAACAAAGTTATATACCAACTTTTATCAAGTTTTGTTAAATAGAAAATAACCTCAGGTGTTAATACAACCTTATATGACTCTTTTTGAATTTGTTTTGCTATTTGCAAATCATTTTTATCATAAAAACTATGTTTAACTTTTGTATTAAACTCTTTCATTAGTTGCTCTAATTTTGGTGAAGTCTTATCACTTAAAAAAAGTCCAAATTTTGTCCAACCATAATATTTATCATCATTTGGACTACACTTAAAAACAGTATTAGTTTTATTAATCTTTAGATGTTTTACATTTGTTGATACTCTATTTATGATATTTGCTATTTCATCAAATCTAAACTCATTTTCATTCATAATCTCTCTTTGATGAAAAAATCTTTCATACCCATCAATTTTATAAAGATTGTAAAAACCTAACTCTTTGTTGATATACTTTGTATTTATTTTGTTAATATCTTTTTTAGCTAAAGCATCAACAATTTCATAAACTTTTTGCTCTAAATCTTTTGTGATTTTTGGTCTTTTATAGATAATCTCTTTTTTCTTCTCTTGTTTTTTTGCTTCTGCCTGATTTTTGTAGTTTTCCATTTGCTTAACAGAACAACCTGTGAAGAAAAATATAAATATCATAATGAAAGAACTTCTTAAAACATTTTTACCCATAAACTTAAAGTGATTCCTTAATTTTTTTTGATAATATAACATAACTATTTATTGAAACTTATAAAGTAAGGTAATATTTAACTATGACCATATTTTAATATTATCTTAGATAAAATATTTAAAAATTAAAAAAGATTAGGGATATTACAAAATGACAGAAGCTAAGTATATATGGATGGATGGTGAATATGTAGATTGGAATGATGCTAATATTCATGTTCTATCTCACACTTTACACTATGGAAATGGTGCTATTGAAGGTACTAAAGCATATAAAACACATGATGGAAGATGTGCCATTTTCAAACTTGAAGAACATACAAAAAGATTAATAAATTCATCAAAGATGACTCTTATTAACGTTCCATTTACCGAAAAAGAGTTAAATAACGCTCAGGTTGAGCTTCTACAAAAGAATGAATTATTTGAGGGAGCTTACATAAGACCTTTAGTTTATTTAGGTTATGGAGTTATGGGACTATACCATAAAGATGCACCTGTAAAAGTATCTGTTGCTGCTTGGGAATGGGGAGCATACCTTGGTGAAGAAGGGTTAAAAAAAGGTGTAAGAGTTAAAATCTCTTCAATGACAAGAACACCTAATACATCTGGAATGGGTAAAGCAAAAGCTGTTGCGAACTATTTAAATTCACAAATGGCAAAATATGAAGCTGTTGAAGCTGGATATGATGAAGCTTTACTAAGAGATGATCAAGGATACATTGCAGAAGCTTCGGGAGCTTGTTTCTTTATCGTAAGAGATGGTGTTATTATAACTCCTCCAAATGATAATTCATTAGAGTCAATTACTCAAGCAACGGTAATTGATTTAGCCAAAGACTTAGGTTATGAGGTTGTTAGAAGAAGAATCACAAGAGAAGAGATTTATATAGCAGATGAAGCATTTTTCACAGGTACAGCTGCAGAGGTAACACCTATTAGAGATGTTGATGCTAGAGTAATTGGTTGTGGTTCAAGAGGGCCAATTACAGAAAAGCTACAAACTGCTTATTTTGATGCAGTTAGTGGTAAAAACGAAAAATATGCTAAATATTTAACATATATTAATTAAAAAGGAATTATTTATGCCAATTGATAATGACTATTTCAAAAATAGACAACAGCAAAATAAAAACAGTGGCTCGAACAACAACTCAGGTGGAGGAGGTGGAAACTATCAACCACCATTTGAGCCACCTGAATTTTTCAAAAACTTAGGTAAAAAAGCAGGGTTTATTTATGTGATTATAATCATAATTGCTGCTTTATTTATCTTCAAGCCATTTGTAATTATTGAATCAGGGCAAGTAGGTATTAAAGTAACAACAGGTAAATATGAAGATAGACCATTAAATCCTGGTTTCCACTTCTACTTACCTGTTTTCCAAAAAGTTATTGTAGTAGATACAAAAGTAAGACTTATCAACTATAAAAAAGTTGAAGATATGGGAAGTTTTGATCAAAGTATTAGAATTAATCCAGCGATTAATATCTTAGATTCAAGAGGTTTACCTGTATCTATTGAATTAACAGTTCAATATAGACTTACTGCTCAAGGTGCTCCTAAGACAATTGCAACTTGGGGTCTTGGATGGGAAGATAAAATCGTTAACCCAGTGGTTAGAAATATTGTAAGAAATATTGTTGGTGGTTACAATGCTGAAGAGTTACCAACACAAAGAAATGAAATTGCTACATTAATTGAAAATGGAATTAGAACAAAAATTGAATCTTTAGAGGGTAAACCTGTATCTGTTGAATCAGTTCAATTAAGAGAGATTGTTTTACCTCCAAAAATTAAAGAGCAAATTGAGAGAGTTCAAATTGCAAACCAAGAGGCGCAAAGAGTTAGATACGAAGTAGAAAGAGCAAAACAAGAAGCTGAGAAAAAAGCTGCACTTGCAAAAGGTGAGGCTGACAAAAATAGAATTGAAGCTCAAGGTAGAGCAGATGCTGTTACTATTGAAGCAAAAGCACAATCAGCAGCAAATAAAGTTATTGCACAATCTTTAACACCTGACTTATTAAGAATGCAACAAATTCAAGTGCAAGGAAAATTCAACGATGCACTTAGAGAAAACAAAGATGCAAAAATCTTCTTAACACCTGGTGGTTCAACTCCAAATATTTGGGTTGACACTAAGAGTAAATCAAGAGATGCATCAATACATTCAAACAAATAGAGTAGATTAATTTCTACTCTGTTTTATTAAGGTTATCTTGATGAAACACTTTATTAAAATATCTATCCTTACTCTTTTTACAATCACATTTTTAAATTCAAAAGATATTACTACAGAAGATAAAAATATACTTTTAGACAACCCAAACTTAATAGATGAAAGATACAAAGAGAATGAAAATAGTAATTCATATGAAAAAGAACCTCCTAAAATAAAAGAGAATAAAAAGCTAAAAGAGAATAATATAGAACTTAACTATAATATTGATATAGATAGAGAAACTGGTGAACTAAAAGAGTATGAACTAGATATAAAAAAGAAATTTTAAGGGTTATTATGGAAATAGTTGAAAGAATTGACTGGGAAAAATGTGATGGATTACTTCCTGTAGTTACACAAGATTATGAAACAAATGAAGTTTTAATGCTTGCTTATATGAATAAAAAAGCATTGAAGTTAACACAAAGTACAAACTATGCTCACTATTTTAGTAGAACAAAACAAAGAATATGGAAAAAAGGTGAAAGCTCAAACCATACACAAGAGATAAAAGATATTTTACTTGATTGTGATAATGATACAATTCTTCTAAAAGTGAAACAAAATGGTGTCGCTTGTCATACGGGAAGAAAATCTTGTTTCTTCACTAGTATAAAAGATGACAAAGAGGTTTTAGATGTTGAAGTTGATACCTCTGTAACTTATGGAGTTATTGAAACACTTTATCACACTATTCAAGATAAGAAAAATAGCGATCCAAAGAAATCATATACTGCAAAGCTTATTCAAGGTAAACCAAACTCTATGCTTAAAAAGATTGTAGAAGAGGCTGGGGAGTTTACATTTGCGCATAAAGATGATGATACAGAAGAGATGGTATATGAAGCAGCTGATTTAGCATATCACACTTTAGTTGCACTTGCTTCAAAAAATATAAGTCCTGATAGAGTAAAACAAGAGTTAGCAAGAAGATTTCAAATGTCAGGAATTGAGGAAAAAAATTCTAGAACTAAATAATTTTATTTAGTTCTTTTTATTTTATATGTAAAAATATTTTGTTTATCTTCAAAATCTACTTTATATAAAATATCATATTTTAAACATATACTTTTAACCATAGATAATCCTAAACCTAAGCTCTGATTAGAATTTAATCTCTCTTGATAGTTTCTTTCAAATATCTTATCCTTATTTGTAATTTCTTTACTGTAAGAATAAAACTTTAGATAAATATTATCTTCTTTTACTTTTAATTTTATATTTATAGATTTGTTTTGCTGTGCATATTTTATAGCATTTGATATGTTATTATCAATCAATCTTGCTAATTCTATATCGTTCATATAAACATAAATATTTTTATCAATATCTATTGATATTAGTTTATTTTGAGTTTTTGCAATATCTTCAAAAAAAGTAACTCTATCTTCTAAGAATTCACTTATATTAATTTTTTTTGTTTTATATACATGTTTTTTATTTGCTATTAAATAACTTAGATCTTCATAAGAATTTTTTAACATATTTATAGAAGAATTAATCTGTTGTAAAAATTTATTATGAGAAGAACCTGTTTCTCTTTCTATAAAAGTAAAGTTACTCATGATTACAGATAAAGGTGTTCTTATTTGATTTGTAATAGCCTCAACAAAACTATTATTTTCTTCAACTAAAACTTTATTCTGTTCAAGTTTCTCATTTAGCTTTAATTGGGCATCATGATACTTTTTAGTAAAATAATAGATAATAAGTAAAAAGAAAATATGAAAAATCAAGAAAATATAATAGTAAAGTTCAATTTTATTAGATGTTTCAATTTCATTAGTTCTATCAATATATAACTCTAAAACAAAATCCCCCATTAATTCTAGGTAGTCATTTTTCTTTTTTATTAATGGAATATAAAATATCAAGTTATTATCCAAATATTTTTTGTAAGTTTCTTCTGTTCTATTGGACTTTATGATTAGATTATCAGTTTTCTTATTTTTATCAAACTTTTTTCTTGATGATAAATATTCTTCTTTTGTTTTATCTGTTTTCTTATACAAAATATTATCAAAATATTCTGTACCATCTAGCTTTTGTTCAATTCTGTAAAGGTTACTATTTTCATTTGTAAGCATTCTGATTTTTTTCATTGCTACTTTTAAAATATCATGTATTTTATAATTTATAAAGCCCATTTCAAAATAGATTTCATCATTTATTTTTGAATAAGAATAACTTTTGACATCAGAAGTTATGATGTCAATAGAAACACTTTTTGATTGATAAATATTTCCATCCTTTGATCTATCTAACTCAATTCTAGCATCAGGAACTAATCCAAGTTTAAATCCAATATCTGGCTTATAAGTTGAATCAGTAATTGTATAATCTTTATTTAACAAAAATAAATGTATCTCTTTATTTTCTAAATTATATTTTTCTAAAATCTCTTTTTTTAATTTATTAATATCTTGATTAGGATTTTGTCTTAATACTTTAGTATACTTAGTATGTATTTCTTGAAAAAGTGCTCTATCTTTTTCTATCTCAAATTTTATTTTTTTAAAACTATTTTTTATAATAGACTTATTTCTCTCCAAGCTTTTTTGAATGTAATTATCAATTTTTTTCTGTTGTGTTTGTTTGTACTCAATATAAACAGCATAAGTGAAATAAATTGAAATTATAGTAATTGCAAGGTTTAATAAAATTAATTGTATTTTACTTTTCATTTTGAACTTCGACCATATAACCTTGTCTAATTTTTGTTTTTATAATATCAAGAGGAAGCTTTTTTCGTAAGTCTGCAAGAAGTTGTCTTATGGGATAGTTTTCTTTTATTTCTCCTTCCCAAATATAATCACATACCACCTCAACAGGTACCACTTTATTTCTATTTTGAACTAATATTTCAATAAAACGTCTTTCTTTATTTCTAAGTTCTATTTCTTTATCTTTAAAAAACAATGTTTTTCTATTAACATTAAAATATAATTCATCAGTAAAGTAAATACTTTTATATTCATTATCTAACAATTTATTAACTCGAATTTCTAACTCTTTTATATGAAAAGGTTTTTTTATATACTCACTACAAGCATTATCAAAGGCTTCAATAAAATTCTCTATTTCTAAAGATGCAGTAATAATTATAATAGGTGTTTGTAAATCTGTTTGCCTAATATATTTTAAAATATCTATTCCATTATAATTAGGAAGATTTATATCCACTACATATAAACTGATATTAGTATTAGATAAATTATCTATTGCTTCAATAGCTTCCATTCCATCATAAATACTTAATGTATTAAAGCCTTTTAATTTAAAATATTCACTAACAACTAAGTTTAATTGAATATCATCTTCTATTATCAAAACATTTCCCATGGTAACCTCTTTAGAAACTGTATTTAAGTGTAAAACTTTTTTTATCATATGAATAATCATATAAAATAGAGTTCTTTAAACAAATTTTTTTTATTAAATATGCTCCTAATCCTAAACTAGAAGTATCTTTTATTGCATCTTTCTTACTTTTATCAAAAAGTTTATCTTTAGCATTTTTTGATATCACTTTTATTTCAAGTTCAACCACACCACCTTTTCTTCTCAATGAAACAATAATATTTTCATTAAAATCAGCACAAATAATAGCTATAGTAATACTGTTATCAAGAACTCTTTGAAGTTCAATATCATTTATTTGAACATATAAATCTTCTTTTATACTTGAAATTATATTCTTCTTATTAGCTTTTGCAATTTGATCAAAAAACTCTAACCTCTCCTTTAAAAATTCTGAAAAATCAATTCTTCTTTTATGATATTGTAGACTGTTAAAAGATATGAAATATGACAAGTTTTCATAAGAATTAGTAAGTAAATTTATTGAAGCAGTTATTTGTGTTATAAACTTTTGAGTATTTACATTAACAAATATTTCTAAAATAGAAATATTTGTCATAATAACAGCTAAAGGTGTTCTTATTTGATGAACCATATTTGAAATAAATTGTTTGTTATAAGCTACTAATTCTATATTTTTTGCAATTTGAGAATTTAATTTTCTCTCAATCTTCTGATACTTAGTAGTAAAGTAGTAAATCAAAAAAATCGGGAGTGTTCATAATTCTGTGTCATCCTCGGGTAGTTGTAAAATCATATCATAAATCCAGTGCGTTATCAAGTCTGCCTTCGAAATGGATAGCTAGCTGAGAAATAGTCAGGCTCCAGTTTCTAATAGGCATAGTCCATTTTTGCTC
>JASMTK010000132.1:0-20736 GCA_041694355.1 Arcobacteraceae bacterium | reverse complement strand
AGATATGATTGAGTGGAATGGTTCAGGATATAATAATTTAACTGGAGAGAGTAAATTAAAAGGATTTGAAGTAAATTATAAAAAAGAAGTTATTCCAAATACACTATTATCTTTGGGGTATACAAATCTTAGTGCAGAAGATAATAATGGAAAAAAATTAGCTAGAAGAACTGGAGAAACAGTAAAACTTGCAGTTGATTATTATGGAATTGATAATTTACACTTTAATATAAATGGTGAGTATATTGGAGATAGAATAGAATATGTTTATGGTTCTTATAATATTGATGCAGAAACAGGAAATTACACACTATGGAATACAGTAGTTAATTATGAAGTAAATAGAAACTTATCAACATACTTAAAAGTTGATAATATCACAGATAAGTATTACCAAACTGCAGATGGATATGCAACAGCTGGCAGAAGTGCTTATATTGGATTAAATTACAAGTTCTAATATGAAAAAATATATATTTATACTTCTATTTTTATGTATAAATTTATTTGGGAGTCAAAGAGTAGTTACTTTGGCTCCTTCAATAAATGAGATTGTTTATGCTTTAGGTATGGGTGATAGTGTTGTTGCAAATACTAGATATTGTGATTTTCCAAAAGAGTCAAAAAAGGTTACTAAAATAGGTGGCTATGCAAATATCTCTTTAGAGAAGATACTAAAAGCAAATCCTACAGTTGTAATAGCACAAAATTATGATATTAAACTTCACAATAATTTAAAAAAATTAGGAATAAAGCTTTTTACATTTGAGACACAAACTATTGAAGATATAAAAAACACTATAAATGTATTGGGTAAATATTTTCAAAAAGAGCAAAGAGCAAATGAGTTGATAAATAGTATTGACAATGCACTAAAATCTTTAAAAGGTATTGTTAAAAACAAAAAGGTTCTAATCGTAATTAGTCCAAATAAAACACTTTCAAACCAAATATATGTAAGTGGAAACTACTTATATTTTGAAGATATTATAAAAGCATCAGGCAATAAAAATGCCTTTTATTCAAAAAGTAAAAGTCAGCCAGTAGTTAATACAGAAAAAGTTATAAAAATGAATCCCGATATAATAGTTTTATTAGCTCCTTTTTTAGATAATAAACCAAAACAAAGAGAAGAGTTAATAAACTTATGGAAAACACTTCCAATAAATGCAAGTGAAAAAGGAAATATTTTTACAGTTCATAAGTTATATGCAGGAATACCTAGCCAAAGAGTGGTTTACTTTATAGAAGATTTTAAAAAGATATTAGAAAATGTTAGAAATAAATAGTTATAGTGATGAGATTTTACAAGATATTAGCTTTTCTTTAAAAAAAGAAGAAAATCTAATTATATTAGGTCAAAATGGAGCAGGTAAATCTACTTTGGCAAAAGTTTTATCAAACCTAATTACAAACGATAAAGTAAAACTTTTTGATGAGAGTATAGATAGTATTAGCGATAAGAAAAGAGCCCAATATATAAACTATATACCGCCAAAACTATCTATATTTGATGATTATATTACATTAAAAGAGTTTTTAGAACTCTCTTGTATTAATTACGTGGATGCAAATAAAGTGCAAGAGGTTATAAAGCTTCTTAAACTAGAAAAATTAGAAAATAGATATTGTAAAGCTTTTAGTTCAGGTGAAAAGCAGTTGGTTTTACTTGGGTCTAGTATTATGCATGATGCAAAAATAACTATTTTTGATGAGTTAACAGCTAATCTTGATATTAGTAGACTAAAAGAGGTTTTTGATATTTTTAAATCAAACTTTTTAAAACAAAAGATAGTTATAACTCATAATTTAGATTTAGCTTATGCTTTAAAGTATAAAGTTCTTTTTTTAGAAGATGGAAAAATTAAATTTTTTGGAGAGCATAAAGAGTTTTTCTCAAATGAAAATCTACAAAAGTTTTACAATAACTCTATTATAAAAGTAAATGAACACTTGGTGGTAAATCTATGAAAATAGTTTTATATATATTAAGTTTCATAGCATTACTCTTTGCTCCTTTTTTAGGGGAAATATCAATAAACTTAAATGATATATTTGATACCTCATCAATGACATATAAAGTATTTTGGGATTTAAGAGTATCAAGAGTTCTTTTAGCCTTTTTTGTTGGAGGGGTACTAGCTTTAGGAGGACTTATTTTTCAAGTCATTTTTAAAAACTCACTTATTACTCCATACACTTTAGGAATAGCAAGTGGAACTACACTTTTTACAGCCTTATCAATTGTATTCTTACCTAGTATGATTTTATCTATATCATCAGCTTTTGGCTCACTTGTAACAATAATGGTTTTATATATAATCTCAAAAATGATAAACAAATCAAGCATAGCAGTATCCACAAACTCAATCTTGCTTATAGGTATTGCACTTTCATACTTTTATTCATCTGCTTTGATGTTAGTATTTTATATGAGTGATTTACAACAGAACTATTCAATTATAAGATTTACACTTGGTAGTTTAGACACTGTTGGATTTAGTAGCTTTTATATGGTATTTTTTGTATCAGTTTTTATGTATTTAATTATTTATCTAAATAGAGCAAATATTAAACTACTTCTAATTTGTAATGATACAGCCTTTTTAAAAGGCTTAAATGTTCATAAACTAAATCTTTTATTATTGATAGTTATCTCTTTATCTGTTGGAGTTTGTATTAGTTTTGTAGGACCTATTGGTTTTATTGGTTTAGTTGTTCCTCATATTATAAAACTTATTTACAAAAAAAGTGCAGATAGACTTATTTTTCCAGTTTTTTTCTTTGGAGGAGTTTTCTTAGTTGTTTCAGATATGATAGCAAGAAATCTAAATACAGCATCTAGTCTTCCAATAGGTGTAGTTACAGCATTTATTGGAGCACCATTTTTTGTATATCTTCTTACAAAAAGAAGTAAGGCTCAAGACTAGATTTTTAGATGAGTTAGTTTTGAAGTGTTTGTACTTTTCTTAACCTCATCTATTAAATCTGGGAAAAATATCATAAAGTCATTTTCAAGATTTTCTATTTTTGAAAGTACAATTTCATAGTATGATATAGCACTATCTCTTTTTGCCAATCTTGAAGATAGTCTCATATCAAGTCTTTTAAAAGCAACTTTTAAACTTTTTTCTTCTTTGTAGTTTAATAAATCTCTTGAAATCATATTTGATACTATATTTTTTGCAAAGTGTGGATATAACTCTTTTTGAGTATTTGCATTTTTATAAAACTCATTCATAAACTCATCTAAGGGTTTATTACAAAAATTATCCCAGTTTTTACTAAGCAAATAATCGTATGTAAAATCTACTATAATACCTCTTAATAGGCCTTTTTCTTTTAGTCTTGTTTTACTGTTTTTAAAAGCATAATGTTTATCACTAAAAGAGTCAATCTTTTTGTGAAGTTGCATTCCTCTTTTTAGATTATCACTAGAGTTTTCCCAAGCTTTTGCTTTTAAAGGATCTGCTATGAAGTTTCCTACTTGAAAATCTATATGCTCTTCAGATAAAAGAACATGAGCTAACCAGTTCATTACTCTTTTACTTTTCCATTTCTTAAAGCATAAGCCCAGTCATCAAAACCTGTTTTACTAGCTTTTAAAGCAGCACTTTCAAAATCATAATCAACCTTTACAAGTTCTACATTAAATTCATTGTTATTAATATCTAAGATTATATAACAAGCTTTATTTATACTGTTTTGGATTTTGTGTTCATTTTGTTTATTACTTCTAAAAGCTTGCAGTCCTACAGATCCAGGATTTAAAATAACTTGTCCATTGCTTAAGCTTGTACATCTAGGTATACAAGAATTACCACACATAATAAATTTAGATTTAATATCCTTATCCATAAGCTTCAAAATATCCTCTTCTTTTCTTAGTGTTGAAACTCCACTTGAAACATCTTCTAATAGATATTTTGAATCGTCATAATATGTACCATTTACCATATAAAAGTCTTCACCAATTAGTTTTTCAAAGGGTAAATCTTGAATCCAATAAAGAACATCATCATTTAAATCATTGTATACAAAATTTAAAAGCTTATTCTCTTCAAGTTGTGCTAAAGAGGCCTCTAGTATAAGTCTATCCTCAATCCCAAAAATATTTATAAATTCACTTTTTCTTATTAGTTCATATGTTTTCTTTGGTTCAATAGGACCATAAAAAGAGTTCCCAAGGTTTATTTTTACATCAATATTTTTATTTTGAATATCATCTAATACAGCTTGTAAAGCATATACATTTGATCTTATATCTGACAATATAGCTATTCTCATCAATTTCCTTTATCTTTTTACTAAATAATTTGGATTATAACTAAAAAAAGGTTCTTTATAAGTTAGATACTTAATTCAAACTATTGTAAAATTATACTTATTTTTAAAGGACAAAATATTAAAGCATTATGTATAAGTGCAACAGCTTCAAATCAAGGTAAAACTATTCTTACAACTGCTTTGCTTTATTATTATAAACAAAGTGTAAGACCTTTTAAAATAGGTCCTGATTTTATAGACCCACAGTTTCATGAAAAGATTTGTAAAACACCAAGTATTAATTTGGATATAAATATTTGTAAAGAAAAGGGTGTAAAATGGCTATTTTCAAACTACAGTGATAAGCAGATTTCAATTCTTGAAGGAGTTATGGGTTTTTATGATGGGATGGATAAAAGCTCTTCAGCTTATAATGTTACAACTCTTTTAGATATTCCAACAGTGATAATACTAGATGCAAGTGGTTCTTATATAACTCTAAGTGCAGTTTTAAAAGGTTTAAAAGAGTATAAAAAAGACAATACTATAAAAGCTGTAGTATTTAATCATATCTCCTCAAAAGGTCATTATGAACTTATAAAAACACAAATAGAGAAAGATTTTGATGATGTTGTTTGTTTAGGTTGGATAAAAAGTAAACTTGATACATTAGACTCTACTCATTTAGGACTTGATTTAAAAGATTGTGATTTAAATAAGATTGAGTCTTTATCTAAAGAGGTTTTGGAAAATGTTGACGTAGAAAAATTAGAAAAAATTACAGAGCATACTAAAGAAAAGATAACTTATCCTTTTGAAGAAGTAGAAAAACAAAACAAGCATTTAGTAATTGTTTATGATAAAAATTTTAGTTTTTTATACCATGATAATTTACAGTTTTTCAAAGAGTATTTTTCTAAGGTGACTGTTGTAGATAGTACAAAAGATGAGGTTATTCCAAAAGATGCAGATTCTGTTTTTATATGTGGAGGATATATAGAAACACCTAAAGCTTACAATAGATATAAAAATAGTTTAAATTTTCAAAAATCTTTAAAAGAACATGCGAAAACAAAAAAAGTATATGGTGAATGTGCAGGATTAATTCTTTTAGGTAAAAGCTGTGATGATAAGAAGATGCTTGGATTATTACCTCTAGAGTTTGAGTTAAATAGTAGGTTTGTAAGAATGGGATACTATAGTAATGATTTAGGTATTACTGGACACTCATTTCATTATACAAGTATAAAAGAGATAAAAAACGAAGAATTTACTCTATACAAGAAAAAAAACCAAAATGAAACCTATGGAGCATTTAAAAAAAGAGATATTTTTGGAACATACTTACATACCATGTTTAGGGCAAACTTCTCTAAAGTAAAGAATTATTTGGTATAGTTATAAATAATTCTTATATATAAGTAAAATTTATTTAAGTAAAATAAACTATAATTATAAAACTATTTAGCTAATGGATTTAGTTTTGCTTTTAATTTTTTAGGAATATGAGCAAAAGCTTTTGAGCTATTTTCTATAAATTTATCTTTTTCATAAATAGCAACGTCAATATTCATACTTTTTGTTCTAAGATTTAGTAGTTTTATTGTTTGGTTTCTATCTTCATAAGATAGATTCATTTTCGATAAGTCTATTATGCTTTTTTTTGACATATTAAATCCATTTTTTAGCTAATTATAATAATTTTATTCTTAAGAGGATTTTACTAATGAGTGAAGAGAGTATAAAATCAATCCCCGCAAACAGACTTCAGTTCTTTCCAATAATGATGTATGCAACTGTAATGGGTATAACAGGATTGGCATTAGTTTATAAAAAAGTAAGTGAAGTATTGAGTTTTCCTATGATTTTTTCAACTATATTAGGTTATTTGGCTGCTTTTATGTTTGTAGTTATCTCTTTTTTTTATTTAAAAAAGATATTTAAATTTAAAAAAGAGTTTATAGCAGAGTTAAACCATCCAGTAAGAGTGAACTTTTTTGCTGCTTCATCTATTTCTATTTTATTATTATCTATGTTTTTTAGACATGAGCTTGAAAGTCTATCTCATATTTTATTTGTTATAGGCTCTTGTATGCATATCTTTTTTACATTCTATACTATAAAGTTTTGGATAAACAATAACCTTGAAATAGTACACTCAAACCCAGCTTGGTTTATACCTATTGTTGGAAATTTAATCGTTCCAGTTGCAGGAGTAGGGTTTATAAGCAATGAAATATTATATTTCTACTTTTCTATTGGAATCTTTTTTTGGCTTATTCTTTTTGCAATTATTTTAAATAGAATCATATTTCATAAGCAGTTTGCTGCAAAATTTATGCCAACACTTTTTATACTTATAGCACCACCTGCAATAGGCTTTGTGGCATATATAAAAATGTCACATAGTTTAGATTTTTTTGCACACATACTTTTTAGTTTAGCACTATTTTTTACAATCTTAGTTTTTGTGATGTACAAAAATTATTTAAAGATTAAATTCTTTATTTCTTGGTGGGCTTTTACTTTTCCAATGGCAGCAGTTACTCTTGCAACAATAGTTATGTATGATTTATCTCATTTTTGGTTTTATAGTTTGCTTTCTTATATTCTAATGGCCATCACTACAATAATTGTCTTACTTGTAGCAAAAGAGACAATAGTGCATATAAAGAAAAAAGAGATCTGTATAATGGAGTAGTTTAGTTTAAACTTTTCAAGATATAATATTGGTTGATACTAAAAATACGAAGGAATTATTTTATGGATTTTAGATATATTGGAAAAAGTGGTCTTAGAGTATCTTCTATATGTTTAGGAACTATGACATTTGGTTCTACAACTACAAAAGAAGAGGCTTTTAGGATTATGGATAAAGCTTATGATGAGGGAATTAATTTTTTAGATACAGCTGAATTATATCCAGTACCTCCAAAATCATCTTGGGAGGGTACTACTGAAGAAATTGTAGGTGAATGGTTAAAAACAAAACCAAGAGATTCTGTGATTTTAGCTTCAAAAGTTGCAGGTGCAGCCTCTGGATGGTTTGTACCTCCTACAAGACATGGACTTACTGCTATTGATTCTTTTCATATTAAAAGAGCAATTGAGGGAAGTTTAAAAAGACTTGATACTGATTATATAGATCTTTATCAAATGCATTGGCCTGATATGATAGTACCAATAGAAGAGAGTTTAAAAGCTTTTGATGAACTTGTAAAAGAGGGTAAAGTAAGATATATAGGTACATCAAATGATAGTGCTTATGGTCTTACAAAAGCAAATGAAACTTCAAAAAATAAAGGTTTATCAAGATTTGAATCTATTCAAAATAACTTCTCTTTATTAAATCCAAGATTTTTAGATGAGTTAGCAAATGTTTGTAAGAAAGAGGATATTTCACTACTTCCTTACTCTCCAATAGGAGGAGGAGTTTTATCTGGTAAATATAATTCAGGAATGTATCCAGATGGTTGTAGATTTACAGCTTATGTTAAACATAAAAATCCAAGAGTTCAGGCTCAAGCAAAAAGATTTGTAAATGATAAAACTATAGAAGCCACACAAAAGTATGTACAGTTGGCAAAAGAGTATGGTATCTCACCTGTAACTTTGGCAGTTGCTTACTCTAAGCATTTTGATTTTGTAGCTTCAACTATTATAGGAGCTAGAAAATATGAACAAATGGATGAGATATTAGAAGCATTTAGGTTTAGACTTGATGATGAACTTATGAGTAAGATTGAAGAGATTCAAAAAGATATTATGTATCCTATGGGATAAAAAAATGAAACCTTTTTTGGTTTCATTTTTTATTTTACTACTACTTTATCTTTACCACTATTTTTAGCTTCGTACATTGCATTGTCGACTCTTACAATTGCTGTATTTAAATCCTCTTTATTCTCTACTTTTGTTATTCCAAAGCTTGCAGTTATTGGTTTGTTCACTAGTTTTGTAAGCTCAATATCTTCTTTAAATATCTCTTTTAGTTTTTCTGCAATTTCACAAGCTTTTTTTACATCAGTATCAATTAAAGCTATTATAAACTCTTCACCACCCCATCTACTTTTAATATCGGCTTCTCTTAAGTTCTCTTTTAGAAGTGTAGAGACTCTTTTTAGTACCTCATCACCTACTTTATGACCTAAGGTGTCATTTATTATTTTAAAGTTATCAATATCTAAAAATAGTAATGATATTGGTTTTTGTGTTCTTTTTGATAAGTTATTAAATATCTTAAGGCTATTGTTAAATGACCTTCTATTTAAAAAATCTGTTAATGAGTCATTATTTGCATAGTACTCTAACTTTTTATTGAAACCTTTAATACTATAGATGATTATAAAAGTAATAATAACTGTGATTGCTAGGGAGATTAAAAGGTTTATATAAAATGTGTTATATTCTGTTTCCATAAAATCATCAACTTTTGCTTCAACTACTAAATAAAGATCTAATTCAGGTACATATTTTGTTTTTAGTAGATAATCAACATTTTGTCTTGAGTATTCTATAACCTTTGCTTTTTTAGATACTATTTGCTCTTTTAGATGTTTTAGTTTTGGTATATCATTTAGATTATTTATATTATCTATGCCTCTTTCTGATAATACTACTTTCCCCTTCTCATCTACAAAGAATACTTTAAATTTATAGTTCTGTCTAAAGTGCTTAAGCATTTCATTTACATAATATATCTTAAGTCCAATACCTGTTGCACCTATTAGTTGATAGTCCTCATCAAACATTTTATGATTTATAAACATAATCAAAGAGTTATCTAACTCTTTATTGTAGTCTAGATTTATCTCTTGATTTGTTTGTGTTTTTTTAAACTTAAAATACCATTGATTATCAGGGTTGTCTTTATCTAGAGTTTCTAAAAAACCATCTTGTGTATAATATCTTTTTGTCTCTTGTGATACTAAAAATGCTACAAACATATTGTATTTATTTTTTATCATTTGTAAATAACGTTTTATTTTTTCACTATTTTCCTCTTCATTTAAAAGCCAATCTTTCACAAAGGTATCATGAGCCATCATAGAAGAGACAAGATTAGGTTTTATAATATGGGTTTGTATCTCTGAATAAATATTATCAACAGATAAAGGGAGTGAGTACTCTTTTAAGTTTTTTTGTGTTGAGTCAAGTGAAACCATAAAGTTTGTAAAAGACATTGAAATTGATAAAACAATTAACAATGAAGAAACTATAATTACTATTCTTAAATCATTTTTCATAAGGCAATCTTCTCTTTTTTATTTGTATTTATAATAATATCAAAACTCTAATAAAAAATCTTAAAAAAATAATTTGATTTAATAATAAATAATTTAACTTTATAACTAATATTAATAAATAAAACAGTATTATAAATAACTTATTTTTATAAAGGATATGTATGAATAACTTAAGTATATCAAAAAAATCATCTTTGATTACTATTGTCGTAACATTAGTTATGTTAGTGGTAGGTTTTTTGATTTTAAATGAATACAAGAAGGATTTAAGATTAGAGGTTTACAATAATGTAAAAAGTGAGTTAAGCCACTTAGAGGACATAAAAATTCAATCAAAATTTGATGTTGGTATATCAAATGCCATATCTATATCAAATGATTCTCAACTAAAAGAGGCTCTTAAAACAAACAATAGGCAACTTGCAATAGAAGCATTAGCAACCTTATCAAAAAATATGAAAGAGTCAACACCTTTTAAGAACATAAAAGTTCATATTCATACAAAAGACTCACACTCTTTTTTAAGATCATGGAAACCAAATAAGTATGGTGATGATTTAAATTCATTTAGGCATAGTGTAGTAAAGGTAAATCAAACTAAAAAAGCTGTAAATACTTTTGAGGTTGGAAAAGCAGGACTTAGTATAAGAGCTGTTGTTCCAGTATTTAGCAGATCAGGAGAACACTTAGGTTCTTTAGAGTTTATGCAAGGTATAAACTCAGTTGCTAAATCATTTAATAAAAACGGCGATGGTTTTTTACTATTGATGGATAGTTCATTGGCTGTTGTTGATATTCCACAAAATAAAAAGTTACAAAACTATGTAATATCTCAAAAATTTGTAAACAAAAAGTTTTTAGCAGATGCTAAAACTATTGATTATAATAAACTTAAAAATAAGGGATATTTGATTAGTGATAATTATCTATACTCTTATGTTGATGTAAAAGATTTCAATGGTAAAAATCTTGGTATAGCTATTTCAGGTAAGCAGATGAGTAAAGTGAACAAAGCTGTTGAACACGCTTCATCTATTGTATGGGTTGCTTTAATTATTTTAGTTGTTGCACTTATCTTAAGTACTATTATCTCTTTGATTAATATGAAAAAAGCTATTTTAACACCAATAGCAAATCTTAAAAATTCAATAGATTCTATTAGAACAAACTCATCTTCGGAATCAGAAAAGATAGAAGTAACATCAAATGATGAAATAGGTGATTTAGTACACAGCTTTAATAGATATCTTGATTTTATTCAAGATGGAGTAAAACAAGATAGAGAGGTTATTGAAGAGTCAAAACTTATAATTGAAAAAGTAAATGCTGGGTTATTAAATGATAGTATCAAAAAACAAGCACACTCAAAAGAGGTTGGCTCTTTAGTAGTTGAGATAAATAGTATGATTAAAACACTACAAAAAAATCTTCTTATTTTATCAGATACACTAGTAGCACTAGCAAATGCAAACTATGATTATAAAATACCAAAGATTGATGGTCTTACAGGACTTTTAGCTTCACTTATGAGTGGTACAAAAGTAACACAAACAACTATTAATGAAGTGATGTGTTTGATTGATGAATCAAATAAAAAGCTTACAAATAGTGCTGATGAATTAACTACTGCTTCAAAAAGATTAAGTGACTCTTCAAATGATCAAGCTGCTTCATTGGAGCAAACAGCAGCAGCTATAGAAGAGGTATCTGAAACTATAAATAGAAGTAGTGAAAATGCTTCAAAAATGTCAAGTTTTGCTCAAAATGTAATAGAGTCAAATAAAAAAGGTAAAGCTTTAGCTTCAAAAACATCTGAATCTATGGATAGATTAAGTACTGAAGTTGAGGGAATAAATGAAGCTATTTCTGTTATTGATAATATAGCATTCCAAACAAATATCTTATCACTAAACGCAGCAGTAGAAGCAGCAACAGCAGGCGAAGCAGGAAAAGGATTTGCTGTAGTTGCAGGTGAGGTTAGAAACTTAGCTAATAGAAGTGCAGAAGCTGCTGATGAGATTAAAAGATTGGTTGAAAGTGCAACTACAAAAGCAAAAGAGGGCAAAACAGTAAGTACAGAGATGATTGAGGGGTATAATGAACTTGATGAAAATATCTCTTCAACTATTGAACTTATTGAGGATGTGGCAAATGCTACAAAAGAGCAACAAGCTGCTATAAATCAAATCAATGATACAGTTAACTCTTTAGATCAAGCAACTCAACAAAATGCTTCATTGGCTTCAAATATTAATGGAATGGCAAAAATTACATCTTCACTTGCAGTTGAACTACAAAGTGTTGTAAATAAAACAAGCTTTGATGAAAGCTCGAAAAATAGAATCTGTAATACAGATATGATTTTTGATTTAAATAGATTAAAATCAGATCATATTGTATTTAAAGATACAAACTTTGCACAATGTAAAGAAGGGCATAACTTCACTGTAAAAAGTCATCATATGTGTAATTTAGGTAAATGGATAGATGCAAATGAAGATAAACCATTTGCTCAAACAAACGAGTGGCAAGAGCTGAAAATAGCACATAAACAAGTTCATGAGTTAGTTCAAAAAACCACAGAACTATATGCCAAAAACGCAGATAATAAACCTATTTTTGAAGTAACTGAAGATATAGAAAAAAATATCAATATTGTATTTAGAATGCTAAATAAGATAAGAGAAATAAACTGTCAAAACCAATAAAAACAAAGCAGAGTTTTAACTCTGCTTTATATAACTTTTTGTAAAAACTTCTTCAATTTAATCAATTTTTTTATTTATCAAAGCTTATCAAAGAAACCAAGATGTATAATTGGTTTAACTACTAATATTTTTTATCAAAAGAAAAAATAAAGTTTTAAATAAAAATTTATAAAATATGAGAGAAATAGTATGAATAAGAATATAAAAAGAAAAATTGAAACAGTTGAAGAGTTATCAAAGTATGCAGATTATTCACTACTTAAAGATTTAAGAAGTGATCCAGATGCAAACAAAGAGGGAGAGAATTACTATCCAAGAGAGGTATTTAGCGGACACTACGTACCTGTAAATCCTACACCTATAAAAGAACCTAAGTATATAATCCATAGTAAGAGTTTTTTTGAAGAGTTGGGCTTGGATGATTCTCTTGCTAAATCTGAAGAGTTTATGAAGATGTTTTCAGGAAATACCTCTACTTTACCTAACTCTTTAAGTAAAAGTGGATGGGCGTGTGGTTATGCACTATCAATATATGGAAGAGAGTATTATCAACAATGCCCATTTCAAACAGGAAATGGCTATGGAGATGGAAGAGCAATTTCAATATTTGAAACTGTTTTAAATGGTAAGCGTTGGGAGATGCAACTAAAAGGAGGAGGAAGAACCCCATATTGTAGAGGTGCAGATGGAAGAGCAGTTTTAAGATCAAGCATAAGAGAGTTTCTAGCACAGGAGCATATGTATGCACTAGGAGTTCCAACATCAAGATCCTTGACACTTTATGCTTCAAAAAGTGAGACTGTTACTAGACCTTGGTTTAATAAAGGCTCTTACTCAAAAGATCCAGAACTTATGATAGAAGAAAAGGTTGCTATTTCAACTAGAGTAGCTCCCTCATTTTTAAGAGTAGGCCAATTAGAACTATTTGGTAGAAGAGCAAGAAAAAATGAACATCCAAAAGCAAAAGAGGAGTTAGAACAGATAGTTTTACACGCGATTAGTAGAGAGTACCCTAAGATAGATAAAAGTTTAAAGCTAGAAGAAAAAATAATACTATTTGCTAAAGAGTTTAGAAGTAGACTTATAGCACTTGTAACCAATTGGATTAAAGTAGGGTATTGTCAAGGTAATTTTAATAGTGATAATTGTGCAGTTGGTGGATATACTCTTGATTATGGACCTTTTGGATATATAGATGAATTTCATCCAAGATATCAGCCTTGGACTGGTGGTGGAGTTCACTTCTCTTTTTTCAATCAGCCAGAAGCAGCTAGACAAAACTTCAAGATGTTTTATACAGCATTAAAGCCTTTACTTGAAGAGGATAAGCAAGCACTTGAACAGCTAGATGAAATAAAAGATGGTTTTAGTAAAGCTATGCAAAAAAGTATGGAAGAGATGTGGGCTAAAAAACTAGGTTTAAAAAAGTTTGATGAAGCTTTATTTGAAGAACTTATGGTACTTATGATTGAAACAAAGGTTGATTATACAATATTTTTCCGGGAGTTGTCATCTGTACCACAAGATATAAAAACACTTACAAGAAGTTTCTATCAAGATATTTACAAAAGGCAAGATTTAGTAAATAGATGGGTAGAGTGGTTAAAAAGGTGGAACACTCTAGTTTTAGATAAACCAAAAGAGGAATTAAGTGCTTTAATGAAAGCTATTAATCCAAAATATACTTTAAGAGAGTGGTTTTTAGTACCAGCTTATGAAAAAGCAAATGAAGATGACTATAGTTTGATTCATGAACTTGAAGAGGTTATGACAAATCCTTATGAAGAACAATCAAAGAAGATTGAAGAGAAGTATTATAGACTAAAGCCTCCTGAACTTTTTGATATAGCAGGAGTTTCTCACGTGAGTTGTTCCTCTTAATAAAGCATAAACTAAAGTCACAAAAGATGACTTTAGTTTTGCATATGAATATTTTCATCCCATCTAAAGCTTTTTTGAGTTTATAGTTTAGCCTTTTTAAAATAGGTTGTTCATCTCTTCTTTAAAGTTAGCAAATGCATTTTCTACATTTGGAATGTTTTTGTAACGAGTATTTGTAAGTCTTACATGTTTTGTTTTTAAATCGCAAATCGCAATTCTAAAGCTAGCATTCATTGTTGGTTCTACAACACAAACAATTTGATCATCAATCTGCCTTGTTGCGTGAATAGTACCTTGTAAAGAGTTGAAAAAATACTTAGGGTAAGTCAATGGCGTAATTTTAACAATATCAATAGCCTCTTGATTATCAAGTGTCTCAACTATAAGTTTCGCATCTTCATAACTGTCAAACTGAATACACCAATCATCAAAGTATTTATTAAAATGTTCTAAATCCTCATCAAGAAATCCACCAGCTAAGGACTGTAAAGCATATATAGACAAAAAATCACCTTCTTTTATATTTTAAAAGTGGATTTTATCATATTTAGCTTTTAGAAATATATATCAAAGAAACACAGATGTATAATTATAAAAATAAATGACATAAATAGGAAGTTTAAGTGTTAAATATAAAAGTGTATTACGAGGACACAGATGTTGGTGGGGTTGTTTACTATGCTAACTATTTGAAGTTTTGTGAAAGAGCAAGGTCGGAGCTTTTTTTCCAAAAAGGTTTATCCCCACATGATGGTGACGATTTTTTCGTGGTTAAAAAAGTTGAGGCTGATTATATAAAACCTGCTGTTTTTGGTGATGATTTAGTTGTTACTTGTAAACTTACAGAGAAAAAGGCTGCTTCTGTTGTGATGTATCAAGAAGTTTTAAGAGATGGGGAGGTTTTGTTTAAAGGTTCATTTAAATTAGCATATTTAAAAGCTTTTAAGCCTTCAAAAATACCAAAAGAGTTATTTGAGGTTTTAGATGTATAAGACAAATCTGTTTTTCAAATCACTATTTTTTCTATTTATTAGTTTTAGTCTTTTAAATGCAAATGACACTTTAAAACAAGAGGAAATAAATCAAATCTATTTTTTCCCAAAAAGTGCAGATAAAGTAAAGGATAGGATTGTAGATTTAATAAAAGAGTCAAAAAAGAGTATCTATATCTCTATGTATAACTTTTCATATAAAAAGTTTGCAAAGAAGTTAGTAAAAAGAGCAAAAGATGGTATAGAGATTGTAGTTATTTTTGATGAGTCAAAAGTAGAAAAAGATGATGAGATTTATAAATTTCTTAAAAAAAATGGTATAAAAGTAATAGTAGCTAATAAAAAATTACATACAAAAATAGCACTTTTTGATGATAAGATTATCATGTTAGGTAGTACAAATTGGACAAAAGATTCATTTAAAGAAAATTATGAAGTAGTACTATTTAGTAAAGATAAAAAAATCATAAATGATACAAAAAAATTCATCAAACAACTGGACTAAAAAAGGTATTTATTTACTAACTTACAAGTAATAAAATAGTATCATAGCGCTTAAAAATTTAAACAAAAAAAGGATTTATAAGTGCTTGAGATATTTATTTTTGCATATTGCTTATATTTTGCACTAAATGTATATACTTCATTTATGCAAGTTGGGTATGTAAGAAATGCAATAAAATTACAACCTATTATTTTAGATGAAAAAAGATACCAAGAAGCAGCAAATTACTCTATTGAAAAAGAGAAGTTATCTATAGTTTCTTCTTTTTATGACTTTTTATTATTTTTCTTATGGATAGGCTTTGGTTTATCTTATTTGGACTCAGTTATTTCTATACAATCAACTTGGATAAAAGCTGTAGTATTTGTTGATGCATTTATCATCATAAATTGGATTTTGACTCTACCTTTTGAACTATATAAGACTTTTAAACTGGATAAAAAGTATGGTTTTTCTAATATGACAAGTTCTCTTTTTATCAAAGATACATTAAAAACAGGGGTACTGTTTTTAGTATTTGGTTCAGCAGTTATAGCTGGTATAGCTCTTATTATAAATAACTTTCCATCATGGTGGATTTGGGGATTTGTATTTATTTTTGCTGTTATTATAGCTATAAATATGGTTTATCCTTTAGTTAGAGATAAAATGTTTGATAAATTTGAACCTTTAAAAGACAAGGACTTAGAAAGTAAGATTGAAAAGTTACTTGATGAAGTTGGTTTTAAAAGTAGTGGTGTTTTCTCAGTAGATGCAAGTAAAAGAGACAATAGACTAAATGCATATTTTGGGGGATTAGGTAGTACAAAAAGAGTTGTTTTATTTGATACTTTAGTTGAGAAATTAACTCACAATGAACTATTAGCAGTATTAGGACATGAGTTAGGACACTTTAAAAATGGCGATATTTTAAAAAATATAGGTATTATGGGATTTGTAATGTTTCTATTTTTTGCTATTTTTGGTAACTTGCCACAAGAGTTATTTTTATCGTTGTCACTAGATTTTGAAGCCTCATCAATAATAACAATCTTTTTAATGTTTTCACCAATATTGTCATTTTTTTTAATGCCACTAATTTCATTGATTTCAAGACACAATGAGTACGCAGCAGATGAGTTTGGCTCAAACCTTCAAACAAAGCAAGATTTAGTAAGTGCATTGTTGAAATTAGCAAATGAAAACAAGTCATTCCCACTATCTCATCCACTTTATGTGTTTTTTTACTATTCACACCCACCTTTAGTAGAAAGGTTTAAAGAGTTAGGTTATGATGTTCATGAAAATGCTCAAGATGCACTAAAAGAGGATTTTAAGATTGACTAATACTTTTGAGGTTAGCTTACTTACACTACTACTTTGTTCTTTAGTAGTAGTTGTGGGTTTTTTGATTATTTTTTATTTAGTAAAAAAAAGATATGAAACTATGCTTAGTAGCCAATATGAAGAGGCTATGTTGAAACTTAGAAGTTTAAATGAAAAAGTAGAGTTTACAAATACATATTATGAAGACAAAATCAAAGCTGTTCAAAAAGAGTCAAATCAAGCCCAAGAAAATCTAATAGAAAATTATGAGTTAAGATTAGAAAATATTCAAAATGAATATAAGATAAAAGAAGAGTCATTAAATGAAAAGATTAAGTTACTTGAAGACTCAAAAGAGCAGATTAAACTAGAGTTTGAGTCTTTGGCAAATAAAGTATTTGAGCAAAATCAAAAGAAGTCAAACTCTACAATAACTCAGATATTAAGTCCTTTTAAAGAGCAATTAGACTCTTTTGGAAAGAGAGTAAATGATATCTACAATGAAGAAACAAAACAAAGAAGTACACTTTTAAGTGAGATTAAAAACTTAAAAGATTTAAACCAACAAATCTCAAATGATGCAGTAAATCTTACAAAAGCACTAAAAGGTGATAATAAAATCCAAGGTGACTGGGGTGAGATGATTCTATCTTCTATTTTAGAACAAACAGGGCTAAGAGAAGGGGTTGAGTATACCACACAAGACTCTTTTACAAATGAAGAGGGTAGACGTGTAAGACCTGATGTTATAGTACATCTTCCCTCAAAAAAAGATATTATTATAGACTCTAAAGTCTCTTTAAAAGCCTATATTGATTATGCAAATAGTGAAAATGAAACAAAGAAAGAGAATGCAAAAAAAGAGTTGCTTAAGTCTATTACTTCTCATATTAAAGGTTTAAGTACAAAAAAATATGAGGATATAAAAGAGGTTAGAACTTTAGACTTTGTTCTTTTATTTATTCCAGTTGAACAAGCTTTTTTATTAGCAAGTTTAGAGGATGAAAACCTTTTTAAATATGCCTTTGAGCATAATATTATGTTAGTTTCACCCTCAACTTTATTTGTTACATTAAGAACTATAGAGAATATTTGGCGAAATGAACACCAAAATGAAAATGCTCAATTAATAGCAAAAAAAGCTGCAGATATGTATGATAAGTTTGCTGGGTTTGTAAAAGATATGGATGAAATTGGAACTCATATCACAAGAACACAAAAATCTTATGATAATGCACTTATAAAATTATCAAGTGGAAGAGGAAATCTTCTTAGAAGATCACAAGAGTTTATTGACTTAGGAGTTAAACCTAAAAAGATAATTGATGAAAAAAACTTATTAGAAGAGTAATATTATGGAACTATTATATGATTTAGCGCAAAATTTTTTAACACTGCTTAATGCTTTTTCTATTTATATAGTAATAGGACTATTTATAGCAGGGATTTTAAAACAGATTATTCCTGATGATTTTGTATCATCTCATTTAGGAAATGATTCAACAGGTTCAGTTATAAAAGCTACACTTTTTGGAATACCATTACCTGTTTGTTCTTGTTCGGTTATACCTTTAGCACAGGCTTTGAGAAAAGAGGGAGCTAGTAAAGGTTCTGTTCAAAGCTTTTTAATCTCTACCCCAATTACAGGAGTTGATTCTATCTTAGCTACATTCTCATTGTTTGGGTTTGTATTTACTGCATTTAGACTTATCTCTTCTATTGTTATAGCAATTGTAGTAGGTCTTATTCAAAATATTTTTGAAAGAAAAGAGAGTAAAAGTAGTAAAAAACAGAATATCAATTTTAAAAGTTTTAGTACCAAAAAACCAGAAACAGATTCTTGTTGTTCTACTTCTAGTTGCTGTAGTTCAAGTAAGAAAAAAGGCTTTTCAATAAAAGCAGTTTTCACATATGCTTATGGAACACTTTTTTCTGATATGGCAAAAGCATTACTTATAGGTTTAGTTTTAGGGAGTCTTTTTATTACTTTTATGCCACAAGAGTATAGTAGCTTGCTTTTTGAAAACAAGTTTTTAACCTACATAGTAATTATGATATTAGCAATACCTTTATATACTTGTGCAACTGCCTCTTTACCTATTGCAGCTGCACTAATGTTGCAAGGTATGAGTGGAGGTGCAGCTTTTATCTTCCTAACAGCAGGTCCTGCAACTAGTGCTGTAACTATGAGTATTGTTTATAAATTACTTGGAAAAAAATCTCTGATAATTTACGTATCAACAATTTCAAGTTTAGCATTAATTTTTGGAATTTCATTTGATATATTTTTTGAAGAGTTAGAGATACTAAAAGTCTCTTTAGAGGATGAGTCTAGTTCTTTACTTGAAGCATTAGCTTCATTAGCAGTATTATTACTTATTTTTTATCATATTTTTAAAAGTAAGTTTACAAAAAAAGAGCAAGAGAAAAGTTCTTGTTGCTCTTAATTTTAAAAGACTATTTCAAATCGTTAAGAAGTAATATATCTACAAGCTCACCAGCTTTTATATCTTCACTATCTTCTTTTTGAATTAGTAGTGCAGGGCTTTCTAGCATATTTGTTAGAATAGCACTTGTACCTCTTTTTTTACCTTCAAAATCTATTTTATACTCTCCATCTTCATATTTTACATTACAAGCTGTGAATACTGTTTTTGGCATTTTTCTTTTAAAGTCTTCATTGATTCTAGCTTTTACTATAGGAAGTTTTTCATTTGAACCTCTAAATCTATAAATTAAAGGAAGAATATATAAAATAGCACAAACAGTTGATGAGTAAGCAAAACCAGGAAGTGCAATAATTATTTTTCCATCTTTTATTGCTGCTAGTAAGTGCATTCCAGGTTTTATAGTAACCCCGTGAAATAATACTTCTGCATTTAATTTATCTTTTATTACATCTTGAACAAAATCATAATCCCCAACAGACACTCCACCTGTAGTTACTACAATATCAGAGTTTTCAAGAGCAGTTTCGAGAAGATTTGTAATTGAGTCTATATCATCTTTTACAATCCCCATTTGTAGTGTATTTGCACCTGCTTTTTTACATAAAGCCTCAATAGTAAGGTGATTTGAACTTCTAATCTGAGAATCATTTGTTTGTGTCTCACCTAAGTCTAAAATCTCACTTCCAGTACTAGCAATTGCTACAGTAGGGTTTGTAATAACTGGAATTTGTGAGATATTAAGTGAAGCTAATACTCCAATTTCTGCAAAGCCTACAACTGTTCCTTTTTTTATTAAAACTTCATTCTTTGCATAATTTTCTCCAACAGCTCTTGTGGCAAAGCAAAAAGGAACCTCTTTTTTTATTATGATTTCATCATCTTTAACTTCTACATTTTCAATTGGAATTAATGTATCACTCCCTTTTGGCATTAATGAACCTGTAAATGTTTTTATACAAACACCACTTACAACTTCAGACTCTACAACACTACCAGCAGGGTTTTTATCTATAATCTTTATTTTTTCTAATGATTGATCTGCAGCTTTAATAGCATATCCATCCATACCAGATGTTGGAAACTCTGGAGAGTTATGATCAGCAATAATATCTTGGGCAATAACTTTTCCTAAAGCATTACTAATAAACTCTTTTTGAATTGCAGATTTTGAAAGTTCTATATTTTCTAATATTTCTAATGATTTTTCATAACTAATAAATTGTCTCATTTCATTCTCCTCGTATAATAAATTTATGAATATATCAACTAGCTTTTAGCTAAAAAATATATTCTTCTAAGATTGAAGTACTAACTTCAAATCTTTTACTTTTTACAGTCTATGACTTTAGATATAACAACATTTTTCTCCTTGTAGCAATGGAA
>JASMTK010000131.1:0-54792 GCA_041694355.1 Arcobacteraceae bacterium | reverse complement strand
GAAGATACAGCACAAAGTATTTATAAAGAGTGGTTCGTAGATTTTGAGTTTCCTGATGAAAATGGTAAGCCATATAAATCAAATGGTGGTGAAATGATTTATTGTGATGAATTAGATATGGAGATACCTAAGGGATGGGAGAAAACTACTCTATCAGAAATTGTAAACATTTTAATGGGTCAATCTCCATCAGGTGACACATATAATCAAGATGGAAATGGAGAAATTTTTTATCAAGGTAGAACAGAATTTGGATTTAGGTTTCCAACTGTTAAAACATATACAACAGAACCAAAAAGAATGGCAAAAAAAGGTGATGTCCTAATGAGCGTACGAGCACCAGTTGGTGATGTTAATATTGCAGGAGAAGATTGTTGTATTGGTCGTGGTGTTTGTTCTTTATCATCTAAAATAGGTTGTAATTCATTCATTTATTATTTAATGCAAAACATACAAACAATGTTTAATACTTCCAATGATGGTGGTACAGTTTTTGGTTCAATTACAAAAGATGAACTCCATGATATTCAGATATTAAAACCTTTAGATAATGTGATTAAAGAATTTGAAAATATTGTACAAAGTATCGATAATCTAATAAAATTAAAGTGTAATGAAGTTCAATTATTGCAAATATTAAGAGAAACATTACTTTCAAAAATGGCAACTATTGAGGGATAAATATGAGTAATCTAATATTTTCAGCATATCAATTGATAGTTGATGAGAATAACCCAAGTATTATAGATTTTCAAGAGTATGTAGAGGAACAGTATAATACGAAAGATAATATTTTCAAAATAACTACACAAAAAGTTGATAATAAATATTATTGGTTGTATGCAGTTTTTGGTGCACCATTGCCATATAGTGAAGAGGTTTATGATAAAGAAAAATCAGAAATAGTAAGTAACCCTAGAACACAGAATCAAGCAGAGTTAAATAAACAATTATTTTGTTTGTATGACTTCAAATACAATACTTTTTATATTTCAAATTCAAAGAAAAAAACCTTTTTGGAGGAATATTTTAAATATAAATTAGAAAAAGATATTGTCATTAAACGATTTTTTAAGAGTAAAGAAGACTTTGTAAACCATATTAAAACTATAGATAGTATTAGTTTTACTTCAATAGATAATTTATTTTCTATTAATAATGATTTTTTTGGAGAACCTAAAGATATATTTGGATTAGGACAACCTGAAAATTTTAAAATGGAAATAAACTATAATAATAGAAAAATTACAAATGTTTTCAAAGATAAATTTTTAAACCTTTTAGATAAAAAAGATAAAAGTGAAATACATTCTTTAGTATGTATAGGTAAAGATGAAAATAAAATTGAAGCCATTTTTGATATAGAAAGTTTTACGCAAACTATCCCATTAAATTTAAAAAAAGATGAATTCGGACAATATGATGAAAATGTTGTACAAAGTAATTTATTGAATGAACTTATCAGGGATAAGAATGTATAAAAACCATATATTATATTTATTGATTAGTAGTATATTGATTTTTGCTATGTGTTTTATAATTGATGTTTTTATTAGTGAATCATTAATGCAGAATTTTATTACTTTCCTTTCTATTACATTTGGTTTTTACATGACTAGCTTATCAGTATTATATAATTCAAAATATATTAAACAATTATATGATGAAATTGACCCAATAAAACCAACACAAAGAAAAATACATACATTAAAGAACTATTTTAAAAATAGTGCTTATTGGTCTTTGTTTTCTATAGGTTTGTTAATGATTTATTCGCTAATAACGGTAGTTGAAAAAAACATATTAATAATAAATCCTTTTTTTGAAAGTATCTTAGTATCTGTAGTTTTTATAAATTTTATTTTTATGTTTTTATTGTTCAAAGTATTTTTAAATGGATTGATTACAGAATCAAATAAAAAAGGAACAAAAGAATTAAAATAATGATAAATAGAAACTATTACTTTTATATGAACAATTATAATTTACAATTTGTTACTTTTAAGAGCTTCGGAATAGTAGCCCGATATAATATAAGTACACTTAAAGATTATGTAAGTTATACTTTCATTAATACACCCTTTCCACCTCTTAACAATGTGCCAAAGAGAGGGTCTTCTTTATGAATAATCTACAAAATAAAATATCAAATACTACAAAAAACAAACACTTTAATTTTTTAATTATTCAAAGGTAAAGAAACATGGATAAGCTTATAAGAAATAGTACAGCCGAATTTTTAATTTTCACTTCCTCTGCTGGTGAAAATAGTATAGAAGTAAAAGTTTTTGAAGAGTCTATTTGGCTTACTCAAACTATGATAGCACAGCTTTTTGATGTTCAAAGACCCGCAATAACAAAGCATCTAAAAAATATTTTTGAAAGTGGTGAATTGGATGAAAATCGAGTTAGTTCCATTTTGGAACATACTGCAAATGATGGTAAAAATTACAATACAAAACACTACAACCTTGATGCCATCATCTCAGTTGGATATAGAGTGAACTCTAAAAAAGCTACACAGTTTAGACAATGGGCTACAAGCGTATTAAAAGAGTTTGCTATCAAAGGGTTTGTACTAGATAAAAAACGACTAGAAAATGGAACATTCTTAGGGCAAAACTATTTTGAAAAGCTACTTGAAGAGATAAGAGAGATAAGACTTAGTGAAAGAATGTTTTATCAAAAGCTTACAGATATATACTCTACAAGTGTTGATTATAATAAAGATGATGAAACAACTAAAAACTTTTTTGCAAAAGTACAAAATAAACTTCATTTTGCTATTCATGGAAATACAGCAGCTGAACTGATTTTCAACAGAGCAAATAGCCAAAAAGATAAGATGGGATTAACGTCATGGGATAATGCACCTGATGGTAAAATTCTTAAATCAGATGTAACAATTGCAAAAAACTATCTTAGTCGTGATGAACTTGAATCACTTGGACGAATTGTGAATGCTTTTTTAGACCTAGCAGAAGATAGAGCAAAAAGAAATATTCCTATGACTATGGAGGATTGGGCTACAAGACTTGATAAGTTTTTAGATGCAGATGATAGAGAGATATTAAAAGATAGTGGAAAAATCACTAAAAAAATAGCTGATGAAAAAGCTCACAGTGAATTTGAAAAATATAGAGTAATTCAAGATAGATTATTTATGAATGATTTTGATAAACTATTATTGGATATGGATATAAAATAATGGCTAAATTCACAGAAGAAAAACTAGAACTAGCATTTATAGAGTTACTTAAAAAGCAAGGTATTAAATATCAGTATGGTAAAGATATACAAAGAGATGAAAGTGAAGTATTAGTAAAAGAAGATTTAGAGGAATATCTATCAGTTAGATATAAATCCGATAATATAACTGACAGTGAAATCACTCAAATAGTAAGAAAACTACAATCTTACCCTGCAAGTGATTTGTATGACTCTAACAAATCAATAATGAAACTAGTATCTGATGGTTTTATCTTTAAAAGAGAAGATGCAAGTCAAAAAGATATTCATATCCAATTTATAAACTATGATGAAGTAAATAAAAACAATTTTAAAATAGTAAACCAATTAGAAATAGTTGGATATGAAAAAAGAATCCCTGATGGCATACTGTATATAAACGGTATACCATTAGTTGTATTTGAATTTAAAAGTGCAATTAGAGAAGAAGCAACTATTCATGATGCTTTTGTACAATTAACTATAAGGTATAGAAGAGATATACCTGAACTTTTTAAATACAATGCATTTTGTGTTATAAGTGATGGAGTGAATAATAAAGCAGGTTCATTTTTTGCTCCTTATGAGTTCTTTTACTCTTGGAGAAGGATTATAGGAGATGAAGAGGATGTTGATGGTATCGCTTCACAGTACTCTATGATTCAAGGAATGTTTAATCTTGAGCGATTAGTAGATATTATTCATAACTTTATCTATATACCTGATAAATCAAAAAAAGAAGAAAAGATAGTTTGTCGTTATCCTCAATACTACGCTACAAGAAAACTCTATGAAAATATAAAAGAACACCAAAAACCAAATGGTGATGGTAAAGGTGGTACATATTTTGGTGCTACTGGATGTGGTAAGAGCTTTACTATGCTTTATTTAACAAGAATGCTTATGAAAAGTGTTGAGTTCTCAAGTCCTACTATTATACTTATCACAGATAGAACAGATTTAGATACACAGCTAAGTAGCCAGTTTTCTAATGCAAAAGGCTTTATAGGTGATGACGGAATTGTAAGTGTAGATAGTCGTGCAGATTTAAGAGAAAAACTACAAGGTCGTGAAAGTGGTGGAGTATTTTTAACTACTATTCATAAGTTTACAGAAGATATAGAATTACTTAGTAATAGAACAAATATCATCTGTATATCTGATGAAGCCCATAGAAGCCAAATAAATCTAGAACAAAAAGTAAAAACTACAAAAGATGGTTTGAAAAAAACTTATGGTTTTGCAAAGTATCTACATGATTCACTACCAAATGCTACTTATGTTGGGTTTACGGGAACTCCTATAGATGCTACACTTGATGTATTTGGAAATGTAGTAGATAGCTATACAATGACAGAATCAGTAAGAGATGAGATTACAGTTAGAATAGTATATGAAGGAAGAGCTGCAAAGGTTCTACTTGATAATTCAAAACTACAAGATATTGAAAAATACTATGATGATTGTGCAAAAGCTGGAGCAAATGAACACCAAATAGAAGATAGTAAAAAATCTATGGTAAATATGACAGCCATACTTGGTGACAGTGATAGGATAAAAGCAATTGCTAAAGATTTTGTAGAACATTATGAAAAAAGAGTAGAAGAGGGTGCTACACTAAAAGGTAAAGCTATGTTTGTATCAAGTTCTAGATCCATAGCTTATGCACTTTTTCGTGAGATAATTGCTTTAAGACCTGATTGGAATGAAAAAGCAGTTGCAGATGACGTAGAACTTACTGAAAAAGAGAAAAAAGAGATATTACCTCTTGAAAAATTGAAAATGATTATGACCCGAAACAAAGATGATGAAAAAGAGTTATGGGATATGCTAGGAACTAAAGAGTATAGAAAGACTTTAGATACACAATTTAAAAATGAAAAATCAAACTTTAAAATAGCTATAGTAGTTGATATGTGGCTTACTGGATTTGATGTACCATTCTTAGATACTATTTATATAGATAAGCCAATACAGCAACATAATCTTATTCAAACTATCTCAAGAGTAAATAGAAAGTTTGCAGGAAAAGAAAAAGGGCTTGTAGTTGATTATATTGGTATAAAGACAGCTATGAATAAAGCCTTAAAACAGTTTTCTCAAATGGATAGTCAAAACTTTGAAGATATAAAAGCTTCAATAGTAGTTGTAAAAGACCATTTAGATTTACTTGCGAAACTATTTCATAAGTTTGATAATACTTTATATTTTAGTGGAACTCCTACACAACAGTTAGATTGTTTAAATATGGCTAGTGAGTATGTGCAACTAACAAAAGAGCTTGAGACGAGATTTATGTATCTTGTAAAAAGGCTAAAATCTGCCTATGATATTTGTTGTGGAAGTGAAGAGTTTACAGAGAGTGAAAAAGACTATATCCATTTTTATTTAGCTATTAGAAGCATAGTAGTTAAACTTACAAAAGGGCAAGCACCAGATACTATACAAATGAATACAAAAGTAAAAGAGATGATAACCCAAGCACTTAAAAGTGATGGAGTTGAAGAGATATTTAAACTTGGAAGTGAAGATGAAGCTCAAGTTGATATTTTTGATGAAGATTATATCAATAAGATAAATAAAATTAAACAGCCTAATACAAAAATAAAACTACTACAACAACTATTAGCAAAAGCACTTGAAGACTTTAAAAAAGTAAATAAAGCAAAAGCTACAGATTTTTCTAAAAGGTTTACAGCTCTAGTAGAAAAGTACAATGAAAGAAAAGAGGAAGATGTACTTGTCAGTGAAGTCTTAGAGGACTTCACTGATGAGATTATTGATCTTTATGAAGAGTTAAAAAAAGAGAAAGAATCCTTTGGAGATATGGGTATAGATTTTGAAGAAAAAGCTTTCTACGACATATTAAAAAGTATTGCAGTTAAGTTTGACTTTTCATATCCTGAAGATAAACTAATAGCTCTATCAAAAGAAGTAAAAAAAGTAGTTGATGATAAATCAAAATATACTGACTGGAATATAAGAGAAGATATAAAAGCAGAACTAAAAGTTGACCTTATTATGCTTCTTGCTAAACACGGATATCCACCAATTACAAAAGATGAAGTGTTTAAAGAGATATTTGAACAAGCAGAGAATTTTAAGAAGTATAATGGAAACTAAGCCTAAAATAAACCTGTAAAATAAACTAAAAGTTATTCTAAAACCAATAGGACAACAAAACTATTGTTTTCCTATTAGTATTTATTTATCTATTATTTTTTGACACTATCTGACAGGTAGTAGGTACACCATGCATTTGGTGCAACTTTTCCTTTTACAATAGCACAGGTGCTGGTATCTTTCTCAAAGTGCACACAGTTGCTACATTTCTCACCATTTTTAGGAGACTCTACATAGTTTGCTGCATTTTTAGATGTTTTTCCTAAAGCATTAGTTGCACCTATTGTGGCAACACCAACTGTAGTAGCTACATACTTAAAAAACACTCTTCTGTTTTTATTGATTAAACTCATATTAGCTCCTTTTCTCTTATATACACTCATCTCAACAAATTACAACTTAAAAGTAGATGAAAATTATTATTAAAAGACTTATTTTAGTTATTTTACAACTTATGTTAATTTTGATATTATTATCACAAATTAAAGTAGTAGGATCTTTAAATGAACTCAAAACAGAAAGTGATAATCTCACTTACGCTTATTCTCTTAGCATTTTTTATTGCTATGGGAGTTAGTACTATCAAAAACTTCAGAGATTATGGTATTAGCACAGCTGAAAAAAAAGCTAAATTAACTGCTGATGTTGTAAAGTCTGGACTTACAGCTCATATGATAAATGGTATTATGAGTGAAAGAGAGTATTTTTTAAGAGAGATTGAGCAGGTTGAAAACATAAGTCAACTTTGGTTAGCTAGATCTCCATCTGTTATAAAACAGTATGGTGAGGGCTTCAACAATGAAATTCCAAGAGATGATATTGATAAAAAGGTTTTAAAAACTGGTAAGCAAATATCTGATGTAACAGAAACAGCAAGTAAGAGTTTGCTAAGGGTTACTATTCCTTATGTAGCTTCATCTTATGGCAACCCAAACTGTATGTCTTGTCATAATGCAAAAGAGGGTGAGGTTTTAGGTGCTGTTACTATGGTGATGGATATTACGGAGGTTAGAAGTGGAAGTATCAAGATTCTTGGTTACAATGTAGCTTTTACACTTACTTTGATTATTTTGATATTCTTACTTATTAGTAGATTTATAAAACCTTATGTAAGTATTTTCTACTCAATTCAAGATGTTATGAAAGCAGCGTATAGAGGTGATTATACACAAAGAGTTGAGGGATATAGTAATCCTGAAAGCAAAAGTGTTGCTAATCTTTTAAATACACTGTTAGAAAAGCTTCAACATACACTTGAAGAGTTAGATAGAAAGGTTTATATATTTATCAAAAATAAAAACTATATAAAAGAGACTGACCCTTTAAAAAATGTAAATAATACTATTGATAGATTATCTGCTATATATAAGTTTAAGCAAACTATTGAAAATGACAAAGAACTTCAAGATATATATGACAGAATAGCTTATGTGTTAAAAGAGCATTTCAAACTAGATGATTTTACGTTAACTGAGATTGACAATGCTACAGGTGACAAAAAAATAGTATACACAATCAATAATTGCCATTGTGGGATACTAGAGGGTGAATGTAGAGCAAATAGAATAAGTGCAAATGTGGATTCAAGTGTATTCGCAAAATCTTGTAGCCTTTATAATGATAAAGAAGATGAAGACTATATATGTACACCTTATACTATCTCTACTGATTTAACTTTAGTTCTTACTATAGTTACAAAATCAAAAGAAGAGACTACAAGAGTTCGAGAGATTATGACTGATATTGAGGACTATATAACTACAGCAAGACCTGCTATAGTTAGCAAAAAACTAATGCAGATGTTAAATCTTATGGCAAGAGTTGATCAACTAACTGGTATGTACAACAGAAAATTCTTAGATGAGTTTGTTGAAGTGTCAGCACCACAAGCAGCAAGAGCTAAAACAAACTATGCATTACTTATGATTGATATTGATTACTTTAAGATGATTAATGATACTTATGGTCATGATGTTGGTGATGATGCTATTAGAATAGTTTCAAGGGTTATAAAAGATAATATTAGAAAATCCGATATTGCAGTTAGATACGGTGGTGAAGAGTTTTTAGTATTACTATATAACTGTAATGAAGAGAATATTTTAAAGATAGCCAACAATATCAGGACAAATTTTGCAAAAGAGACTATTCCTGCAAATAATGAAACCTTTAGTAAGACATTAAGTGTTGGATGTTCTGTATTTCCAACTGATAGTGATAGTATTTGGAAATGTATTAAGTTTGCTGATATGTCACTATATGAAGCTAAACAAACAGGTAGAAATAGAGTAGTTAAATTCTCAAAAGAACTATTAGAAAAAGAAGATATAGGCGATAGCTTCTAAAATTAAACTTTCTTTATGTTAAACACAGGTGATTACAAAATGATTACAGCCTGTGTTTAACTCTTCCCAAATGAAAAATAAAATATTACAATAATACTGTTATAACTTAACAAATAATATTCAATCTTATTAACTTAAAAAAAGTTTAAGCTTTTCGATTAGTTTTTGTACAAATACGAAAACTTTGTAACCAATATGTATAATTTTAAGAATATGTTAAGTTTAGTATTGTTATAAATTTACATACTTTATGTAAAATTTTTACATAGCTTATGTAAAATTTTTCATCCATCATAAAGTCTGAAAGGAATATTTTTGGAAAAAAAAGACATCAAAATAAGAAAACCTAGAAAAGAAGATGGTAAGAAAATACATAAATTAGTAGAAAGTACAAAGGTATTAGATGTAAACTCTGAGTATTTATATCTTTTACAATCAACACACTTTCAAGATTTATGTTCAGTTGCTACTTATGAAGATGAAGTGATTGGATTTGTTTCTGGATATATGATTCCAAATGAACCAAATACACTCTTTATCTGGCAAGTTGCAGTTGATGATAGATTTAGAGGTAATGATCTTGCAAGAAGATTAATTATGCACATAATTGAAAGAGAAGACTTAGGTATTAATTATTTACATACTACAGTTTCTCCAAGCAACAATGCTTCGATTAGAGTATTTGAAAAGGTTGCAAAACATTTTGATACTACAATGGATAGTTGTGAGTTCTTCACTGCAAGTGATTTTGAACATCAACACGAAGAAGAGGTTCTATATAAAATAGGACCATTTAAAAAATAAATAAAAATTTTAAGGAAAAATATAAAATGAGAATTTTTGAAAATTTAGAGTCTGAAGTTAGAGGTTATATTAGAAGTTTCCCAACTATTTTTGAAACATCTAAGGGAGCAATTTTAACTAATGAACAAGGCGAAGACTTTATAGACTTTTTTGCTGGTGCAGGTACATTAAACTATGGACATAACAATGATCATATTAGTAAAGCATTAGTTGAGTATATCCAAAAAGATGGTGTTGTACATGGTCTTGATATGGCAACTTCAGCAAAAAAAGAGTTTCTACAAACTTTTCAAGATACGATTCTAATACCAAGAAACTTAGATTATAAGTTACAATTTACTGGACCAACTGGTACAAATGCTGTTGAGACTGCTTTAAAATTAGCAAGATTAGTAAAAGGTAGAAGTAATGTTGTATCTTTTACAAACGGTTTTCACGGTTTAACTCAAGGTTCGTCTTCAGTTACAGGAAACAATGACTATAGAGATGAGAGCTACATTAGTAGATCAAATGCTACATTTATGCCATTTGATGGATACTTTGGTGATATGAATACAATGACTTTCTTTAGAAAGTTCTTAGAAGATAGTAGTAGTGGTTTAGATATTCCAGCTGCTGTATTAGTTGAAACTATCCAAGGTGAGGGTGGAATTAACGTTGCATCTAAAGAGTGGTTACAAGAGTTAGAGTCAATTTGTAGAGAGTATGATATTTTACTAATAATTGATGATATTCAAGTTGGTAACGGTAGAAGTGGTGAATTTTTCTCATTTGAATTTGCAGGAATTAACCCTGATATTGTAACTATGTCAAAATCTGTTGGTGGTGGTTTACCAATGGCATTAGTTTTATTAAAACCTGATTTAGACCAATGGAAGCCAGGTGAGCATACAGGTACATTTAGAGGTAATAACTTAGCGTTCGTTGCTGCTAAAGTAGCTATTGAACAGTACTGGCAAAATGATGATTTAACAAATGCTGTTAAATATAAAGAAAAAATCATCAAAGAAGAGCTTGAAAAAATAGCTGATAAATATAAAGATGATTTAGAAGTTGAAGTTAGAGGTAGAGGTCTAGCTTACGCATTTGATATCAAAAATGACAACTCTGTTGCTGGTGAATTATCTTCATTAGCATTTGAAGAGAAACTTATTGTTGAAACTTGTGGTAGTGAAGATCAAATCGTTAAATTCTTACCACCATTAATTATCGATGAAGAGACTCTAATGGAAGGTCTAAAAAGATTTGAGAAAGCTGTAGATAGATTAGTTACAGAGAAAAAAGAAAAATTATCAGGAGAATTTTAATACTATGATCGTTAAAGATATAAATAAAGACATAATTGGTACTGAAAGAGAAGTTCACGCAGAGGGTGGACAGTGGATTAGTAGAAGAATGCTTTTAAAAGATGAAAATATGGGATTCTCTTTCCATGAGACAATTATCAAAGCAGATACTAAAACACATATTCACTATCAAAACCACCTAGAAGCAGTTTACTGCGTGGGTGGAAATGGTAAGATTGAAGATTTAGCTACTGGTGAAATCCATGATATTTATGATGGAGTTATGTACGCTTTAAATAATCACGACGATCATAATCTTTATGGTGGAACTGAGGATATGAGACTTATTTGTGTGTTTAATCCTCCAATTAAAGGTACAGAACATCATGATGAAAATGGAGTTTATCCTTTAGAGGATTAATTTAAATGAAATTTATATACATTAAAAACTATTTAAAGATACCAAGAGAAGAAAAATTGAAGTTTTTTAGACTTGTTGGTGAATTTTCAGGACTTCGATTAAGGAATCAGAAAGTAGTTTTAAGCGACAATTCGTTGATATTAGAATTATCTGATGATTCTAATATTGACATCGCTGTGGAAAAAATCAAAAAATACTTTAGTCAATTAAAACAAATTGAAGTTTGTGCACTAAAAGAATTACTATTAGAGCAAGACTTATTAACTTTAGTTTTTGATGAAAATAATAAAAAAAGGATAAAGTTATAATTCATGCGTTTATTATCATTAGATATTAATAAAGAATTAATTAATGATTTACATGAAGAAGAGTTTTACATATGTGATTGTGCAGTGGATATGGAAGATGCTATATATCACTGTGAAGTTAGATATTACAATATGATTATTCTTAAAAGTAATTGTTACAATAGTTTAAGAAAATTATTAAGATATGTGAACCCCAGGCTTACAGCCGTAGTAATTATAACAGAAAGAGAAGAAGTGTCTTTTGAAAAAAGGCTACTAAAAGCTGGTGCACTATCTATTTTAAAAGAACCAATTTGTAATGATTTAATTTTAGCTAAATTAGAATCAATTCACAGAGAAAACTTTCAAAGTAAATTTATTTTTAAAGATAAATATGTAATTAACACACTAGAAAACTCACTAACTGACGAAAACAATAACAAACTTGTAATGAAGGGTAAACCTTTTAGTATTTTAATGTATTTAATTAAGAACCGACATAGGTCATCTATATCAAAAGATGAGATATTAGATGTAATTTGGGATGACCCAGAATGGGTTGTTCGTAATGTAGTAGAAGTGAATATTAACATTATTAGAAAGGGTATTAAAAACACTTTTCAAGATAATTTTATTAGTACAATTAGACATAGGGGATATCAAGTAGTATAAATTTAAGCATAAATCAATCTTAAGACAAAAGGAGAAAAAATTGGAAGATTTATATCCGTCAAGGGGAAATAAAGAACAAATTTTGGAAAGGTTTTGTCCTTGTGTTTATAGCAACGAATCATATGGAGAGTATTCATTAAGCAAAAAGCAGCTTGAGGGGTACAAAGAAAATGGTTTTATTGCTATACCGAATGTTTTTTCGCAAGAAGAAGTTAAACAGATGCAAGAAGAGCTTGAGAGGCTTAAATATGATGAGGATTTAAGGCAGAAAGAAGAATTCATCACAGAACCAAGTAGTGAAGAGTTAAGAACTGTTTTTAATCAACATTTATTTAGTAAGGTTTATGAAAAAGTATCTAAGGATGAAAGAATCTTAGATAAGGTTAGACAACTTTTAGGTGGAGATGTTTATATACATCATAGTAGAATAAATATTAAACCTGCTTACAAAGGTAAATCGTTTCCTTGGCACAGTGACTTTGAAACATGGCATTGTGAAGATGGATTACCAAAGTGTAGATGTTTAACTGCATGGGTTATGCTTACTGACAATACAGAATATAATGGTCCTTTATACGTTATCCCAGGAAGCCATAAGAAATATGTTTCTTGTGAGGGTTATACTCCTGAAGATAACTATAAGATGTCTTTAAAAAAGCAAGAGTATGGGGTACCTAGTAAAGATGCAGTTAAGCATCTAACTAAAGATAGTGAAGTAAAAGGTGTTTATGGAAAGGCTGGAACTTTAGTAATTCATGATGGAAATATTCTTCATGGAAGTCCAGATAATATTTCGCCTTACGACAGAACAAATTCGTTTTTTGTGTTTAATTCTGTTGAAAATACTCCTTACAAGCCTTTTGGTGCAAAAACATCAAGAGCTGACTTTTTATGTTTAACAGACTTTGAACCATTAAAATAATAAAAGATTATTTATGGACAAAAGATTATTTGATAACTTCGATGAACTAAATAAAATTAATAATGAATTGCGTTTAATATCTATAAATGCAAGAATTGAGGCCTCAAAGGCCTCAGAAGAGGGTAGAAAATTCTCAGTAATTGCAGAAGAGATGTCTAATACTGTTAAAAAATTAAATGCTTCTATAAATAGTTTAGAAAACAATCTAAAAGAGGAAATATAAATATGAATGTTAAAGTTTGTAAGTTTGGTGGTAGTTCAGTAAAAGACTCTCAGCAAATAAAAAAAGTTTTTGACATAGTTAAAAGTGATAAAAAAAGAAGAGTTGTTGTAGTATCTGCACCTGGTAGGGATGAAACTTATGATGAGAAAATCACTGATCATCTTTTAAACTTAGCGACAAATGGAAAACATTTTTGTGAACAAAAAATCGATATATCAACAGAGCAAAGCTTAAATGCTATTCTTGAAAAGTTTGATAAACTTTGTGATGATTTAAATATCAACAAGAAAAAAGTTCTTGAGGATATTGAAAGAGATATTGTAAATTGTACATTTGAAAGTGATAAGAGAGAAGCTTTTTTCTTATCAAGAGGTGAGCACTATAATGCAAAAATTATATCAGAGTATATGAACAAAAACGGTTTAAATGTTAAATTGATGCTACCTGAAGAGTTTGGTTTTATATTAAGTAAAGAGTACACAGATGGAAAAGTACAAAAGCAAACTCATGACAATATCAAGAAAAAGTTTTTATTTGAAAAAGATGAAATATATTTAGTTCCTGGATTCTATGGAATTACAAAAGATAAAGAAATTGCAGTTATGAGTAGAGGTGGTTCTGACTTAACAGGTGGAGAACTAGCTTATGCGATTGATGCAGATGTGTATGAAAACTGGACTGATACAAATGGTGTTTATGAAGTTGATCCAAGAGTGATTGATGGTGCAGATGTAATACCAAGACTTACATTTAAAGAGCTTAGATTACTTAGTTCAAAAGGGTTCAATGTATTTCACTTCGATGCAATGTTAAATTGTAAGAAAAGTAAGATACCAATTAATATTAGAAATACAAATAATCCTGAACATGAGGGTACTATCATTTTAAATGAGAGAGTTCCAATGGAAGATTTTGTAGGAATAGCAAAACTTGATAATATGGCTTCTATTCATTTACAAAAAGATATGCTTGCTGATGAGATAGGTTTCTCTGCTGAATTACTTAAAATCTTCTCAGAATTTAATATTAATACTTACCATTATCCAACAGATAAAGATGATATTGCTATCTTTGTTGATCAAGAGGATTTAAAAGGAAATATTAATAATTTAAGAAGACAAGTTGAAAGAAGACTAAAAACAAACAATATCTATGTTACATATAACTTAGCAGTTATTACATTAGTTGGTATTGGACTAAAAGAGAACACTTTTGCAGTTGTAGATGCAATAACAGCTTTAAAAGAGAGTAATATCTCTATAGATATGTTTGATATGAGTCCATCAAAAGTCTCTTTACATATTGGTGTATCTCAAAATATTGCAGATGCAGCAATTGAAACTCTTTATAATAAACTACTTTCATATTAGTTTTTTAATTGTAGCCAAAGATAGTTTGGCTACAATTTTCCACTTAAAACTATTAAAAAATCTTTTTAAATTGTAATTTAAGTTTTATTTAAAGATAAAAAAATACTAATGTTACCATTTGATACATAGTAAACTATTTTTTACATAATTTAAAAATAATCTAAAAAACATTCGTAAAACCGTGCTTATAGTTGTAAAAAATTCATTTTTATAGTAAAAAAATATTGAAAATTTACCATAATATTATTTTAATTATTAAAAAAACAACAAATTTGAATTTTTTTGTTAATATATAATATATTTTACATTGTTATTACACAGAAAGATGTTATTATTACAGTATATAAAATAAATAAAGGAATAATTATGAAAGAGTTAGAAATCAAAATTAAAATTGATGATGAAAATAATGAAAAGCTTCAAAACAAAATTGATAAATTAGATGTTAGTTTAGATGAGTATGTATCAAAGCTAATTGATAAAGATATTAATAGTATTGTTCAACTTGAAAATGGGTTCTATTATAATAAAGCAAATTCAAAATTATACAATAGTTTTGACGATGAAGTAAAACTTACAAGAATTGAGGAAGCATTGTTTTCTTTATTACTAGAAAATAGAGGAGAAATTGTAAGTATTGATACTATCCATAGTGTTGCTTGGAAAGGTAAAAATATGACAAGATTTACTTTAAGAAATAAAGTTAAAACGTTAAGAGATAAAACATATTATGATTTAATCAAAAACCATTCAAACATTGGTTATTCAATGAACTAATAGAAAATAATATTTTATAACTAGATAAATACTAACATATATTAGAAAAAATAAGATTATTTAGTGTATAAACTCAAATAATTAATAATATTTTGAGTTTATACTTTATATTTAAAACTGCTTACTCTTCTTTTGAGATATTGTTTCTTAATAGTTTCATTTTAGTTTTTGCAAGTTCTCTCATATCTGTTGTTTTATCATGTTCATCAACAATTTCACTTCCAAGTAGTGTTTCTATTGCATCTTCAAGTGTTACTAAACCTTCAGTTTGTCCATATTTATCCACAACTATAAAAAGCTGTTCTTTTCTTGATAAAAACAGATCAATAAGTTTTGATATAGGAATATTTTCATGAACAGTAAAAACAGGCTTGATAATCTTCGATTTATCTTTTAAATTGTTTTCAATATACTCTTGAAAATACTCTTTTGAAAATAGTATTCCTACTATATTATCAATACTTGAACTATACACAGGAATTCTAGAATACTCTTTTAGCTTTGCAAATTGAAGTTTATTTTCATTGTTTTCTAAACTTTCAATAACTTCATCTTCACTAAAACTAACCATTACACTTCTTGGTGTATGTATATCTTTTACTTTTATATCTTCAAGGTTTAAAAGATTTTCAATGATATTACTATCTTTATCTTTTATTATTCCATCTTCAAGTGCAATATTTGCAGCTGCACTAATCTCTTCTTTTGTAATCTTGTTTTTATTGTCATTTACAGTGATGAAGCTAGTAATTTTATTCATAATAATAAGTAAAGGATAAGTGATAAATACTAATACATTAATAATTCTTGTACTTACACCACTTAATGATTTCCAGTAGTAAGCACCTAATGTTTTAGGGATAATCTCTGAGAATATTAGTATTAAAATAGTTAGTATAGCAGATATGTAAAACATATATTCTTGACCAAAAATCTTAACAGCTTCAGCACCAACTCCAGCTGCACCTAATGTATGAGCAAATGTGTTTAAAGTAAGAATAGAACCAATTGATAAATCAATATTGTCTTGTTGTTTTTGCATTAAAGTACCAAGTGATTTGTTTTTGTTTTTTACCACTTCAACATGAGCAGAATTAATTGAAAGTAAAACAGCCTCTAGAATTGAACATAAAAAAGAGACGCCAACAGCAATTAGAAAATAGACGAACATAAGCATAGTTTTTAAACCCTTAGTTTTAATTTTATTAATCTAATAGTATCATTTTTTGATTTCATTTTGACAAAAAAGGCCTAAAAAGTTAAAATACTTAACTTATTTTAAGGGATGAATATGAGAGATGAAGAAGTAAAAAAAGAGTTTAAAAAAGTAATTAGAAATGCAAAGATTTCGGCAGGACTTTTTTTTATTCTTTTCGCACCTAGTTTTGTTTTAACTATTACAGGAGAAGCACAACTATTTTCTATACCAAAAGATACTTGGCTTAATGCTTCAATAGCAGGTTTTGTTATTTATTTAGGTTTTGTATTTTTAATGTGGAAATGCCCAAAATGTGGAAAATATCCAGGACGAGGGTGGTTTAGAAAGAACTGTAAAAACTGTAATGCAGAGTTAAACTAAGACAAAAGTCTTAGTTTAACTACTCTTTTATAGTACACTTTTTTGAAATAATACAAGTTGGACAAAAATCTATAAGTCCAGCAACTAAAGGAATTATTCCTAAATAGAACCAAGCAATTCCAGTAAAGAAACCAACTGCTATTAAAACAATTCCTAAAACAATTCTAAACGGTCTACAAAATGCTCTAATCTTATCATATATATTCATTATAAATCCTTCTAATCATATTCATATTAATTTAACTTATTATAGTAATATTACTTATATTAGATTAATTTATACTTAAGCTATTATAAAATATATTTATATATCTTCTATATCTACCTTTTTATGGACATAAATCTCTTCTAAATCTATTGATGACTGGTAAACTAAAACTTCTACCCCCTCTTTTCTAACTTCATCAAAAGTCTCTTTATACTTTTTGTCAATCTCCTTTGCAATTCTAAAAGGAAGATTGTCAGTTCGTTGAATTATATATAACATAACAGCTCTATGTCCCTCTTTTACCATATCCCTTAACTCCTTTAAGTGCTTTTCACCTCTTGTTGTTACAGCATCTGGAAAAGCTAATATGTTATCTTCTAGCCTTAAACTAACACTTTTTATTTCAACAAAACATTTACTCTCTTCACCTTCATTTGAAAGTAAAATATCAATTCTACTACTCTTTCCATACTTTTGTTCAGGTTTTAATGTGTCATATCCACTAAGTTCTTCTATCTTATTATTTTCAATAGCCTCTATGGCAATTTTATTAGCTACATTTGTATTTGTACATATTAGATTTTTACCCATTTGTGTTAATTCAAGAGTATATTTCAACTTTCTTTTTGGGTTATCATGGTGAGTTACCCAAACATCACAACCTTGTTCTATACAAGAAGTCATAGCTCCACTATTTGGAACATGAGCTGTTATCTCTTCTTCATTATCTAAAATAATATCAGCTAAAAATCTTTTGTATCTTTTAACTAACTTACCTTTATATAGTTTTTCAAATTTCATTTATGACCTTTTTTTATTTTAATCCTATTATACTAGGTTTCTAATTTTAAAAAAATATGTTATTATTAATTAAATAGTAATGAAAGATTAGTAACAAAAAATGGAAAACATAATAAACTATATAGAGACCATACCAGCTCCAAATAGCAAAATTGAAGAACTTTTTTTATTACAAAAACAGAACCTTGACATAAATAGGTTAATAAAAATAATAGAAGAGGATGCTTTTTTAGTAAATAGGATTTTTAATCTAGTAAACTCTAAATATTTTGGTTTTTCAGTAAAAATACACTCTGTAAGTAGAGCTGTGAACCTTTTTGGACTTAACTTTTGTATTCCTATATGTATTGCACAATTAGTATTATGCAACATAAGGTTTGATTTAAAAGCTTATGATATTGGAATAAATGAGTTTAATAAGATCCTTGATATGTCACTTAAGTTTGTATTTGATTTTTTAAAAAAAGATGAAATAGAGATAAAACAAAAGCTAATCCTACCTATTTTTCTTCAGCACATAGGCAAATTTATACTCTCATCTTTCTTGCAAAAAGTAGATAATATTAGCTTTTTTAAATCCCAAACTAATATATATGGTATTGATAGAGCAGAGTTTAGAACTGTAAATATGAATAGTACTGATATAACATCAAAGATTTTAAAAAACTGGGGTTTTCCTATTGAGATAATTAACACTATTGATGAAACTCAAAATATAAAAGATTATCAAAGCAGTAGGGTAAATCAAACTTTGAACATAGTTAATACTCTATTCTTTTTTAAAAATATACTTACAGAAGAGTCTATAAAAAGTGCACTAAGAAAAGGTAATGAGTATAATATGGATATAGGAAAATTAAAAGAGTTATCAAAAAAATATCATAAAAAGTATTACAAGGTAAAGTAACATGGAAAATATGGATCATATTGTAAAGTTAAAAGAGATTGCAAAGGATTATGATATTCTTTTTGTTGAAGATAGTATAGCTTTACAGCAACAAGTAAATAAATTTTTGAAAAAGCTTTTTAAAAATGTTTATATTGCATCAGATGGACAAGAGGGATTAGATTTATATAAGAAATATAATCCTACGATTGTCCTAACAGACTTAACTATGCCAAAGATGTCTGGTCATGAGATGATAAGAGAGATAAAAAAGATAGACCCTGATGAGGAAATAGTGATTTTATCAGCGCACTCTGATAGTGACACTCTAATGAAATCTTTTCATATTGGAGTGACGGATTTTATTGCAAAGCCAGTAAACGCAAGTAAAATGATAACTACTTTTTTAAAGGTATTATCAAATATAAAAAGAAAAGAGCTTAAATATAGTTGTGATAATGAGGTTAAAGAAAGTAGCGGAAGTGAAGATATTCTAAAAATTCATATTGCAAATCAAATCAAACTAGAGGTTATTAATTATTATAAAAAAGTTCCTATAATAAATGAAGCTACTGTTTTAAAAGTTGAAGAGGATAGAATCACTATTAAAACATCCTATGCACAACTAGTAGCTATAAAAAATGAGAAAAAGACTATTCTTGATTCATCTTTTATAAGAGAAAATATAGATTGTGAGTTAGTAGAAATTGATTTTGATAGATATGAAGCATTATTAAAGAAAAAAGATATGTTTTTCCCTGAAGCAAAAAATAAAAATGAACTGGTAGTTGAACCAACAAACTCAACAAAAGCATATATAAAAAATCAAAAGAAAGAGATTGTAGCAACAATTAAGAGTATATCTTACAAAGAGTTGGTTTTAAATATAAAAAAAGATGACAATATCTATGAAAAACACCAAAATGTACAAGTAAAAATTGTGTTTTTACATGACGATGAAAATAGTAAACCAATAGATTCAATAGATGCAGCAGGTAGTATTTTTAAAATTGATGAAAGCATAAATAAGGGAATAGATTTAACTATCTTATTGAAAGAGAATGAAAATATTAAAAAGTTTACTTTTACAAGAGAGAGTCAAATAATAGATGAATTTAAAGAAAAGTTTTTAGGTTAAAGTATGAAAGCATCAGAAGTTAAAAATAGTTTTTTAATCTTGGTTTTTATTTTAATAATTATTGCAACATACTATATTTTAGTATATCAGCAAGAGACTCTTAAAACAAATAAAAAATTATTTCTTAACTCTGTATTTCAAGAAGCACAAACACACTTTGAGTATTTTAAAGTATTTAGAGCTTGGAACTCAGAGCATAACGGAGTTTATGTAAAACAAACTGAGGATATAAAACCAAATAAGTATCTAAAAAACAATCATATTTTTACAAAAGACAATGAGGTTTTAATAAAAATAAACCCAGCTTGGATGACAAGACAAATCTCAACTATGATGAATAAAGTTTCAAAATATAATTATAAGATAACTAGTTTAAAACCTTTAAATCCAGATAATAAAGCTATTGGATTTGAAGAGAAAGCACTGATTTTTTTAGATGAAAACCCAGATAAAAACTACTACACAAAAATTGATGAAAAAAATGAAAAATTTAACTTTATGGGGAAACTTGAAGTAAAACAGTCTTGTCTACAGTGTCATGGGGCACAAGGGTATGAATTAGGGCAGATTAGAGGAGGTATTAGAGTTACTATACCTTTAGATATTTATAAACAAAATATGGAAACTTTAGAAAAGTCCTATAAATTTCAAATATTCTTAGTACTATTTTTCTCTATTTCAATCTTTCTTATAATCTCATACGTTGTTAATAAAATCTATAAAAATGAGGTTTATTTAAGAAAATTAAAAAATGAGTATAAACATCTTTATGATAGATACGATTACGCAGTACAAGGTTCAAAGCTTGGATTGTGGGATTGGAATTTAAAAACAAATGAAGTGTTCTTCTCAAAAGTTTGGAAAGAGATGATAGGTTTTAAAGATGATGAGTTGCCAAATGAACTTGAGTCTTGGACAAATAGGGTTCACTTAGAAGATAGACAAAAGGCTTTAAATGACATAAAGCAAAATCAAGAGAAAAAAACAGAATTTTATGAAAATGTTCACAGATTAAGACATAAAGATGGCTCTTGGGTTTGGATTTTAGATAAAGGAAAAACTATATTTGACAAGGATGGAAAACCTGAAAGAATGATGGGCTTCCATGCAGATATTACAAAAATCCAAAGATTAAAAGAGGAGTTAAATAAACTAAAATTAGCAATTGAACATTCTCCTATATCTATTGTGATAACAAATAAAGATGCACAAATTGAGTATGTAAATCCACAATTTACTAAGATTACTGGATATACTTTTGATGAGGTTAAAGGAGAGAATCCACGTGTATTAAAGTCAGAGTTTACCTCTTCCAATGAGTATGATAATTTATGGGAAAGTTTAATCAATAAAAAGACTTGGCAAGGTACATTTAAAAATATAGATAAACAAGGTAATGAGTTTTGGGAAAGTGCTATTATAACTCCTATTTTAAATAGTAAGGATGAGATTACACACTATTTAGCAATTAAGCAAGAGATAACAAAAGAGATATATTTAAAAGAAGAGTTAAAAAACAAAGAAGAGCTTATGATTGCACAGTCAAGACATGCTGCAATGGGTGAGATGATAAGTATGATAGCTCACCAGTGGAGACAACCAATTTCAGTAATTGCAATGGCTGCAAATAACATCTTAGCAGATATTCAACTAGATATGGTTGATAATGACGAATTAAGAGAAAATACAGAGTCAATGCTACAGCAGACAACTTATTTATCTCAAACAATAGAAGATTTTAGAGATTTCTTTAGACCAAATAAAAGTAAAGAGGTTACAACAATAAGAAATGTATTAGATGAATCTTTAAAGATAATGAATAAAGCTTTAGAAAATAATGAAATTCAAATAAAGATAAATGAAAAAGATAGTAGTGAAATTGAGATTTATTCAAGGGAATTATTACAAGTATTTTTAAATATTTTAAAAAATGCAAAAGAGGCTTTACAAAACAATAGAAAAAAAGATAGATTAATAATCGTTGAAATATCAAAAGAAAAAGATAGTGCAAAAGCTATAGTTAAAGATAATGCAGGTGGAGTAAAAGAGGAAATTATAGATAAGATATTTGATCCATACTTTAGTACAAAAGATGAAAAAAGTGGTACAGGATTAGGACTTTATATGTGTAAAACAATCATCGAAAAACATTTTAATGGTGAGATTGGAATCTATAATGATAAAGGTGGAGCTTGCTTTTATGTAACAATACCACTTTATAAAAACAAAACTAATCAATAATTTTTATACTGTTTTTACCATTGCTTTTCACATAATATAAAGCATCATCTGCTCTTTTTATAAATGAATCAATATTATCACTGGGCTTTAAAAAAGTGATACCAAAGCTAGCTGTTACAGTTGATTCAAGCTCTTCAATATTAGTCGAATTTTGAATTTTTTCTCTTAAGTTTTTTGCTAGTTTAAGTACACCTTTCTCATCTGTATGAGGACAAATTACTAAAAACTCTTCACCACCCCATCTACCTAAAATATCAACTTTTCTTATATTATGAGTTAATATCTTAGCAATATTTATCAGAACTTTGTCTCCTACTAAATGTCCATAGGTATCATTTACTTTTTTAAAATCATCAATATCAATTATTATAATACTTAAATCTGTACTGAATCTATGGGCTCTATCTAATTCATATTTTAAACTATTATCAAGTTTAACCCTATTAAATAAAGAGGTTAATTTATCTGTTATTGCTAACTCTTCTAGTCTTCTATTTTTGATTTTTAGTTTTCTTTGAGTTAGTCTTAATTTATGCATAATTTTTTCATATTTAATCTTTTCAAGTTTAAGTTGATATGCCCAAATAGATAAAATAAGAACTATAAGTAAAAATATAAGTATAGCTTGCCATAGTAAACTATAATCTACATTTTGTTCATATTTAACTGCAAAGTATTTATTATTTACTTCATTTTGAAAGTTATCATCGATATTATCTACAAGTTTTGAAAATATTGAGTTTAAAAGAGGTTCTTCTTTTATTGTACCAATTGATAGTTTTAGTGTTTTATCAAGTTTTGCACTAATTTTAATATCTCGAAATTGATATTTTTGAGTTGCATAACTAATATCAGAGGTTGTACTTATAAAAGCAAATATTTTTTCACTTTCAACTTTTTCAAGTCCATCTTTTACATTTTCAACTTCAACAATATCTAAATTTTCATATTTGTTTTTTATATAGTTAATAAAAGAGTAGTCCCTTACAACCCCAATTTTTTTATTGTTTATTTTCTTTAAATCATCAATAAATGGAACATTTAGTTTAGTAGCTACTCCAAGTGGCGCCTGTAGATAGATATTAGTAAAGTTTAGATACTCTTGTCTATTTTTTTGTAATCATAGCAGCAGATAAAATATCACACTTTTTATCTTTTATAAACCTTAAAGTCTCACTCCAAGATTTTGTTTTTATAGGAGTTATTGAAGTGTTTAGTTGTTTTTCAAATAGTTTGAAGTATTCACTTGTAAGGCCTACATAATTACCCAATTCATCAAATTTCTCAAAGGGCATCCAGTTTGGATCAATACACAGGTTTAAAATCTTTTTTTTTCTTAAATATGCTTTTTCTTTACTAGTTAAAAGAAAGTTATTTTTATAATTTGAAAAAATAAATTTATTTAGGTCAATATTATGATTGGTTTCTCCTAATATTGTATAGAAGTCATTTATTTTCTCTACTCTTTTTTCTTCTATTTGACCAAGTTCTTTATCTTCTAAGTAGGCAAGTTTTTTTAACTTATTTGCTTCATATAATAGGGCTTTTTTACTTTTATTTTGAGTATTATATTTTTCGAAAATAGTATCAACTGTCTCTTCAATATTTTCAAAAGCATATTTCCATCCATTTAAAGAGGCAGTTTTAAAGTTACTTACAATTTTATGGTGATTCCTTACTAACTCTTCACTTGTAAATAGAATATCACTATAAAAATCAAAACCATATTCACTTGGTGAAAAAATAGTACTATCAAGTTTGTATTTATTTTTTAATACAAAAGGTTCATTTGAAGTATAAGCAGCATATATATCAACTTTTCCTGTTACTAAATCCTCAATATTATAAGTATGTGGTACTACTTCCATTTTATCTAAAGACATACTGTTTGAGAAAAGCATACTTAGTATTACTAAATCATCTTTTGCATTTGTACTAATCATAATTTTCTTATCTTTAAAATCTTTGATTTCTTTTAAGTCATCTCTTTTTAAAGAGATTAAAACATGTGGAGAAGATTGAAGAATCGAAGCTAAAGCCACGATTTTTGAGCCATTGGCTCTATTTATTATTAAAGAAGAACGACCAATCCCAAAGTGTGCATCACCCTTTAGAACAGCATCAACTACGTTTATATCTTTTGATACTTCATTTAAAATAACTTTTAAGTTATAATCACTATAGAAACCTTTCTCTTTTGCCATTATATATCCAGCAAATTGAAACTGGTTTTTCCAGTTTAGTTGAAGTTTAATCATATTATTTTCTATGTGTTTTGCAGCAAGCAAGTTTATGTTAAACAGTAATAAGGTAAATAGTAGTATAAATTTAAACATTATTTTACCCTGCCTTTAATATATTGTAGCATAAAAAACAATATTTTTTAATTCAGAAAGGTTTTTCCTAATTATTATATAATATGTATAATATAGAAAAAAGAAGAGTGATGAATATAGATGAACTAAGATTGACTATTTTAAATAATTTAAAAGATAAATCTCAAGAGACTCAAAGGCTATTTCACGGAAGAGGAAGCTTCTATAAAGCTTATGAATTTTTAACTATAGATTCAATAAATGAAGTATTGTATGTTTGCTTTTATGAAAAAGTACCGCAAGGTTTAGAGGAAGAACTCTTTAGTCTTTTTGAAGAGATTTATAAAAACTATAACTTTAAATCAGTTATTTTACAAAAAAAGTATGAAAAATACTCTAATAAGTATGAAACTATATTTGGAGAAGAGTTTGAGGAGTATATTGCTATTGAAAATGGTTTGAAGTATCATATTAGTTTCAAAAATAGAAATATAGGGCTTTTTTTTGATATGAAAGCTGGTAGGGAGTTTATAGCTTCTATCTCAAAAGGTTGTAATGTTTTAAACCTATTTTCTTATACATGTGCTTTTTCAGTTGTAAGTAGTGCAAATGAGGCTTCAAATGTAGTAAATGTAGATATGGCAAAAAATGCTTTAACAACAGGAAGGAAAAATCATCATCTAAATAATTTAGATACAAAAAACATAAAGTTTTTACCTTACAATATTTTAAAATCATGGAGTAGAATTAGAAAGTACGGCCCTTACGATATTATTATAATTGATCCACCATCTTTTCAAAAGGGAAGCTTCGCTGCAACAAAAGATTATGAAAAGATTATAAAAAAACTAGAACAACTCTCCCATAAAGATACATTGGTTTTAGCTTGTTTAAATGATCCTTTATTAAGTGAAGACTTTATAAAAGAGATATTTGAAGAGAATGCAAAAGATTTTATTTTTGTAAAAAGATTATCAAATCTTGATAGTTTTCCCTCAGAAAGTGAAGAAAAAGCACTTAAAAATTTAGTTTTTAGATATATAGTTTAACACAAGGAAAGAGAAAAAATATGGTAGAAAAAAATCGTTGGCTAATGGCTCTTAGTGCTGTTGGCGTACATATATGTATTGGATCTGTATATGCTTGGAGTGTTTATGTAAACCCAATCCAGGAAAAAATGAATTGGACATTAACAGATGTGACTATTGCATTTAGTATTGCAATATTTTTCTTAGGTTTATCTGCTGCATTAATGGGTAAGTTTGTAGAAAAAAATGGTCCAAAGGTATCTGCGATTATTGCAGCATCATTATTTGGTTTAGGAACAGCAGGTTCTGGTCTTGCTATTTTTATGGAATCAAAGCTATTACTTTACTTCTTCTATGGAGTTTTAGGAGGTTGTGGATTAGGTATTGGATATATTTCTCCTGTATCAACTTTAGTAAAATGGTTCCCTGATAAAAGAGGATTAGCAACAGGATTAGCAATTATGGGGTTTGGTTTTGCATCAGCTGTTTGGGGACCTACTATAAAAGTTCTTATAGAAAAGATTGATGTGGCAGGAACATTTATAGTATTAGGGGTTGTATATTTTGTGATTATGTTTGCATCAGCTTTATATTTAGAAAAACCCAAAGATGACTATCTTCCAAAAAAGTTTAAAAAGAAACTAAAAGAGGGTAAAAAGAAATTAAAAAAAGATTTAGAGTCTTTAACTTTAAATGAAGCATTGAAAACTCCTAGATTTTATGGTTTATGGATTATGTTATTTATTAATGTAACTTGTGGTATTGCAATAATTGGTGTAGCTTCACCTCTATTACAAGAGGTGGTTGGTATCTCAGCAATAGCAGCAGCTGCTGCTGTGGGTCTTATGGGAATATTCAATGGTGCAGGTAGAATTTTTTGGGCCTCTTTATCTGATTATTTAACTAGGCCTGTTGTTTATATTATATTCTTTTTAACTCAAGCTGTAGCTTTTTATGTATTGCCATCTATAACAGAAATCGTAGTATTTCAAGTGTTACTTTACTTTATTATGACTTGTTATGGAGGAGGATTTGCTTCAATCCCTGCATATATTGGAGATATCTTTGGGACAAAAGAGTTAGGAGCTATTCATGGGTATATTCTAACAGCTTGGGCAGCTGCTGGTTTAGTTGGTCCACTTATTATCTCTATTGTAAAAGATATGACAGGTTCATACTCTCAAACTATGTATGTATTTGCAGGATTCTTTTTAATAGCATTAGTAGTTTCAATAATGATGTTATTAAATATCAAAAAAATTAAAAAGATTAAGAAAGTAGCATAAGTTGATTTTTGAGGTATTACTCTTTTCATTTTTAGCTGGAAGTACAGTTTTTATAGGAGGAGTTTTTTCATATTTTTTTGAAAAGACTATTTATAACAGAAAAATAAAAATAAAAGTTGCACACTTTTTAACAGCATTTGCCACAGGTGTTATGCTAGCAGCTGTATGTTTTGTATTGGTACCTAAAGGAATGCATAATCTTGAAATAGGTTATGTTGTTTTCCTTTTTTTATTGGGTGCATTTGTCTTTTATTTTTTAGATGATTATATAAAAAGACATAGTGCACAAATACCTCAAGTATTAGCTATGTTACTTGATTTTGTACCTGAGTCCATAGCACTTGGAGCACTTTTTGTATATGATCATAAAACAGGTTTATTACTAGCTATATTTATTGCACTTCAAAACTTACCTGAAGCTTTTAGCTCATATATTGAGCTTAGAGCTTCAAGTTTATCTAGAAAAGTATCATTAGCTGTTCTATTTTCATTTAGTTTTATAGGAGTGATTTTTTCAAGCATTGGTTATATATTTTTAAACAAAAGTGATACTTTAACTTCTTCTCTTATGGTTTTTGCTGCTGGTGGTATTTTGTATCTTATATTTCAAGATATAGCACCATCTTTTAAAACTAAAAATAGTAGGGCTATTGCTATTGGAGTAAATTTAGGATTTGCACTTAGTATGTTAGCTCAAGCACTTACTTAAAAGTGCTTATTTAAGAGCTACAAAGTCCTCAGAAGGTTTACCTATATGATAACCTTGACAGTAAGTAATATCTAGTTTTTCTAAAGTGTTTTGAATATCTTGACTCTCTACAAACTCTGCAATTGTTTGAATCTTTAACTCTTTTGCTAAGGTTGAAATACTATTTACAAAGGCTCTATCTTTTTCATCATTATCAAGGTTTATTATAAAGTCTCCATCAATCTTAAGATAATCAATTGGGAACTTTTTAATATAGTGGAAAGATGAAAAACCTGAACCAAAATCATCAATAGCAAATTTATAACCTTCAGATTTTAGATTTTTTACAAAGGCTTCTAATAAAGAGAAATTCTTTACAGTCTCTCTTTCTGTTATTTCAAATACTATAATATTTTTATCAATCTCATATTTATCTACTAAATCATTTACTTTATTAATAAAATCACCAACTATAAGTGTTTTAGGGGATAAGTTAATAAATAAAGCACCTTTATAGTTAGTCTCTTTTATCTTTTTAAATGCTTTTTCTATTACCATTAAATCCATTTTATTGATTAAGCCTCTTGACTCAGCAATCTCAATAAATTCAAATGCTGAGATAACTCTATCATCGTGTTTAATTCTCATTAGCAGTTCGTGAATAATAACTTCATCTGAATCATTTGATGTTGGCTTGATTGGTTGGAAGTATGGATATATTTCATCATTTTCAATTGCACTTATTAAAAGAGCAGACTTTTCTTGATTCTGTTTTAACACAAAAGCAACATCCTCTTGTGTTGGTATTTTTATAGAGTTTTTACCTTCATCTTTTGCCTCATACATCATATGATCAGCAATAATAAACATCTCAGTTTGAGATAATGAGTGTTCAGGGTAAACACAGATTCCAATAGAAATAGTAATCCCAACATTTGTATTATCAGGTGCTAAAAGCTTTTTATTTTCAACAGCTTTTGATATTCTATGGGCAACTGTTTTTGCTCCATTTATATCACATTCAGGTAAAATCATCGTAAACTCATCACCACCATATCTTGCTACAATATCCTCATCTCTTTTTTCTTCTTCTAATATATCAGCAATAGTTTGTAAAAATTTATCTCCAAATGTGTGTCCAAAGTTGTCATTAATAGGCTTAAAGTTATCACAATCAATAACCATAAGTGCAAATGGGTAGTCATGATTTTTAGCTCTTTTTATCTCATAACTCATCATATCATTGAAAACTCTTTGATTAAATAGATCAGTTAAAGGATCTCTTGCTGCATAGTACTCTAAGTCTTGTGTATATTTGTGTATTGCTTTAACAGAACCAACTAAGTTAGCCATTGTTGTTAAAATTGAATCAATAACTATATATCTAACAGGGTCATTTGCTAAGATAGATTGTAGTCCAATACCTACAATTCCACCAATCTTTGGAGTCTCTAAAAAGAGTGACTTTGATCTATACTCAATATCCTCTTTTTTTAGATTATCAAGTTTTATACTTCTATTTGCGATGATATGTTTTATTTTAAAGTCACTCATTCCTTTGAAGTGTTCAGACTCCTTAATCATACCATTAATATGGTCTTCAAAAACCCTTTTTATATCATCTTTTGGTGTTCCAAGCCAGAATATGTCAACCTCAAATTGGTCATCACCAACTCTAAACATTGTCATTAAAGTATAGGTATCCATGATCTTATTGATTTCAAGAAGTAAATCACTTATATACTCTCTCCAATCTTTAACCACATCTGAGGTGATTATGAATTTGTCCAATAGTTTTATCTCAAACTCTAATAACTCTTTATCTACAGCAACATCTTTTAATTTATTTGCCATTGAGTCTACATTTTTAATAATTTCGTTAAACTCACTAAAGTGTAAATCTATATCCTTTGAGTTGAACTGTTTAAAGTCATCAACAGAGTTGATACTTTTAACTCTACTTTTAAAAAGATTTAAACTTTTTGTGACTTTATTTGTAGTGTATCTAGATAAAAAGTAAGTTATTAGGATAAATAAAGGAAGAATAATCAAAAAGAATGTTATATATTGAACTCTTGATTCATAGAAAATTCCAGTTAAGTCTTGTGTAACTTCAACTACACCTAAAACTTCCCCTTCTTTTACATTTGAGTGACATTTCATACATTCATTATTTGCTTTTAAAGGTAGTATATTTCTAACTTGATTGTCACTTAAAAATTTAGTTTTTGTTTTTTCACCATTTAATATTTTTATTAAAGTTTCATCTTTTTCGTTCTCTTCAATCTTTCCAAACATCTTAGCCACTGGTTCTGATCTATAAATATTTATATCATAATCACTATTTTTAAAGTTCTTTTCCAATGAACTTGTAAATAGTTCTAAATCCTCTTTACTCCATCCTTTTCTCATTATTTGATACATTGAAGAGAAAACTTGGTTTGAAATTGTTGTTGAATGTTCAATTGCTTTTTCTTTTGTAAGTGTTGAGTGAATATAGGTACTAAAAATAAAGCAGATTATAAAAATAATTGAAACTAGGATAATTTTACTTGAAAAAATATAGTTTTTGAAACTTTTTTGCATAAAGAACCTTAATGTAGTTAGTGATTATAAATTGTATCTAATAAAATAACATTTTAATGTTTTGAAATTGATTAAATTAAAATAATATTATATAGTTTATAGATATTAAATATCTCTAATATCTATAAAGCTACCTGAATCGTATTTGTTTAGTCTATTTGTAAATTCAAAAATTCTATTTGCAGCTACCTTAGGAGTTTGGATTTCACCATTTTTTAATTTTTTCGCTGAAGGGAACTTTTCGTCATCAATATCAAATCTTATATAATCAGTCATAGGCGTTTCAATAACTCCAGGAGCTAATGCTATTAGTTTTGTATCAATTAACTCTTTTGAGTAAAGATTTATAAGCATATTTACGCCAGCTTTTGATAAAGAGTAAGATGCCCAACCTTTTGAGCCATTTTTTGAAGCACCTGAAGATATAGCTATGATATTATTTACTTTGATATTATATAAAATATCAAGTAACTCTTTATTTGCGTATACGTTTAGTTCATAAACATCTTTTAACTCATTTGTTGAAACATCAATAGATGGTTTAATGGCACCTAATCTCCCTGCATTTAAGTATACATAGTCAAACTCTTCTGCTGAAATAATAAATTGAGTTAGTCCATCTTTTATACTTTGAATTTTAGATAAATCAAACACTTCAAAATAGAAATTTTTATGTTCTATTTGAGGTTTTTTTCTACTAATTCCATAGACATTATAACCTTTATCTAAATATAGTTTTGTAAGAGCTAGTCCTAATCCAGAACTACAACCTGTAATTAATATATTTTTTGACATAAGCCCAACTCCTTTTTTAATTTTCTAAATTTAAACTTGATGGTTTACCAAAGTAGTAACCTTGTGAGTAATCAACTCCTAAATCATTTAATATATTGAAAATCTCTTCGTTTTCAACATATTCAGCAATAGTAGTAATATCTTGTTTTTTTGCAAAATTTACTATTGTTTCTACTATATTTCTACTATATTCATCATTTACAATATTCTTAACTAAAGAACCATCAATTTTCAATATATCAGGTTCAAAATTTAAAAGTCTTTCAAAGTTAGAGTATCCACTACCAAAGTCATCAATGGCAATTTGAACACCCATCTTTTTTACTTTTTTGATAAATAACTTTATTAGGTTGAAATCTTTTACATTTTCATCCTCTAATAATTCAAAGATAATTCTATTTGTATGGTGTTTGTTTTTTTCAAGTAGTTCAAATAGTTTTTTTCTAGTATCCTCTTTTTCAATATCTAAAGAGGATAAGTTTATAGATAATTTTGTAGAAATATTATCTAGTATCTTAAATGAGTTTTCTAAAACCCTATGTGTTATTTTAGTATAGTAGCTACCTTTTTTTGAAATATCTAAAAAAAGGTAAGGGGAAAGAACTTTATTATTTTCATCCACAAGTCTTACAAGAGATTCATACTTCTCAACCTCTCTCGTTTTATTGTTTATTATAGGTTGGAAGTATGAGATTATATTGTAGTTATCAAGAGCAATTTTTACCATCTTCATAACTTCAATATTTTTTTTAGCTTCAATATGTTCTTTAATAGATGAGTCATTTGAGTACTTGATAAGCTTTTTATCATTTGATGCCTCTTCAAGTCCACATTTAGCATCTTCATATAGATGTTCTTTTCCAAAAGAGTAACTAAGAACTATATCAAAATCATACTCAATATCATCAACAACAAATGTAGAGTTTTTTATATTTTTTAAGAAACTCTCTAAATAATCGGATAATTGTTGTTCTGATTTTGAGTAAGTAAAAAAGTCAGTTAATAAAGCGAATCTTCCATTTCCAATATTATATACATTGTCAAATACATAACCTGCTGGTAAATTAGTAAGTATGTTGTATCCAAAAGTTTTTTCTATTTTATTGATTATTTCAACGTTATAAAATTTATCTAAGATATCAAACTCTTCAATTTCAATTAGAATTAAAATTGATAAATTACTTTTTTCTATTTTATCAATTAGTTGTTTTTTATCACTCATTATTGTATTTACATTACTTCTTGCACTAATAAACTCTACAATATCCCCATTATCATCAAAAATAGGCTCTATAGTTGTTTTTACATAATATGTTTTTCCATCTTTTGTAAGGTTTTTTACGATTCCAGTCCATTTCTCTTTTTTCTCTAAAATAGTGTGCCAAAGCTTTTTAAAAAAATCTTTTGAATTATCAGGGTGCCTTACTATATTGTGGTTCTTACCAATTAACTCCTCTTTTTTATAGCCAGTAATTTGACAGAAGTTATCATTTACATAAGTTATAACACCACTTTTATTTGTTTTTGAAATAATAGTGCTATTATTAACTATATCTTGATATTGCATTAGTAGATCTAAATCTTTTTTTATCTTTTTATGCTCTAGGTTTTGATTTAATTTAGACATAGATTTTTTTATGATATCAATAAACTCATTTTTTTGAAATGGAAAGGTTAAAAAACCATCAACTCCAAGGTTAATACTCTTTATAAAATAATCACTTTTTTGTTCATCAGTATAAATCATGGTTAAAAGGTTTTCATTATGACTCTTTGCTTTTTCAATTATTTCAAAGCCATCAATATTTTTTATATCAACCTCAGTGATTAAAACAGGGTGTTTCTCTTTGTATATAATCTCTAAAGCTTCTAATCCATCATCGAAAAAAGTTACTTCTTGAAAAATATTATTTAAGTAGGTGTAGAAATCAGAAGGGTCACTTTTACTACTTACATATATTGCAGTAAGTTGTCTTGCTTTTTCTAATAAATTTTCCATTTCATTATTTTTCATCTCTATTCCTATTTTAAGAATATTATTTATAACATAAAGTATAGAATAATTAAATTAAAATTATCTACTTTTTAAAAATTTTTAGTAATTAATTTTGATTTGGATATAATAAAATAATACTAGAAAGGAAATGCTATAAGCTATTTGAAAATTGCATAAATTTAATATATCAGAAAAAATTAAGAATTTAGATTTTAAAAATATTGAAGAGAGACTTTTTCATTACTCTTATGATAGTAACAACTTAAAAGCACTACTAAAAGATAATATCTCAAAAGATTCACCAGCTTACATCTCAGCATACGGGAGTTTCAAAGGTGAGGTTTATGAAAATATTGTTTATGAGTTACTAGTAGAGTATGCTTTAGAAAATGAAGAAATCAAAAGATTTGTAGTAAAAGGTCCATATCAAGATAAAGAGAACAAGTATATAAAAAGTGGACTTTTAATAGATAAAAGCTCTCAGATTGTTTATAAGTCTGCATATAAAGATATAAGTGAATTTGATGCACTGTTTTTTACAAAGGACTCTTTATACTTTGTAGAGATGAGTACTTCTAAAAAAACTTCAAGTTTAAACAAAAGATTAGCAAAGAAATATGCACTTTTAAAACTTATATTTCCTACTTTTGAGATTAAAGCACTTATTATTCTTACTAAAGGTTCAATAGGATTAAAAAACTTCCCATCTTACGCTACAGTTTGGGTTACGGAAGATATAAAAGATGAAACACTAATAAAAAATATTATCTTCTCAAAAAAGAAAAATAAAAACAAGAAAACATTAAAAGCACCTACACATAGAAAGTTTATTGAAACATATAGTGTAAAATACAAGAAATTTCAATACTTTCCGACACTTCAATGGATTTTAGAAAGAAGTCGATCAAACCCTAAATTTATTGTTGATTTGAAGTTTTTTTCTTCTTATAAGTTAAAGCTTTTTTTTGATATTTATACTAAATTATATATTGGATATTTATCATTAGAGGATTTTAATACTTTATTTCCTAGTTTGGATTATAAAGTAAAAAATAAACAAAATGAAAAAATACTTGTAACTATTGAGAAAGTTAATCAAACTCAGCTAGATATTGTATATTACATAAGATTATCAAATAAGGTTTTAAAAAGAGTTAGATACTTTAATAATCAAACCTCTGTAAAAGATAAAGAACCAGATGGATTTACAAATGCAGAAGTTCGATTTTTCTTGACTGTTTTAGAGCCCAAACATCAATTATATATTAACAATATAAATTTCATAAAAGATAAACTTCATTTAATTAAGTAGTTTTATCTGATTTTTTGTTCAAATATATATAATTTCAAAAAAATTGAAAGATTAATATAATGATAATACTAGAAATAATAGGTGCAATATTCTCTATTGGTGGAGCATACTTGATGTCAAGAAGCTCTAAGCATAATACTACACCAATATATTGGGGTTTTGTAAGCTTCTTTGTATCTAATTTAGCATTACTAACATTTTTTACTTTAGCAGGAAAGGTTCCTGTTATGATTCAGATGGTGCTATTTTTTGTCACGGCCGTACTTGGAATTTATAAACTTACTGATAATAGAAGAAGAGACTCTTCTATAATAGCATTTTTACTAGTAATATATATCTTTACTCTTTATAAAACTGTTGTACCAAATATGTCAGAAATTGATTTTAATATTTTACCAATTGATTTAATTGCTGCATCAATTGCAATATTTGGAAGTTATTTACTTTCAAGTCATAATCATAAAGTAAGAGGGTATGCATTTATTTGTTTCTTCGTTGCAGATGTTATTTTTGTATATATAGGGTATGTAAATAGTTTCTATTTCTTCATGGTTCAATCAGCATTTTATTTATATACTAGTGTAAGAGGGTATTCAAATACAATGAAAGATGAGATAAAAGAGTTTAAACTAAAATATTTAAAGTAAAAAAGGTTAAGTATTGGATAATTTAGATAAAAATATCGTAACAAAACAAGAGAATGAAGAGAAAATTTATAATACAAATTTTGCTTCAATGTTCTATTTTTTTGCATTTATGTCTTTGATGGTCTATGCACTATCTACTTTAAATACAATTTTGACACCTATTGCAATTGCTATTATGATATGGTTTTTGATAAATGCTCTTGCAAATCAAATAAAACGTCTGCCTTATTTTGATTCAAATATAGGAAATTACCTTTCCATACCACTTTCACTTATAATTATTGTATATATAATGTTTGAGATGGGTAGTTTTATTGCTTCAAGTATGGTGGAACTAAGTGGTACCATATCTCAATTAGATAGTAAATTTAATGCCATATTAGCAGAACTTTCAAAAATGGCAGGCTTTGATGTATCTCAAAAGTTTAGTAAAGTATTTGATCAATTTAGTTTAGCAACATTAGTAAATAAAGTAATTGCAGCATTTAGTACAATCGTAAGTAATATAATGCAAATTCTTCTATATGTACTGTTTTTACTAATTGATCAAAGATTTTTTAATGCAAAAATAAATGCCTTATTTAAAAACTATGATACAAGAAGAAAAGCAAAAAGTGTTTTAGAATCAATCTCTGATACTATTAGAATGTATATCTCAATAACTACAATTATTAGTATGTCAACAGGTCTTTTAACATACTTTATATGTGAGATGTTCTCACTACAAGGTGCAGTTCTTTGGGGGTTTATAGCCTTTATTCTTAACTTTATACCTACTATAGGAAGTGTTATTGCAGTAATTGTACCTACATTATTTGCATTGGTACAATTTAGTGAACTATCAAGTGTACTGTTTTTAGTAGCTTCTTTAGCAGTTATTCAGTTCTTAATTGGAAATATCATTTATCCAAGATTAATGGGTAATAAGCTTAATATCTCACAGTTTGTAGTAATCTTATCATTAGTAGTGTGGGGTGCTATGTGGGGAACTGTTGGTATGTTTCTATCTGTTCCACTTATGATGATTTTGCTGATTATTCTTTCACAATTTGAAAATACAAAAGGTTTAGCAATACTTATTTCAGGGGATGGTAATATCTTCACTTCAAAAAAAGAGGTGAAGTAGTACCACCTTTTCCTCTTAGATTAATAAACTCTTAAGACTAACTATATTATGATAATGAATATCAATATTAAATAAAGAGTTAAAAAAGGAAGAATTATGTCTAATAATTTAGCTAAGGATATGGATTTTTGTGATTTGTTATCTTCTGAACTATTTTCAAATTTAAATAATAAAAAAGTATTTGAACAACTGATTTTTAATGGAGCAGATATAAACTACAAAACAAAGACAGGTTGGAATATACTCTTTGAAGCAGTATCACAAGACTTAGATGAGGTTATCATAAAACTAATAGAGTTAGGAATAGATTTAAATATAAAAGATAATAAAGGTAGAAATGCACTTTTTTGGGCAATATACTACCGAAATATAAATAGTATAAAAAAGTTAATATCTTTAGGTATAGATACTAAAGTAACTAGTGCCTTAACAGCTGTAAATTATGCTGTATATAGAAATGATATTAAAGTTTTAAGAATATTGAAAAATTGTGGTTTAAACTTGCATGAAAAAGATGATGTGAACTCTACACCATTAATATATGCAGTATTGTACAACAGACTTCAAAGTATAGATTATCTTTTAGAAAACAAAGCTTGCATCAAGCATAAAGATTTTTTAGGAAATAGTGCTTATACATTAGCAAAAGATTTGAAAATTAGGTATCTAATAGATAAGTTTGAAAAGTTAGCTTAAAAGGAGGTTTTCCTTTTAAGCATCACGTAGCTGTTTGACTAATCTAGAATAGTTCTAGAGTTTAAGTCTTGTAATGGTCTGTTATTTACAGGCATTACTTCTTTAAAGTCATCTAATTGACTTTGAGATAATTCAACTGGTGTTTTTAAAACAAACCATTTAACACCTTCACTACAAGGTGGAGTTGTTAAAGAACCACTATATTTATAGTAATCTTTATTTGATGGTAATATCTCATAACCAGTTACATCTGATTTTAACTCATTTTTATCACCTTCCTCTTCTGGAAAGTTTCTAAATAGTTTGTTTAAAACAGAGTTATCTTCCCCAACCTCGAACATAACTGCAACAACTGCTAAGTTTGAGCCATTTGAGTGAACTAAGTGTGCTTCCATTGGGAATGATTTTCCATCAATTGTATGTTCACTTGGTGTATGGAAGTGAATTTGCTCTAAACCATATGTTTTATCATTTATTACAAGTTCATTTCCACCAAAAAAGTTAACTTTTAAAGAGTGACCATTGTTTACAAAAGTGCTTGCTTTACTATCACCTTTTAAAGTAAGTGGCGCTAATGTAGCTTCTACTGCATTTTCAATATTAATAGGTGATTGGTTTTTACCCTCTTCACACATAAAATATCTCTCATCTAATGAAGCCCATTCTTTTGGACCCATATCTTCAGAATAAGACCATTCTGCTAGTGGTTCAGGCTCACCTTCTCCTAACATAAGTGCTAAAATAAATACAACAAAAATACTAATTAGCGTGTTTTTTAAACTCATTTTTTCTCTCCTTTTCTTTTCTTTTAGCTTTCATTTTATTTAAAGCTAATCTCCTCATATCTGCAGTTGTATCAGATTCGTCCATTATTTCTAATCCTAAGAGTGTTTCAATACAGTCTTCTAATGTTACTATTCCTTCTGTTTGATCATAAGAGTCTACCACAATAAACATATGCTCTTTTTTACTAATGAACATATTTAGTGCTTTTGAAACAGGGATATTTTCATTTAATGAAATAACAGGCTTCATAATAGTTTCAACATTTACATTTTTATCAATGATAGCTTGTTTGAAAAGCTTTTTTGTTAAAACCAGTCCAACTATATTGTCAATACTCTCATCATAAACAGGAACTCTTGAGAATTTAAATGTTCTTCTATCTTCAATAACATCTTTTATTGAAGTATCCTTGTCTATAGCATATACTACTGACCTAGGGGTTAAAATATCTTTAACTCTCATGTTGTTTAATGTAAGGGTATTCTCAATAATATCAGACTCTAAATCACCGATAACTCCCTCTTCTTCGCTTAGTAGAGTAGAGTGAATTAACTCTTCTCTAGAGATAGAATCAGAATTATCAGAACCGATCTTCTTTGTTACGAATTGTGTCACTTTTATGATAGGATAAGTGAAAATAACAAATATTCTTATTATTCTTCCTGCAATAGGAGCTAACTGTTTCCAGTAAACTGCACCTATAGTTTTAGGAATAATTTCCGCAAAAAACAGAATCATAAATGTTAAAACAATTGATGTAATCATCACTAATGTTTTATCACCTTCAAATACATTTTGAGCTTGAACACCAATTGCAGTTGCACCTAAAGTGTTAGCAATTGTATTTAAAATCAAAATTGAAGCGATTGAACTATCTATATCATTTTTTAATTTTTTTAGAAGTTTACCAGCACTTGGGTTATTTTCCTCAAGAACAGATATATAAGACACATTTGTTGAAAGTAGAATAGATTCTAAGATAGAACACAAAAAAGATGTTCCAACAACAGCAAAAAAAAGTAAAATTAATATTTCCATTGGGGCTCACTTTTATTAAAACTGCACCTCGGGGAATTATCTTCCAATAAAGACTCCTTTAAGTTAAAAATAATAACTAATCATATCAAAAAAAACTTAAGTTTTTGACAAAAACAATAAAAATTTTGTATAATACATTAACAAATAGGTAATAAACTTGAAGGAGGTTGTTATGGAATATGGTTTAATTGCAAATATTGACCAGTATAAAGATAACCGGTCAGTACAGTTAGAACAGATTCAAGCCTCTTCAAACACTAAACTTAATGAAGGTAGTAACCTAAATGAGTTAAGACGAGAAGAGTTCTTAAAAGCTGGTGAAACTGCATCTTTGGAAAAAGCTAAAAATGAGTCAGCTCAAAATAGCTACGAATATGTACTAACTAATATGAATTTTGGTTTTAATGACTCCTCAAAAGATTTTTATGTAAAAGCTCAAAGAGGGGAAGCAGAAAATCAATATCCTACAGAAGAGATGATGCGATTAAAAGCATTTTTATTAAGTCAAAATGAAGAGAGTGCTTCTTAAGTTAAGAAGCGTTTTCTTCTATTTTTTTATTTAGTTCTACTAATAACTCTTTTGCTTTATAGTATTTCTCTTTTTCTTCAAACTCAACTTCATCTAATAAAGGAATATACTTTTCAAAAGCCATCCAAACTTTTTGATGACCTTGAGGTCTTTTTTTTATGTGAAACAAAGCAAGAGCAGTTGCTCCATTTATTAAACCTTTTAAGACTAAAGCTTTTTTCTTTTGATTATTTTTCTTATAGAAATTCCAATCATCTTCTAAAAGTTCATGAGCTTCTCTATAGTAACCCTCTTCAACAGCAAAGATAAATCTATCTATTGCTGTTTTTTGATTAAATATACAGTAGTCAATTTTCATCTATTTTAGCTCTTTTTCTAAATAGTAACCTGTATATGAACCAGTTTTCTTATGGTTTTTAACTAACTGTTTAGGTGTTCCCTCATCAACTAATTTACCACCTTTATTACCACCCTCAGGACCTATATCAATAATCCAATCAGAGTTTTTAATAACATCTAGGTTATGTTCAATAACTAAAACAGAGTTTCCATACTCTACTAAATGATGTAATACTTTTGTAAGTCTATCTACATCTGCAAAGTGAAGACCTGTAGTTGGTTCATCTAAAATATATAAAGTATTACCAGTATCTTTTTTACTTAACTCTTTACTTAGCTTAATTCTTTGTGCTTCCCCTCCTGATAGGGTAATCGCATTTTGTCCAAGTGTAATATATCCAAGTCCAACATCACTTAATGTTTTAAGTTTTGCATGGATTTTTGGAACTTTAATAAAGAATTCTAATGCCTCATCAACACTCATACTTAAAACATCAGATATATTTTTACCTTTATATAATATTTCTAAGGTTTGAGGATTGTATCTTTGTCCTTGACAATCATCACATTTAACCATGATATCTGGTAAAAAGTGCATCTCTATTTTTATTTCACCTTCCCCTTGACACTTTTCACACCTACCACCTTTAACATTAAATGAGAATCTACCGATTTTATATCCTCTTAATTGAGCCTCTTTAGTCTTTGCAAAAAGTGCTCTTATCTCATCCATAAGCCCTGTATATGTTGCTGGGTTTGATCTAGGTGTTCTTCCTATAGGGCTTTGATCAAGATATATAACTTTATCTAGTTTTTCTAATCCTTCTATTTCAACTCCATCAACTTTTTTAACCTTTTTTGCATGGTTTAAAAGCTCTTTTGCAACAGGTAAAAGTGTTTGTAAAATAAGAGAAGATTTACCACTACCACTAACCCCTGTAATTGATACTAAGTTTTTAAGTGGTATTTGTACATCTAAACCTTTTATATTATTTATATTTACATTTTTAATTTTTATATACTCTTCTTGTTTTCTATTGTAAATATGACTAATAGTTTTTTTACCGTTCATATAGTCAGCAGTTAATGTTTTTGCTTTATTCATCTCTTCTAGTGTACCAGCAAAAACAACCTCTCCTCCATATTTACCTGCATTTGGTCCAATATCAACAATAAAATCAGATGCTTCAATTGTCTCTTTATCATGCTCTACTACTATTACAGTATTACCTTTTTCTTGTAAAGCTTTTAAGGTTTTAATTAATCTATTTGTATCTCTTTCGTGTAAACCAATTGAGGGTTCATCTAAAACATACATAACCCCCGTAAGTCCTGAACCAATTTGAGATGCTACTCTAATTCTTTGAGCCTCTCCACCACTTATTGTTCTTGCGTCTCTTCCAAGGGTGATATATCCAAGACCAACATCATTTAAGAAAAAGATTCTCTCTCTAATCTCTTTTAGAATTGGTGCAGAAATCATTTGTCCTTGGTCATTTAAATATTCAAAGTTTTTCTCATCTTGAAAGAAAGCATGAGCCTCTTCAATAGGTTTATTAATAACATCACCAATTGTTTTGTTTGCCACATAAACACTTTGAGAAGAGGGCTTTAGTCTATTACCATTACATGAGTCACAAGTCTTTTCTGTCATATAATCAGCCATATCTTTTTCATCTTTTACCATGTTATAGGCTATTTTTACAATACCTTCCCACTTTCTAGTAAGTCTGTGTCTTTTCCAAGTAAATTTTGCTTCTTCAACTCCACCATGTAAAATTGATTTTTGTTGATGTTTTGGAAGCTCTTTAAAAGGTATTTTTATATCAATATTAGCAGCTTCACAAAATGCTGTTAGCATTTTAAAATAGTAGCCTTTGTTGAAACCATAAATTATTTTAATAGCTCCATTTTCAATTGATTGTTCTTCATCAATTACCTTTTTCATATCAAGTGAGTATCTAATACCTAATCCATCACAAGAACTACAAGCACCTTTTGGTGAGTTAAAAGAGAAAGATAGAGGTTCTAGTGGTTCAAATGAGATTTTACAATCAAAACAAGCCATATGTTCACTATAGTGAATATGCTTTTCACAATCTAGTTTATCATGGTTTATAACTTCAACTTCAAGTTCTCCAAAACTCTCTTTTAAACCTTTTTCCACATCTTGAGCGATTCTATCTTTATTCTCATCTTTTACAACAACTCTATCAATTACAACTTTTATTGTGTGCATTTGTGTTTTTGATAACTCAATCTCTTCATCAAGTCTTACCATAACACCATCAATCATTGCTCTTACATAACCTTTTCCTCTTAAACTCTCTAATAAATCAGCAAAGGTACCTTTTTTTCTATTTACTAAAGGAGCAAGAATAATTATTTTTGCATCTTGTGGCAAAGTTAAAACTTGCTCAATAATATCAGCTGCACTCATTTGTGAGATAGGCTCTCCACATTTATGACAGTGTTGTTTTCCAATTCTTGCGTAAAGCAATCTAAAGTAGTCATAAACTTCTGTAATAGTACCTACAGTTGATCTTGGGTTTTTTGATGTTGTTTTCTGATCAATAGCAATTGCAGGTGTTAACCCCTCAATTCTTTCAACATCAGGTTTTCCAACTTTATCTAAGAATTGTCGTGCGTAAGCAGAAAGTGACTCTATATATCTTCTTTGTCCCTCTGCGTATAAAGTATCAAAAGCTAATGTTGATTTTCCCGAACCAGAAAGCCCTGTAAAAACGATTAATTTATTTTTGGGAATCTCTAAATTTATATCTTTTAAATTATTCTCTTTTGCTTTGTATATCTTAATAGTATCTTGCATATATAACCTTTGAAAAATTTCAAGCCAATATTATATGATAGAAATGTATAATTATCGATAAAGGAAATTTTATAAAATTAAATATATAATATATATAATAAGATATTAGGTTTATTTATGGAATTAAATACAAAAGTTTCTTGGTACTATTGTCTATTTGCAATGATACCTTTAATAGTGGCAATTTATCAAATATTAGACTATTTTACATTCAAAGCTATTGGTATAAGCTCTGTAATTGTAGTTATATGTTTTAGTATGTTTTTCTTTTTAAGAAGAAGTTTTGAGTTTACACTTCTTACTATTATACTATTTTATATAATAGGCTTTGCAGGCTCTTTTCTAGTGGCATTTTTTAAGCAAGAGTGGCTTATTTTACCTATTGTTTTAGCCTTTTGGGTCTCATTATTAAAAACAATTACAAATACTAGATATGGTAAAGATATAGATAAAAGACTTAAGGCTGAAGAGTCAAGGGCAACTGGTTTGGAAAAACTATTGATGACACCAACAAGGTTAAATGAAAGTAAAAAGATATTTTATGATATTCTTATTGTAATTACTTTTTTTGTCATTCTTATCTTTGTATATACATCACTTTTTAATATTTTTTCATAGATATAATTTAATATAACATTATGGAATATTATGTTTTAATTAATTAGTTGTTTAAATAAGGTACACCTATGAATAAAGATATTTTTAGATTTGAAAGTAAGCTATTACGAAGTGAAGTAGTACCAAAGATTGTTATTGAGTACAATCATGACTTTTTTTATATAAATAATATACCTCATACTTGTATAAACTTTTCTAATTCAAGAATATCTTTTATATTTGATACTGTAAAAAATGAAGTAAAATGTTATGGCATTGATGTTGAAGATAATATTTTATTACCAAGAGATGTTTATGAACTTTTAGATGAAGAAGATAAATCAAAACTATATGATTTTTTAAATAATGCACAAGAGTTTTTAAACCATCTAGAAGTAAATAAAGACTTTGATTACGTTTATGAATTTGAAAGCCTTTATGAAGATAATCATATTCAATCAGCACGTTTTATTGAGAACTTTAAAGAGGCAAACTGGCATCAAGAGTTACTATATAGTGATTCTGTAGGAAATAATCCACCAAATACAGAAGCATATAAGGTTTATAAAGATGACAAGTGTTTTTACTATTTTGAATTTACAGATTATTTTAACTCTGAAGTGGTTGTTAAATATAATGATGATGTAAAAGAAGAGGTTGAGGACTTTTTTTATAAAGCTAAAGAGAATAGAAATAGACTTTATACTACTTGGCTTGTGATATTTATAATCTTATTAACTTTCTTTATATTTTTATACTAGATATTGACACATATCAATGAATAAATTCTCTATTTTTGAAATAATTAAAATAAAAAGGCTGAATAATGCTTATTGATAAAAGAAATCTACCATTAGTTGCAGAAGATTTTATGAATGACGTACATTTTGAGGATGTAGAGATAATAAATGAATTATATGAAACTATTTTAAAATATGAAAAAAGTATCGTTGAGAAAAGTGAAGTTGTAAAGATGTATGAAACTTGGTATGAACATACAGTTAATCATTTCAAAGGTGAGGAAGAGAAAATGATAGAGATGAATTTTCCTCCTTATATGATGCATAAAAGTGAACATGAAAGATGTTTAGAACAGATGAGTAATGTTATTGATAATTTTATAAAAGATAATGATGTTAATGCATTAAAGAAGTATTTTGAAGAAGATTTATTAGATTGGTTAGTTAATCACATACAAACAATGGATACAGTAACTGCAATGTTTTTTAAAACAGGGCAAAGTCCTTGCCATATGATGTAAAAGAGGAAGTCCTCTTTTACTTTACAAAAAGCTTTCTTGGATGGTTACTAAATGCTTCAAACCCATCATTTGTAATTAAAATACTTTCTGTAATCTCAATACCCCAATCATCTTGCCAAATTCCTGGCATAAAGTGAAAAGTCATACCAGGTTTTAAGACAGTATCATCAGAGGCTCTAATACTAAATGTTCTCTCACCCCAATCAGGCGGATAACTAACTCCAATAGGATAGCCACATCTAGCTCCGTGTCTATCAATACCATATTTAAGCATAATTTTATCTAATGCTTTAGCAATATCACTAGTTTTATTACCTGGCTTAGCTTGTTCTAAACCTGCATCAATGGCTTCTAGTAAGGCTTTTTCTGCATCTAAAAACTTCTGAGATGGTTTTCCCATATAAAGTGTTCTTGACATAGGTGCATGGTATCTTTTGTAACAACCTGATACCTCAAAGAAAGTTCCCTCATTTGCTTTAAAAGGTTTACTATCCCAAGTAATATGTGAGGCTGAAGCCTCTTTACCTGATGGAAGTAGGGGAACAATAGATGGATAATCACCTGCATATCCATCCACACCTGCAATTGCTGTTTCATATATTTGTGATACAACAAAACTTTTAGGAATACCAACTCTTGCCACATCTAAAATTCTTTCATGAATTTTTGTTGTAATTTTAGAGGCAATTCTCATATACTCAATCTCTTTTTCAGATTTGATACATCTAGCCCAATTAACTAAGTTTTGACTATCAATAAACCTTGCTTTCCATAATAGTGATACAAGATTGAAGTGAGCATCTGCTGAATAATAGTAATTATCCATTTCAGTTGCTACTGTTGCTTCTTGCCAACCCTTTTTCATAAATACATTTCTAGCCAACCAATCCATTGGATGTTTGTTTAGGTTTTGTACATACTCTTCTGGATATGCAATAAGCTTTTCCTCTTTCATATAACATCTAAGTAATGCAGCACTTCTATCCATATACCGGCCAAACCAATATGGTTCAGCCTCATCAACGTGTACGATTACACCTTGATGTACGTAAAAAGACCATCCATCATATCCTGTAAGCCAGTTCATATTTCCAGGGTCTGTTACAAGTAAGACATCAATTCGTCTTTTTTTCATCTCCCTTTGAACTTTTTTAAGTCTTTTTACATATTCTGCTTTAGAAAAAGCTAATTTCATTTTACACCCCTTAAAGCAAAACTTTTATTGTTTAACTGGACCAACCCAAACTTGTTGCGTATTTACAAACATTCTAATTCCATGTGGTCCAAGCTCTTTACCTAATCCAGATTTTTTTACTCCACCACTTGGAAGTCTTGGATCTGATTTAACAATTCCATTTACAGATACTTGTCCTGTAACAATTTTGCTTGCTATTTTCTTACCTTTTTCAATATCACCTGTCCAAACTGAACCACCAAGTCCATACTCAGTATCATTAGCAATTTTTACAGCTTCATCTTCATCTTTAGCTTTAATAACAGCAGCAATTGGTCCAAAAGTCTCTTGACAAGATACAACCATACCAGGTTCAACATCTGCTAAAAGAGTAACAGGGAAGAAAAAGCCTTGACCTTCATGTTTTTCACCACCAAGAATTAATCTAGCTCCTGCTTGAACTGATCTATCTACTTGAGCATGCATCTCTTCAACTAACTCTTTTCTAGCAATTGGACCTATAGTTGTAGATTCATCTTTTGGGTCACCAAGTTTTAACTTTTCGAATCTCTCTTTTAATAACTCAATAAATTTTTCATAAATTGGTTCTTCTACAATAATTCTTTTAGCTGCTATACAAGATTGACCTGCATTTATGTATCTTGATAGTACAACTATATCAGCAGCTTTTTCTAAATCCTCTGTATCTTTTAAAATAATTGCAGGGTCACTTCCTCCAAGTTCTAATACTACAGGTTTGATTTCACTTCCAGCTATTGCTCCTACAGAAGCTCCTGCTTTTGATGAACCTGTTAATGATACACCTTTTACAATAGGATTTCTAATCACAGATTCTAAACTAGAGTGTCCAACAACTAAGTTTTGAACAATGTTTTTAGGGAAGCCTGCTTTTTCAAAAGCCTCTACAATTCTAACTGCACATAAAGGTGTATGAGAGTCATGCTTCATAACACAAGTATTTCCTGACATTAGTGCAGGGGCTAAGTATCTAAATGCTAACCAAAATGGTGCATTCCAAGGAAGAATACCAAGAGTTACACCTAAAGGTAAGTATTGTACATAACTTTCAGTTGCATCTGATTCTAAATGTTCAGTCTGTAAATACTCTTCTCCAAATTGAGCATAATGTTCAGCAGCCCAAGCTGCTTTATTTACTTCACCTCTAGCTTCATTTATAGGCTTTCCCATCTCTTCTGTCATTGGTAAAGCATAGTAATCAAGATTATCTTTCATCTCTTTAGCAACAGCATTTAAAAGCTTTGCTCTTTGTTCGTATGTTGTGTTAATCCATTCACTAGTGTATGCTTCTTGAGCATTTTCTAAAATAATTCTAGACTCTTCTAGTGAGTGCATTGGAATCTCATATACAGTCTCTTCTGTATATGGATTTATTGATTTGAAGTGTGTTGTACTGTATCCCATCTTAACCTCCTTATGATAAAACTGCATCTACTGCGTTTTTAAATCTCTCTAAACCTTTTTCTAACTCATCATCTGTGATTGTTAATGGAGGAATAAATTTGATAATTTCTCCTGTTGAACAAGCACCAATAATTAGTCCATTTTCATAAGTTTTACCAGTTATTTCTTTAACAGTTGCAGCGCTATCAAACTCAATAGCTAACATAAGTCCTTTTTGTCTTACATCTTTAACTTGTGAATATTTAGAGTCTAATTCATCTAATACTTTTCTAATTTCATCACCTTTTCTTTTTGTTTCAGTATTGAACTCTTCATTTTGGAAGTATTCAAGTCCAATTTTACCTGCAACAAATGAGAAACCTTGACCTCTAAATGTACCTGTATGTTGACCTGGATTCCAAGCTTTATCAAGCTCTGGTTTATTTACAAGCATTCCAATTGGTGTACCAAATCCACCTAAACCTTTAGCTAAAACAATAATATCAGGATCAACATCTAAATCATCGAAACTAAAGTAGCTTCCACATCTTCCACAACCACATTGAATACTATCTAAAATAAATAATGCACCTGTGTCATTTGCTAATTTTTGTACACCTTGTAACCACTCTTTAGTTGCAACTCTAACTCCACCTTCAGCTTGAACAGGCTCTACTAAAAATGCTGCAGGAGGTAACATACCTGAACCTAAATCAAACATCTTTTGTCTTAAGTTTTCTAAAGCATCCATATCATTAAAAGTATCTCTAATAACATTAGTTAAAGGAACTCCTGAACTACTTCTAAAAGCATTATTTGCTGTACAAGCTAATGCTCCTAAAGTCATACCATGAAAACCTCTATTAAAAGCAACAACTTCAGTTCTACCTGTAACTTTTCTAGCAAGTTTTAAGGCAGCTTCAACTGCATTTGTTCCAGTTGGTCCTGTAAATTGTAACTTTCTGTCTTGCCATCCTCTTGGTTCTAAGATAGTTTTTACAAATGTATCTATAAAGTCTCTTTTCACATCTGTATACATATCTAAAGAGTGAGCTACACCATCTCTTTGAATAAATTCTACTAGTGCATCTTTCATTTTAGGGTTGTTATGCCCAAAGTTTAGAACACCAGCTCCACCAAAAAAGTCTATATACTCTTTATCATTTTCATCAATCATTGTTGCGTTTGATGAAGCTTTAAATACAGTTGGCACAGCTCTACAATATGCTCTGATTTCAGATTCGTGTGCTTCGAAGATTTCCATTGAGTTTGTCATTTTTCGCTCCTATAATATAATTGTATAATTTTAAAATTCACATTCTAGGTTCGCAAGTTTTATAAAAACTTTACTAACAGGTTCTATAAGCTCGTCATTAAAGTCATAATGAGCATTATGACAAGGCTTACAGTGCTTATCTTCCCCGTCATTACTTCCAATTAGTGCAAAAGCACCTGGTATCTCTTGTAAGTAATAACTAAAATCCTCAGAGGCCATAATTGGGGTTGCTATATCACTTTTCCAATCATCACCTAGAGTCTCTTTTATTTTCTGCCTCATATTTGAAGCAGCTGTATCATGGTTTATTGTAGGAGAATATCTGTTTCTAAACTCTACAATAGCCTCAACTCCATAAGCTTTTGCTGTATTTTCTGAAATCTCTTTTATAGACTTAGCAACTTCATCTCTTGTTTGTAAATCAGGTATTCTAATACTACCTTCAATTCTTGCTTCTTGTGGAATTGTTGTTAAACCACTTCTTGCATCAATTGAAGTTACAGAGACTACTCCTGCTTTTTGTGGAGCTATTCTTCTACTCACAATTTGTTGTAAAGCCATTGTTATTGCACTTGCTGCAAGAACAGGGTCTTTAGATATTTCAGGTTGAGAAGAGTGACCTCCTACTCCTTTAATATCAATATGAAATGTTCCATTTCCAGCCATTACAACTCCATCAGGACAAACAGCTTGTCCAAACTTTATTGCAGGCCAGTTATGCCAACCATAAATGAAGTCAACATCTTTTAAAGCACCCTCATCAAGCATCTTTTTGGCTCCATGTCCTCCTTCTTCAGCAGGTTGAAATACCAAAGATACTGGTCCTGGAAGTTTGTCTTCATTTTGTTTTAACCAAATAGCAGCGGCTAATAATGTAGCAGTGTGACCATCGTGACCACAAGCGTGCATACAATTTGTTTTATTTGAACTATAAGGTAAATTTGTTTTTTCTTCAATCTCTAATGCATCAATATCGCCTCTTAAGGCAATATGTGTTCCTTTTGCATCAGGAGCTAAAGTAGCCACTGTTCCAGTGTTTGCATATTCTTTATAGGTGATGTAGTGAGCTTTTAAAGCAGCTCTAATAGCTTTTGCAGTATCAACTTCTTGCCAAGTTAACTCAGGGTTACTATGAAGTTTTCTTCTAAACTCTTTTGCATAATTTATAATTTCTGAAAACTCAAGTTTTTTCATCATAACATCCTTCAAAATTAGGATAGAATCATTGTATCATAAAAAAAAATCAAATACAATGATTCATATGCTAAAAACTAAACAAAATATTTAGTTATTATCTAAAATTTCACATAATTCATTATTTTCTAGCATTGGATCAGCACAGTTAACCACTACATCTGACTTGGCTAATATATAACTTTTACCTGTTATATTATTTTTAACTACATTTGTTCCATTTTTGTCCTCTACATTTATGATTTCACCAACAAACCTTGTATTTCTAAGTGATACAGTCTCTAACTTGTCACCTCTTTTTAGTTTGTTTTCATAGTTTAGTAAAGCTAGCCTTGCAGATGTTCCTGTACCCGTTGTACTTCTACAAATAACTCCTGGATGTACATAAGTTGTTGATTTTGAAATATAGTAACCACTTTGTTTCTCTTCAATCTCACCCATAAAGTGTAAGAAAGGAATCTCTCCAACAAATCCTAAATCATAATGTTCATATCTTTTCTCTTTATTTATCTCTTCAACTATTAGGTTTGCACAACTTGCTAAATCAGTCTCTTCTTCTCTTACTAAATCAAACCCTAAATCTTTTGCGTGAACTAAAATATAAAAGCCACCACTATAAGCAATAGAGTATTCAACTTCTTTAAATCCAGGGATATTGATTTTTTGTTTGTATTCAACTATATAACTTGGTAACCCCTCACAAGTAATAGACTCAACAATATTATCTTTTACAATAGCTTTAATATCAACAAGTCCTGCTGGAGACTCTAACTTGAAAAAGTTTTCTCCCTCTTGTTTCTTTACTATTCCACTTTCAAGAACTGCTGTTGCAGTACAAATTGTATTTGAACCAGAGTAAATAGGGTATCCCATAACCTCCATAATAATATATCCTGCAACAGCCTCTTTTGTAGTTGCAGGTACAATTAAATCAACAGACATTTCAGGTATACCATAAGGTTCAAATAGTAATAGTTTTCTAAGACCATCACCATACTGTTTTATGTATTCCATCTTATCTCTAACAGTCTCACCTTGTAAATCTTTTATACCACCAACAACAATTCTACTTATATCTCCTCCTGCGTGAGTATCTATAAGTTCAATTTTATAATTATCTAACATAATATTACTCTCCTATGAGTAAGGTTTCCCGTGTTGCTCCCATTTTGAATCAGGTACTATTACTATCTTTCCTAAAAAATTACTACTTCTAAATACAAAATACTCTTCAGCATCTTGTAGTTGTGATAGTTTGAAGGTCTTGTGTAGTACAGGTTTTAATCTTCCATCTTTGATATGTTCTATTAACTCCCAAGCCTCTTTTTTAGTACCGTGAGATACACCAAATATTTGTACTTGATATAGATATATTTTTGTCCACAATACTTCTGAAATATTTCCAGCACTAGCCCCTGCTATGGATAGTCTAGGGTAGGTGTCTCTTTTATTCATATCATAAATCATAGTATCAATAAATTTATTTGTATACTCTCCACCTAATAAATCAACTACTGCATCTATATTTTCATAGTTTAACTCTTTTAAAATAGTATTTACAAGATCATCATCTTCTCTGTCAAATACTTTTTTTGCACCTAAATTTAGTAGTGCCTCTTTTTTATCTTTAGAACTAAGTGCATAAGGAATAGCACCTTTTATTTTACAAAGCTGAATAAGTGCTGTTCCAACTCCACCACTAGCTCCTGTAATTAGTATTTTCTCACCTTTTTTGATATTTAAGACATTTAATAAGTGTAAGCCTGTTTGATAAGAACACATACCCATTGAAGCTAGTTGGGCATCACTTAACTCTTCATTTGGAACATGATGAAATTGATCGCTTGGAACTGCAACATATTCGGCATAACCACCATCTGCACCATGACCATAATAATCAGGTGTTAAGTTTATATCTTCATCTTCTTTAGCATAGATATTAAAATCCAGTAGTCCTCTTTGTCCAATTCTGTCTTTTGAAACATCACTAGCAACATCTACAATGTTACCAACTATATCTGCACCTTGGATTCTAGGAAAAGTAAGCGTATTCTCTCCTCCCATAGCAAAAGAGGTTACATCATCTTTACTCTTTGTGGGGTATAAGCCCTCTCTAGCTTTTCTATCTGTATTGTTTTTTGCAGTTGCTGTAACTTCTACTAAAACTTCCCCAGCTTTAAGCTTAGGTACATCTACCTCTTGGTTGTAAACTAGTTTGTCTACACCACCATGACCAACTAATTGCATTGCCGCCATTTTATTAGGTATCATTGTATATACCTCCTTTAGATGTTTTTGATAATGTTTATTAACAGTAAACGAGTATAACTATTAAAAAGTAAAAGAATAATTATACCGTTATAGAAGTTTTGAAATTTTTTAGATAACTAAAACTGGACATTTAGATAGTCCAGTAACTTTATGTGAGACTCCACCAAGTAAGTATCCTGAAAGTTCACCTTGACCTTTTGAACCTATAACTATTAAATCAATTTTATGAGTTTTTGAAAATTTAAGTATCTCTTTTGCAGCAGCACCCATCTTTACAAAACCTCTAATTCTAGTAAGTCCTTTTTCTTGTAAAACTTTCTTAGCTTCACTTACTATATCTTTAGAGTAATCTCTTAAAGCATCTTCAAGGTTTTCAGGTCCACTGTTTCTTTTATGCATTGAAAGTGAACCCTCCATAAAACCATAGTGCTTAAAAACTGACAATAAAAAAACTTCAGCATCAAACTTACTTGCCATATCATAAGCTACTTCTAATGCTTCAAATGACTTGTCTGAACCATCTAATGGAACTAATATTTTTGTAAACATTTACTCTCCTTACCTAAAGGCTAAATCTCTTAAAAATAGTGCAATCTCTGGGAAAAAGATTAGGGCTACTGAAACACTTAAAAGAATAAAAATAAAAGGTGGTGTTCCTTTTATTACTTCAATATATGGTCTTTTAAATACAGCTATTGCTGTAAATATATCACAACCAAATGGTGGAGTAGCTGAACCAATTGCAACTTGAAGAGTAATAATTGTACCAACTAGTACTGGGTCTAAACCTACTGCATCAACTACAGGTGCAAAGATTGGTACTAAAACAAGTATAACAACAATAGGATCAACAAACATACAACCAACAAAGAATGCAATAGAAATAACAGCTAAAACTCCATAAGGACCCATTTGTGTGATACCAATACTACTTAATATTTCTTGAGGCACCTGTGCGTATGATAATACCCAAGCAAAACCAGCACCAGAACCAACTAAAATAAATACAACAGCAGTAATAAGTCCAGTCGATTTTGCAGTGTCATAGAAATCTTTTAGTTTCATAGTTTTAAATACAAAGCCTTCTAAGAATATAGCATATCCAACACTTACAGCAGCAGCTTCAGTTGGACTGAAGATACCACCAAAGATACCACCTACAATAATAGTAGGGAATCCTAAAGGCCATAGTGCTTTATATAGTGCAACACCTCTTTCTTTCCAAGAAGCTTTTGGCTCTGTTGGAATATTATGTCTATATGCATAAATAATACTATAAATTGAGAAAAGTGTAAGGATTAATAATCCAGGTCCAATACCTGCAATAAATAGTTCAGGAATTGAAGTTTTAGCTACGATTCCATAAATAATCATACCAATACTTGGGGGAATTAAAAAAGCAATATCACTTGAGTTTACAATAAGAGCTAAAATAAAAGAGTCTTTATATCCACCTTTTTTTAGTCTTGGCCTTAAAGGAGAACCAATAGCTACAACCGTTGCTTGAGTAGAACCAGATACTGCACCAAACATAGTACAAGCACCTGCTGTACTAACAGCTAAACCTCCTTTTATATGTCTTACAAATGCCATAACTAAGTCAATAAGCTTTTCAGCTGAATGACCTCTTGTCATAATATCTGCTGATAGTATAAACATAGGAACTGCTATTAATGCAGCTGGTCTAATACCTGCCATCATTTGCTGTACCATAAACTGCATTTTTGTAAAATCTGAATCAAACAGAAGAAAAATACCAAGTGTAGTCCCTGCAATCAATGGAATTTTCATAGGGAAACCAAGTAGAAGTAAAATAACCATTAAAGTAAAAATAGAACCTGCTAAGTGGTTTTGCATAAATTCGTATAGATTAAAGCTTGTATCTTTTACAGTCTTTTGTGTAAGTGTTGCTAGAATATCACCATTCTCTTTTAGCATTGTAATTTCTACATTAATATCTCCATCTTTTAAACTACTAATATCATAATCAACAGCTTCCCACATACCTCTTTTATCTGTTTCGGTTTCATAAAGTAGTGTTTTGTTATTACTATCTCTAAACACAACATCTACAATTCGCCATTTGTGGTTATCAAAATCTTCAGCTTGAGATGAACCATAAACAGTTGCAAGAAACTTATCATTTTCTTTAACTGTTGTAATCTCATCTATAAATAAAGTAACTTTATCATTTGCATATAATGAGTTACTCCCTAAGAAGATTGAAAGTAGAGTAAATAGTACTATTTTTATAAATTTTGTTTTCATCTTTAATCCTTACACTTCTATATCTGTATCAGAGTATCCATCACGAATCTTAGTTGATAAAAATACATCTCTTTCTCTTAGGTTCTTTACAACTGTAAAAAGGTATTGTAAACCAGTAATAGCAAATCCTATAGGTACCCACAAATATATATAAAAAACAGGAATTCCAAGTGCTGGAAGTATTCTGCCACTTTCATAAACTTCAACAATATAAATATATGAGTAGTAAGATAGTACAAACATAAATAGTCCAGTGACTAAAGAGATAACTATAATAAGAGGTTTTCTTATTTTTGGTGATAGGGCATCATATATAGCTGACATTCTAATATGTCTTGCATTTCTTGCAGCATAACTTAAACCTGCAAAGGTAACTATTATAATAAATGTCATATTTAATTCATCAGTAACAGTTAGTGCATCGTTAAATATAAAACGGGTTATTACAGCTAGAATGGTGACAGTTGCCATTGCAACAACACCAAATGCAAGCATAATCTCTTCAAACTTACTTAATAGCCAATCAATATAATCAATAGCTTTTAAAAGAGGATTTCTACTTTTGTAGTCATCTAAATCAGTATCAAAATCCTGGTTCATCTTCTTCTCCTTGGTTCTGACATACTAAAATATAAACTTTAAATTTTTAAATTTATATTTCACTATGGCAAAAAAAAAGTACCTAGCCTTGGCTAGATACTTTTAATCTCTTAGAGTTTTACTTAGTATTCTTTTCAGCTTCGTCTAAATCTCTTCTAATTTGATCTAAAATCTTTTTATTAGATGCACTTTTTGAAGCAAAAGACTCTTGTACTTTTTTAGCTGCTTCTTTAAATGGAACTCTCTCTTCTTGCGTTAATGTTACAATTTTATAGTCTGGGTTTGTTCTTACAATTCTTCCAATACCAATTGCATCAAGTTTCTGAGCTTCATCTAAGATAACTTTGTGAGCGTGTTTAGCAGCCTCTTGTACTAATCTTTTATCTCTTTTACCTAAGTCATTATAAAACTTCATATTTGC
>JASMTK010000130.1:0-6658 GCA_041694355.1 Arcobacteraceae bacterium | reverse complement strand
TATACAACTAGTGATATTGATATTTCAAATATGATTTTTAAGAATAATAAAGTTGATACATCATCTGGAGCTGTTCCCTCAGGAGCAGGAGTTTATACAGAGGGCTTAGTAAATATAGAAAATTCAAAGTTTATATCAAATATATCTAGTGGATCAGGTGGTGCTTTATATTCAAAGGGAAGAGATAAAATACAGATAATAGAAAATACAGTTTTTCAAGATAATCAGGCACTATTATCACAAGGAGGAGCAGCATATTTTTATGGTGATGCTTATATAAAGTCATCACAAATCATAGGTAATCAAGCTAGAAGCCATGCAGGTGCTGTATATATAAATGGAAGTTATAATTTAGTCTCAAAAGTTGAAAATTCAACATTTAAAGATAATATTTCAGGTGCAGTAGCAGGAGCTTTACATATAGGTTATGGTGAATATGAAATCTTAAATTCAAACTTTGATAATAATAGTGCAGATGAACAAGGAGGAGCTGTTTCAACCTCTGTAAGTAGTGGAAACTTCTCTTTGATACAAAATAGTACATTTACTAATAATAAAGTATTAGATCAGTATGGAAATGCAGGAGCATTATATACGGCATATGCAAATATCATAAACTCTAAATTTATAAATAATACAACAAATACAGAAGTAACTTATCCAAAAGGATATGGTGGGGCGATATATGGTAGTAAACTTAATGTTATTAATTCATATATTGTAGATAATAATTCCACTGAGGGTGGTGGTATATACTTCTTTTCAGGGGATAATAGTATAATAAACACTATATTTTCTTCAAATAGTTCAGATATATATTTCAATGGAGACTCAAAACTTCTTAATAACTATATTGATTACTCAAAATTAGAAAATGAGTCAACATATAACATAATCAAAAAATCAAATCTACAACCTTCTCTAAATGGCAGTTTAAATCTAGACCAAAACAATCAACCAACATCTAACACACCAACAATAAATGATGGTTTAAATCCTTTAAGTAGTACATTTACTAATCTGTTTTCAACAGAAGAAGAGTATGAGAAAATAGTATCATATCTTAAAACTGATATTTTAGGAAATCAAAGAGTTTTTGACTCAGCAATTGATATAGGGCCTTATGAGTTTGGTGCACCAACTTATACAGGTACAGCACCACAAGTGACTATATCAAAAGTAAATGGTGATGAAAAAGTTTATTCAACTATAAGCTTTAATATCTCTACCCTATTAGAATCAAATCGAACTATAAAAGAGTTATATATTGATAAAGGAATAGGAAACTTTGAGCAAGTTGATACACAAATTACTAGCTTTGATGTAGTATTTGATACAGCAGGATCTAAGTCTTTAAGAGTAAAGGTCGTAGATAGTGCAGGTGAGAGTGTAGAAAAAAACTTTACAGTTGATATTTATGATTTGACTACTGTTGAGGCAATAGAGTATGGAAAACAACAATGTATTCAAAATCCACAAGATTGTGGAATAGAACAATCAACTGTAAATAGTTTAGATAAAAATTTTGTTGATTCATTATCTGCAGGGTGGCATATGATAGGTACATCTAAACAGCTTGATTTATCAGCAACAGATATACTAAACTCTACTGAACTAGTTTGGTATTATGATAATAGTACACAATCATGGAAAGCATATTCAAATAGTTATAATGATTCTATTTTATTAGATAAAAGACTAAATATCTTACCTGCAAACTCTGGTTTCTGGATTAAGAAGTAATTTATTACAAGGGTTCTACCCTTGTATTATTTAGTTTTTTTATGTTAAATTAGTGTATCTATCTTAAAAATAGGACTCTATCATGAAGAAACTTATTCTTATCTGCGTTTTTTTTACTTCACTGTTTGCTTTTGAAAAAAGCTCAACTTACCTTAATGAAAATAAAGAGTTTAACCATATAGCACCTATAGAAGGTCATAACTACTTTGTTATATCCTATAAAGATACTAGCGATGTGTATAGTAATCTACCTGATTATAAAGCAGGTTTTAAAATACTTGATTTAACTCAACCCTCAAATCCTGTAACTCTAAGTGATATAAAACTTAATACAGTTCTATCATCAAATAGTAGTACAGAGTCAATAGTACAAATGAAAGTTGTAAATGACCTACTTTTTGTTGCTACAGTTGGTCTTGCTAGTTATGATGATTTAAGAGGTGTGCATATTTTTGATATATCCAGTCCAATGTATCCAATTCATTTATCACATATTAAACCAACAGAAAATATAAAAGATAATGATGTAGTATCAATAGATGTTTTTAATAAAGACAGTACTTTAACTTTAGGTATAGTAACAAAAGGTTATCAAGAGCCAATAAGACTTTATGATGTTACAAATCCATCAAGTCCAACCTTAAAAGATACAATTACAAGAAAAGAAAATAATACCTTATCTACAAATCATGCACAAATTAAGTTTTTTGAAGATGCTCAGAAAATATTTGTTTCAGGTGATACATATATAAGAGTATATGATATTACAGGTAGCTTAATTGATGAGAATAAAGAGATTAAAGAGTATAGTTCAATAAATGATTCAGTTTATATTTCAAATAATTTTTATCTACCTTTGTCTGGTGGATCTTTAGATGATAAGATATATAAACTAAACTACACTAGCAATAATTTGATTTATAATAGTGAATTTATTGATGAACTTTTAGGGTTAAATAAAGTAGTTAAAAATCATAATGAGTCAAAATTATATTTTATAAATAGCCAAAATCAAATTTCATCTTTTGATTTACAGTCTAATACAGTAAATAATTATACAGTAACATCAGATGATGTAGTAAACATAGCACTTTTAGATAATCAATCAGTTTTTGCAACAGTTTTAAAAAATGGAAGCATAGAGTTTTATAATACAAATGAAAAAGTATCATCAGAGATACAACCATACTCATTAAAGTCTGGTTGGAATCTAATTTCTGTAAATTCATCTATTAGTACAAGTGAAATTCCAGATGACATCTCTTATATATGGGCATATATAAATAACACTGAAAAGTGGAGTTTATATACTTCACCACAATATGCAAGTACCAATAACTATGGATATACTGTTTTAGATAGTTTAGAACCAAATAAAGGTTATTGGATTTATAATAGTTTGGATATAGATACAACTATACCTAATACTACTTTTGAAAATACAGTATCAACAATAACGGTAAATCCACTTTGGAATCTATTAGGTACATCTTCTAAAACACTATTTTTAAGTGATTTTAGTGATGAAATATCTACAGTTTGGACAACAAAAACTGGCCAAAACTGGTCACTATATACAAAAAACAATGAAACAACAAGTTTTCAGAGTATTGAAAAAATAGAACCAAATAGTGGTTTTTGGGTATATAGTAATTCTCAAATAGATGTAAATCTTACAAAAAGCAATTATATAGATGAAAATACAACTGTAATATCAGATGGCATATCAGTAAGTGCAAATGAACATACAAATCTATACTTAGGAGAAATATCGTATTATATAGGTTTTATCTATAATGATAATACAAATGGTTTAAAACTAGTACTTGATGATCCTATTTTAGGTATAACTCAAAAAAGTATTCCAAATACACAAGGTGTAAATCATTTCAAAGCTAAGTTTCATTTCAATGGTGAATCTGATCAGATAACTGTTTTATATAAAGATAGTACAAATAGATTATCAGTTATTACAAGTATGGATAAAGGTGATACTTGGTCTAATCCTAAACAGTTTGATACACTAACAAATACTTATGGTAATCTAGATGTATACAACGATACTATAGCAGTATGTTATCATAATCATAATACAACTTATGGCTTAAACTTTGCAGTATCAAAAGATAAAGGTAATACTTGGGATACTTATAATAACATCACAGAAGATGAAGCAGGATATAGCTGTGATGTATCATTAGGCTATGATAGTGAAGTTTCAGGAACAAAAACAGCATATATATCCCATGCAACAGATCATGACCAAAAAAGAGTTTTTATAACTACAACACCTTTAGATAATATAAGTTTTACAGACTATTTAATAAATGACAAATCAAATCATTCAGGACAAATATTTTCAAATACAAATCTTGAATCAAAATATGGAAACTTATGGTTGACATACTTTAATAAAAACTCAAATGAGATTGTATATGAAGAGTTACAGCATAACCCTAGTAACAATGAAATAGTATCAAATCAAAAGAGCATAGTATATAAATCTTCAAATCTTAATATAAAAGATAATTATGGACTTAATCTAAAAAGAGATTTTAGTGGAAATACAAGCTCTAAAACTGCTATTTTATTTGAAGATAATGGATTGATTTATCAAGCTTTAAAACCTGATGAAAATACAAAGTGGGAGTTTAAAACAGTTGATAAAAGTGGAACTATTTATCAACATTTCCGATATTATGTAGCAAATGCACAAGACTTTTAGGCTGATTTTCGGCTAAAATTTCAGTAATTTATTTTAATTATTGGAGTAAAAAATGGCTGATTCTCATGTTATATCTGCACTATCAAAAAAAAGAGGTGAGCTTCTTGGCTCAATTAGACATTACAAAGAACTAATTTCATCTTTAGATAAAGATTTAGCTACTATAGATGCAACTATAAGAATATTTGAACCTGATTTTAAATTTGGTTCTACAAAAATTGTTAATAAACATAAAAGAAACAGATATTTTGAAACTGGTGAAGCAAGAAGACTTATTTTAGAAGCTCTTAAAGAGAAAAATGAACCTACACGAACTGATGATTTAAGTGATATTGTTATGAATAAAAAGTCTCTTAATTTTGACAATGACTATGAACTTAAAAATTTTAGAAAATCAGTTATTAGTACATTAAGTACTTTAGAGAAAGATAACCTAGTTGAACGGGTTGATAAAATAGGTCTTGTAATTATTTGGAAGATTAAAGAGCTATATTAAACTCCTAGCCTTTCAGCTAATCGTTTATTCCCTTGCCAGTAACCACAAAACTCATTAGATACTAAAGAAGATAAACACTTTTCTAAAATATCATCAAAAATCTCTTTATTAGATTTTCTTCTTGTATCTTCTCTATATGCTATCTCATTAGCATAGTTAGATAGATATAAATTTCCAATCTTATGACATTGTCCATATTGCATTCTTCTAAATCTAGCATTATATGATTCACTTTGATTATTGTTCTCTCCATATACTCCTGAGTACTCTATTTGATGATTAACTCTATTCATATCATAATGAGCAGTTAAGTCATCATAAGCATTTGATTCATCAGCATGGATTGAAGAACCTACTTTAATATATTTATGAGCTATCTCTTTTATCTCATTAGAGTTCTCTGATTTTAAGATAAAAGTTTTAGTTTTTATTGCTCCTACAGTTTCATCATTAAGCTCTGCTCTTTGTCTTAAAGAGATAACAACTCTCTTATTAGGCTTATGAACTTTTCTTCTGTCAACTCTTTTATCTATTTGATTTTTTGGTCTTATATAGTGACCTACATAAACACCATCCATTTCACAAGTTCCTTCAAACTTTTCATCTTCATTATAATCCATTAATGATTCTCTAATTTTATGAGATAAAACCCATGCTGTTTTATATTGAACATCTAAGTCTCTACTTAATTGTAAAGCTGAAATTGATTTAACTGCATTAGTAAATAAAGCAATTGCTAAAAGATATATCTTTAAAGGTTTTTTATGACTAGCAAAAATAGTTCCACTAGTAACAGAAAATGTATGAAAACACTCTTTACATCTAAACTGCATTCTTGTTTTTAAAAAGTAGTGTTTTTTAACTGAACCACAACAAGGACAAACTGGCTTACCATTAGTAGCATTCCATCTAACATTTCTAAATAATTCAAAAGCTTCCATATCAGACATCATCATAATTTTTACCATTGATAACTCTCTTGCTTTACTTGATAGTAGAAAATGTTGTGCCATTTTTTGTTCCTTATTTTAAAAGTTATTCATAATTATATCGAATATGATTATATTTGTCAATACAACAGAAAATAATTTATAATTATTAATGAATATATTTATCATAATTATTGACAATAAATATAATTTTAGTTAAAATAATAGTAAGAATAAAAATTAAGGTTGATTTTTTGGAAAATATTGATGATTTACCTAAAAGACTTATTAAATCAGAACTTCAAAGAAGAGGATTAAAAGTTAAAGACTTAGTTGAGAGACTAAAGCCCTATGGAGAAGAGTTAACTGAGCTTTCATTTAATAATAAAATGAGTCGTGGTGGGTTTAATGCAGTATTTTTTCTAAAGTGCATGAAAGCACTTGGGGTAAAAAGTTTAAATTTGGAAATTTGATAAGTTTTAGGTATTATTCCATTTTTCTTAAAAATGGCAATAAAATATTTATTACATATTGTAATGAAAAATCTATAGTTTAAATTTTTAGATTACAATATGATATTATTTTAAAGAGGATATTATGGTAGCAACAATAAAAATAAAAGAAAATAGATTGTCTCCAATTCTAAAATGGGCAGGTGGTAAAGAACAAGAACTTAAATATATACATCCATGTTTACCTAAAAAGATAAATAATTATTATGAGCCTTTTATTGGTGGGGGAGCTGTATATTTTTCACTTAATGCT
>JASMTK010000129.1:0-30109 GCA_041694355.1 Arcobacteraceae bacterium | reverse complement strand
TCATCAGGCATTCTAACTACCTGCTTAGCAATCTTATAACCTAATGCTTCTAATGCAGCAACATCATCTTTAGGAGTTTTTCCATCAGTAGTTAAATAATCACCAATTACAAAAGCATTAGCTCCTCTTTCGAAGATTTCATACTGTTGCTCACCAAACATTAATTCTCTTCCACCTGCAACCATAATCTTATGTGCATTTGGAATCATCTCTCTTGCTAATTCAATTAATTCAAATCCCTCTTCTCTAGAAATTGAATTTTCAACAATTGGTAAAGCTTCATTTGGATGGAAAAAGTTCAAAGGAACATTCATAGGGTCTAATGAAGCAATTGATTTAAGCATAGATACTCTATCTTCTTGAGTTTCTCCCATTCCAAATATTCCACCACATACAAGTTGTAACCCTGCCTCTTTTACATTTAGACAAGTTTGATATCTCTCATCCCAAGAGTGTGTTGTACAAATCTTTGGATAGTACTCTTTTGAGGCTTCAAGATTGTGATTATAGTTATCAACACCAGCTGCTTTAAGCTTTTTTAACTGCTCTACTGTTGCAGTACCATTACAAGCAATAAGTCTTAAACCTAAATTTGCAGCCTTAACTGCCTTTGCTGCTTCTGCAATATACTCAGTTTTTTTATCAGTTAAACCTAATCCAGCAGTTACTAAACAAAATCCAACAGCTCCGTTTTCTCTTGCTTTTCTTGCCTCTTCTACAATTTGTTCAACTGTTTTCATCTTATATCTTTGAATATCAGCTTTATACCTAACACTTTGTGTACAGAACTTACAGTCCTCATTACAAGTACCACTCTCTACATTACAAATAGCACATAAAAATATTTCATCAGTCACTTTAAATTTTTCGCTCATATGTATACTCTTCTTTCTTAAAAAATTGTTCGTTTGTATTTTTAAAATAGTATGAGATTATATACTCATTTTCATTAATTTCTAAAAAAGCACACTCAATAACAGGTTTTTCCCTTGCACAAACCTCCCCTGGATTGAGAAATAAAGTATCATTTATATATTCACAAGAAAACTGGTGAGTATGCCCATAGATAACCACATCTGCATCACTTGACATATAGTATGGCAAGTGCATAAGCTTAAATTTTATATCTTTTATCTTAAAATAGTATGGTTCTTGTTTTATCCTATATTTGTTTGCTAAACTAATTAGTGAATTGTCATTATTTCCAAAAACACTTACATAAATTAAACCAGACTCTTCTAAAAGTTGTAAGTTCTTTTCAGTACATAAATCACCTGCATGTATTAAATATTTTGCATCTTTAGATTTTAGTAGATTTATTACCTCTTGAGTATAGCCACTTTTCATGTGGCTATCAGATAAAATTCCTATTTTCATTTGTTAACTTTTAGATGATTTTCTTCTAGTTGTTGTCTTTTTTGCTGTAGTTTTCTTTGCTGTTGTACTCTTCTTTGTAGTTGTTTTCTTTGCTGTTGTTTTAGACTTTGGATCTTTAGCAATTATCTCTTTACACTCTTCAAGTGTTAAATCTTCAGCTACTTTACCCTTTGGAATTTTAAAGTTTTTTCTTCCTTGTTTGATATAAGCACCATATCTTCCATTTAGAACTTGTATTTTCTCTTCTTCAAACTCTTTTATTGTTGCTTTTGCTTTTGCTTCATCAAGCTCTTTTATTACCTCTTTTGCTCTATCTTCTTTAATAGTATAAGGGTCATCATTTTTTAAAGAGTAAAATTTAGTCTTAACTTTTAAATAAGGACCAAATCTACCAATATTAGCAACAATATCTTCACCCTCTTGTGTATGACCAACAACTCTTGGCAGTGTAAATAAAAATAGTGCTTCATCAAGTGTTATTGTATCCATATTTAAATGCTCAGGAATTGCTACGAATCTTGGTTTTTCCTCATCATCTTTTGTTCCTATTTGTACAAAGGGACCATATCTTCCCACTCTTGCAGACACAGGTTTTCCACTTTTTGGATCAGTTCCTATCTCTCTTACTTGTAAATAGTCCTCTTTATTTACTGTTTTTTCTTTATCTTCAATAGTCTTTTTAAAATTACCGTAAAACTGATGCATAACTTGTTCCCAAGCAATCTTACCCTCTGCTATTTCATCAAACTCTTCTTCAATTCTTGCAGTAAAACCTAAATCAACAATATCTGAAAAGTGATCAGTTAAAAACGAGTTTACAATCTCACCTGTTGGAGTTGGTGCTAGCTTTTTATCTTCAGTTTTTGTCACATACTCTCTTTGCTGAATAGTTGAAATTGTAGGAGCGTATGTTGAAGGTCTTCCTATACCCTCACTTTCTAATTTTTTAACTAAACTAGCTTCTGTATATCTAGCCGGTGGTTTTGTAAATAACTGTTCTAGTTGTAGTTCATCTAATTGTAACACAGTATCTTTTTTAATTGTTGGTAAAATCTTTTCACTGCTATCTAATGCAGCTTCAGGATTATCACTTCCCTCTGTATATGCTTTCATAAAACCTGGAAATATAATTCTTTGTCCTTTAGCTTGAAACTCATATTCACTTTTTGATCCAGCAGCTATTTTATAAGTTGTATTAGCCATTTTTGCAGGTGCCATTTGAGTAGCCACTGTTCTTTTCCAAATTAGACTATAAAGTTTATACTGTCCCGCTTCAACATATGGTTTTATATCACTTGGTTTTAAACTTAAATTTACAGGTCTAATAGCTTCGTGTGCTTCTTGTGCTCCTTTTGCTTTAGACTTATAAACTCTTGGCTTAGTTAATGTATAATCACTACCATACTCTTGCTCAATCACTTTTTTTGCAGCACTTGTAGCAACTGTAGAAAGATTTAAAGAGTCAGTTCTCATATATGTGATTAAACCACCTGAGTGACCAGGGATACTTCCCACATTTCCTTCATAAAGTTGTTGAGCTATTATCATAGTCTGTTTTACTGATAGACCTATTTTTCTACTTGCTTCTTGCTGTAAAGTTGATGTAGTAAATGGAGCTGCTGGATTTCTTTTTGACTCTTTTTCTTCAATATCAACAAGTCTAAACTCACCTTGTTTTACAGATGATTCTACAACTTTTGCTTCTTGTTCATTTTTTACTTTTATATTCGAACCATTATACTTAGCAAGTTCTGCTTTAAACTCTGGGTCTTTAAAAAGAGATTTTATCTTCCAGTACTCCTCTGGCTTAAACTCTCTAATTTCATTCTCTCTATCAACTATGATTTTAACTGCAACAGATTGAACTCTACCTGCACTAAGTCCATACCTAACTTTTTTCCATAATAAAGGAGAAAGTTCATAACCAACTGCTCTATCTAAGACTCTTCTTGCTTGTTGTGCATCAACTAGATTTTGATCAACATCTCTTGGGTTTTCAAGTGCTTTCATTATTGCATTTTTAGTAATTTCGTGAAAAACAATTCTTTTAATAGGGTTTTTTTCTATTTTAAGTGCAGGGATTAAGTGCCATGCAATAGCCTCACCCTCTCTATCCTCATCGGCCGCTAGATAGATTGTAGTATCTTTATTAATCTCTTTTTTTAAATCAGATATGACTTTTTTCTTATCTGTAGATATTAAATACTTTGGTTTAAAATTATCTTCTGGATCAAAACCTAATTTTGATTTTGGTAAATCTCTTACATGGCCCATTGAAGCCATAACTTTATAATCTTTCCCTAAAAACTTTGATATTGTCCTTGCTTTTGCCGGTGACTCAACTATTACTAAATTCTTCACAAAAAAACCTTACATCTTTTAAAATTTTTGAATTCTAACATAAAATATTAATATTACTAATAAACTATTATCTCTTTTTCTATATCTATATCAAATTCTTTTTTTATTCTTTCTTGGGCTAAGTTTATCATATAAATAGCCTCTTCGTATGTTCCATCACCATAATTAACTAAAAAATTTGCATGTTGTGATGAAAATCCCATACCACCTTTTCTATATCCTTTTAAACCAACAGCCTCTATTAATCGTCCTGCATAATCACCTTTTGGGTTCTTAAAGCAAGAACCTGCACTTGGCATATTAGGTTGGTTATCTCTCATCTTTTTAAACATCATTGCCATATCTTGACTATAGCCATACTCAAGATTGAAAACAACTTCATAAACTATTGTATCAATATGAGTGTTTCTATATGAGTATTTTATATTCTCTTTTTTGATATAACCCTTATTTGTTTTAATAGAATCAACATAATTGAAAATTTCCCACTGTTTTAATCCAGCATTCATTTTCACTAAACCACCTAAGTTTCCAGGAAGTTTACCTAAAAACTCTAAATTTGCGATATTATTACGTTTTGAATAAGATAGAAGTTTTCCAGATTTAGTTGCACATCCAACATATAGAAGCTCACCCTCTTGTTTTATATAATCAAAAGCTTCACCTAAAACAGCAAATTTTGGATGAGTAGGAGAGATAAGTACATTATTTGCTCTTCCTAAGATTTGATAATCTTTATACTCCCCTATTTCATTTATAACTAAAACTTCACTAATTGGACCAATATGCAAAGAGGAGTATTTAGAAAAATCAATTACTTTAAAATAATTATTCACTTAGTTAATAGCCCTTTACTTAGCTCTTAATTCTTCATATTCACTTGGTATCAAAAAATCTTTTGCTTTTATAAGATTTTCATAAAAACCGTGTTTATAACCTAACTCATATAGTTTATCTAATGCCTCATATTGAATCTTACTTAATAGAACTGAATTATCATTTGCATACAGATCCAAATAGTTATCTAAAGTTGAAGCATCTACTCTAATTAAATCCTTCTCTAATAGCATAGGTGCTAATACTTTTCTATTTTTATTTGCCACATCAACAGCTTTTATAAGTGTATTTTCATAATCAATAGCACTATGAAGTGGTATTGAACGTCTTAGACACATTCCACCTAAAGGTAAAGGTAAACCTCCACCACTTAACTCTTCCCATATATCCCACATCTCTTTTTCCACTTCTAACTCATCATTATAAGTTAAAATTGATTCGTGAATTAATACACCTGCATCAACCTCATCATTTAATACAGCCTGTTCTATTTCTAAAAAGTTCATATATGTGATTCTAGCTTCTGGATAAGCTATTTTGAATAGTAGTGCATTTGTAGTAAACTCGCCACTTAATGCTACTTTAAAATTTCTTCTTAACTTCTTATCTTTTTTCTTTATTAGTTTTGGACCATACCCCTCACCAAATGATACTGCTGTTTTTAATAATGCATAATCATCTTTTACAAAGGGATAAAGAGCAAATGAAATAGCACAAATATCATATTCACCTTTTAATGTAGCTTGGTTTAGTGTCTCTATATCAGCTGCAATATTATCAAATACAGCATCTTTTGGAGTCACCCAACCAAACTTTATAGCATAATACATAAAAATATCATCTGCATCTGGTGAATGAGCTACTGAAATATGTTTCAAAGTTAATCCTTAAATTTTTTAATATAGGATTCTAGCAAGTTATGGTTTATTTTTAGATTATATCTTGAATTCTAAGACTTAAGTCTTAGAATCCAAAGTTTGTGATGTAGTGAGAGATTATATTCAATAGAGGTTCTACAAATAAAATAGAAGTTACAGCTAAAAATACTGCTAAACCTACAACTGATTTCATTGCTGGTGTTGCATTTTGCATAAACTTCACATTTTCTCCCTCTTCTGGATCTCTTAAGAACATATAAGAAACTGGTCTTAAGTAGTAGTATGCTGCTATTGCTGAGTTTAATACAATAATAACTGCAAGTGCAATTTCACCAGCATTAACTGCACTAGATACTAAATACATTTTACCCCAGAATAGTGCAAATGGAGGAAGCCCTGTTAATGCAAATAAGAACAGTCCTAAAATTGATGCTGTAAATGGTGAGATTTGAGCTAACCCTGAATACTTTTTAAATGAGTATGGAGAGTTATAATCCTTATACTCTTTACCTCTATTTAGCCATAACATACCAAAAGCACCAAAGTTAGTAACTAAGAATAAAATCCAATATAAAAACAGTGCATTTGCTGCTTGATTTGTTCCTATTAAAATTGCGGCCATTGCCATACCCGCATTTGAAACAGACGAGTAAGCAAGCATTCTTTTAATATCTGTTTGCTGTAGAGCAATAAGATTTGGAATAGTCATAGTAAGTACCACAGTGATATATAACATAGTATAAATAATCATATCACCACTATGAACAAAAACATCAAAGAATCTAAGAGCTACTACAAAACCAGCCATTTTTGGTACTACTGACATAAACCCAGCTAATGCTGAAGTTGAACCTTGGTAAACATCTGGAACCCAAGTGTGGAATGGAAATAGTGAAAGTTTAAATCCAAGTGCTGCAAACATAAACACGAAACCAACTAATACCATTACATAGTTTCCAAAGTTATCCCCTGATAAATAGTTTTGCTCACTTAATACTTGTGTTATAACTGTTAACTCTAAAGAACCAGTAAGCGCATATAAAATCATAGATCCAAATACAAAAAATGCTGCTGCTAAGGCACCCATTGTAAAGTATTTTATTGAAGCTTCAATAGAAACCATTCTATTATGCATAGCAATCATAGTATATAATGATAAAGAGGCTGTTTCTAATCCTACAAAAATAAGAATAAGTGAGTCTGTACTTACCATAAACTGGAATCCAGCAACCATAAATAAGTATAGAGCGAAGTATTCTGCGTGTCTAAAATCTTGGAATCTTAACTTTGATAATCCTAAGAAAATAAATAGAATTGAACCTACAATAATAACACACTGAGATAAAATAGCTATACCATCAAGTAGTATTATGTCAAACAGACCTCTTTCTTCACCTGAAAATGCTAATAATGTAAATAAATCAAAAACTAAAAACAAAATCACAATCATTACATACAGTGATTTGTGTTTTCCTTTGTTGAATAGGTCAGTTAATAAAATACTTACTGCACCAATAAGTGCAACTGCCATAGGTGCTAATGTACCTAAATTTAACTCTTCTAAACTAATTGAAATAGGCTCAAGCATTACTTAACCTCCCCTACTACATTTAAGGATTTTAATTTCTCTTTTGTATCCTCATTTACCGCTTTTACTTGCATCACTTTTGTTAAATGCTCAACTGATGTATTTAATGGATCAAGTACTACTTTTGGATAAATACCAAGTCCAATAATTAAAATAACTAATGAACTTAATGCAAATAACTCTCTACCAAAAATATCTTTTAAGTTTTTATTTTTTGGATTTGATAAATTACCAAAGAATGTTCTTTTGTACATTGATAGCATATAAACTGCACTTAATACAATCGTAAGTGCTGCTACAAATGTCCAGAATGGAGACACTTTAAAGAAACCAAGTAGTGATAAGAACTCACCAACAAAACCAATAGTTAAAGGTAACCCAATAGAGGCAAAAAGTACTATTGCATAAACTAATGCAAACATCGGCATATTTTTTGCTAATCCACCAAACTCTTTAATCATCTTAGTTTTTCTTCTATCATATAAAACACCAACACTCATAAACAATGCCCCTGAGACAATACCGTGACCAATCATGAGGAATACTGCACCACTAATACCCTCAGTATTTAAAGCAAATACCCCAATAATAATTACACCCATGTGTGAAATTGAAGAGTAAGCAATCATCTGTTTCATATCTTCTTGTGCATAAGCAAGCATTGCTGTATAAATAATAGCTATAATACCAAGTGCTGCCATAAACCACATAAAGTAAACAGCTGCGTCAGGGAATAGAGGTAATGAGAATCTAATAAACCCATACGTTTCCATTTTTAGTAAAACAGCTGCAAGAATAATAGAACCAATTGTTGGTGCTTCCCCGTGTGCTATTGGTAACCAAGTATGGAATGGAATCATTGGAACTTTTACAGCAAAACCAAAGAAGAATGCTATAAATAACCAAAGTTGTACATCAAATGGTAAAATAACCCCATACCAATCAAGTAAGTTAAAGCTCCATACTCCTGTTGTTTGGTAGAAAATATATCCAAAATATAACATACCAACAAGCATAATTAATGAACCAATAAATGTATATAAGAAGAACTTAATTGCTGCATAGAATCTTTTTTCTGCACCCCAAAAACCAATAATGTAAAACATTGGAATAAGTGTTAACTCCCAGAATACATAGAATAAAATAACATCTAAAGATACAAAAACACCTATCATAGTCATCTCTAAGTAAAGCATAGTGATGATTAGGTTTTTAATATCCCTTTTTTCTGTTAATCCTATAACTGAAATCATTGTCATAAATGTAATCATAACAATTAAGAAAAGACTTACACCATCAACACCAGCTACATAGCCTATTCCTAAAGAAGGAATTAGAGGTAAGTTTTGAACAAACTGCATTCCAGCTACATCTGGATCAAAGTGATACCATAATAATAAAGCTAAAACAAACTCAACAACAGTAACTACAACACCATATTGCCTCATTGAGTTTTTATCAACTAAAAATCCAACTGTCGCTGCTGCTGCCGGGAAGAATATCAGCATCGATAAAATATTTTCCATTTACATAACCCCTTATAATACCGCTAAGACTAAAGCAAATAATAGACCCATAATAAGTCCAGTTACCATTAGTCTTAATGATGTTGATAAATTACCTGATTGAATAGGTCTTACTAGTGAACCTAATTTATAAATTGAACTTGCAATATTATCTATTGTATTATCAATTAATTTTGTTTCAATCACATTAAAGAACCAAACTGACATTGCGTAGTATGGTTTTGATATAACTTTTTCATAAATCTTAGGAATATAGTACTGATTTATTAAAAGTTTATAAATTGCATTGTTTTCCCACTCTTTACTAAATCCACCATTTCTATATTTTACAACAGCAACAACTATACCTAAGATTGCAACTGCACTTGTTACTAAAATTAGCATCCAAACAGTAGAACTAGAGATATTTGATGCTTCCCAAGTTGGAAGAGTCTGTGTTACAAACTCAATAAATGTATGTTCAAACCATCCAGCAACTACTGCTAAAATTGCAAGAGGTACCATTGAAGCTATTACAAAGTTTTTAGCTTCATGTGGATGGAACTTCTCATCACTGTATTTTTGTTCTCCAAAGAAGATTTTCATAACTAATCTAAATGAGTAGAATGCAGTTAATCCAGCAGTTACCCATAATACTGTCCATAGTACATATGCATCTGCATTAAATGCAGCCTCTAAGATTTTATCTTTTGAGAAGAACCCTGCAAGTGGGAAGATTCCAGCTAGTGCTAAAGAAGCTACAATCATAATAATTGATGTGGCTTTCATCTTATTGTGTAAGCCACCCATCTTTCTAATATCAAGTTCATCATCCATAGCATGCATTACATTACCTGCACCTAAGAATAGTACTGATTTAAAGAAAGCATGTGTTGCTAAGTGAAATAGTGCAACCCAATATGCACCAAGTCCTGCTGCTACGAACATATATCCTAATTGAGATAATGTTGAGTAAGCAATAATTCTTTTCATATCATTATTTACAAGAGCCATAGTAGCTGCAAAGATAGCAACAAAGGCACCAAGCCCTGCAATTGCATATCCAACTTCTGGTACAAGTGTATATAACTCATTTGCTCTTACTACTAAATAAACACCAGCTGTTACCATTGTTGCTGCGTGAATAAGTGCTGAAACAGGTGTAGGACCCTCCATTGCATCTGCAAGCCATGTATGTAGTGGGAATTGTGCTGATTTACCCATCGCTCCTAAAAATAGTAATCCACCAATCCAAGCTAATGTTGATGTTTCAAGAGTTGAGATATCTGCAAATACAACTTCATACTGTAAGCTTCCTAAATTCCAGTAGATTAAGAACATACCAATTAAAAGTCCTAAATCACCAACTCTATTCATAATAAATGCTTCATTTGCTGCCCAAGTTGCTGACTCCTTTTTGTACCAAAATCCAATTAGTAGCCAAGAACAAACTCCAACACCTTCCCATCCAATAAATAAAACTGCAAAGTTATCAGACATAACAAGTATTAACATAGAGAATACAAAAGCTGAAAGGTAAGAGAAGTATCTATTGAATCCTTCATCATGTTCCATGTAACCTATTGAGTGAATATGAACCATTGTAGAAACAACTGTAACAACAGCCATCATAGTAACAGATACATGATCAACAATAAACCCAAATGGAATATTTAAATCACCACTTACAATCCAAGTAAATAGTTGTACATGAATTACCTCATCTGTTAAGTATACGTGCTGTAATAGGTTTAAAGAAGCATACATTGATACTGCCAACATAAATGATGTAAACCAACCAACAAAAACTCTTTTCTCTTGCATTGAGAAAAGTGCTGCTATTAAAGAACCAACGATTGGGGCAAATAGCGCTATATATACAAATTTTTCCATTATTACCCCTTCATCCCTTGGATATCATCCAAGTTAATAGAACCAGTTCTTTTGTACCAAAGAATTAAAAGTCCAAGACCAATAGCAACCTCACTAGCTGCAACTGCAATAATAAAGAAAGCAAACATTTGACCTGATAAATCCCCATGGAATTTAGATACAGCTGCTAAACCTACATTTACAGCATTTAACATAATCTCTGTAGAGAAGAAAAGCATTAAAACATTTTTTCTTCTAATTACACCAATTAATCCTATACAAAATAGAACTATTGATAAAATCAAATAGGCATTAAGTGTCATTTTGCCTCCTTATTATCTTCATTTGCTAAAGCCTCTTCTTCTGCTGCTATTTTCGCATCAATTTCATCTTCTGGCATTTCTGAGTAAGATTCGTCCATTTTTTTACTTGCTAAAACAATACCACCAATCATAGCAACAAGTAACATAATACCTGCAAGTTCAAATGGAACTAAATATTTTGTAAATAGTAATAGACCAATGTCTCTTGAGTTCCCATACTCAGGATTTACTGGATATTGAGCTTGTACATTCTCTCCAATAACAGGAGCCATAAAAATCACAACCAATATTAAAGCTACCATTCCAGACAATAAGAAAACTAATCTTGGATTATTAATCTTCTCTTTTACAGTTGAAAGTGAATCAAAAAACATCATACCAAAGGCATAAAGTGACATAACTGCACCTGTATAAACTACTATTTGAACTGCACCTAAGAAATCTGCATTTAGTAGAAAGAAAAATGCAGAAATAAAAATCATTCCTGCTGCTAATGCACTAATTGCATAAAGGGCATTATTTGTAAATACTGTAATACTAAACATTGAGATAGTAAGTACAGCAAATATAATAAAAGCTACTGTTTCAAACATCCAGACTCCTTAGTATGAAAGTGGTGTTTTTTTGATTTTTTCATCAGCATCTTTTGATACTGAACCATAACCTGCAAACTCTGTTTGCTGATTTAACTGCTCAAAAGGTGTTAAAATATCCTCTTTTAATGAGAAATGCGCTCTTTGTTCTGATGAGTTTTCATATCTTCCTCCATGAACAATAGCAAGTTCTGGACAAACCTCTGCACAGTACCCACAGAAAATACATCTTCCCATATTAATTGTATACTCAGTTACTGCCTTTCTTGAGTTTTCATCAATTTTAGTTTCCATTCTAATACAATTAGAGATACAGATTTTCTCACATAAACCACATCCAATACATCTCTCTTCACCTGATTCCAATAATACAAGTAGTTTATGAACTGCTCTATATCTAGGACCTATTGGCAATTTCTCTTTTGGATATTGAACAGTTGCCATTTCACCTTTAAATAAAGCTCCTGTCATCATCTTAAATGTGATTTTTAACCCTGTTAACAGTTCACCTTTTACAGATCTTGAAAGTACTTGTTTAAAAGACTCCCAAGATGTTTTAGGATAATTATCTTCTTGAACTGTTACATAATCTTCTGATATGTTTCTATTTTTAAACTCTTTAAAACTCATAATTACCCCCAAATCATCATAAATAATCCAGTAGCTAATACATTAAGTACTGCTAGAGGCATTAGTATTTTCCAACACAACCACATTAACTGATCAGGTCTAATATGAGGCCATGCTGCCCTTGTCCATAAGAATACAAAGATTAAGAACATTACTTTTAAGATGATTGCTAATCCACCAGGAATAAACCATAATGGCTCAAAACCACCTAAGAAAATAAGTGCAATTAAGAATGAGATAGTAAATAAGTTTGCATATTCACCAATAAAGAACATACCCCATCTCATTCCTGAATACTCAGTTGCATAACCTGCAACTAGTTCTGCTTCGTGTTCTAATAAGTCAAATGGTGTTCTATTTGTCTCTGCAAAACCAGAAATTACAAATAGTATAAATGCTAATGGTTGATACCAAATAATCCAGTTTGAAACTCCACCTGCTTGATAGTTATTTATATCAATTAAAGAAAGTGATCCAATCATCATAATTGGTGCAAGCAAAGCAAGTCCTGATACAATCTCATAAGAAAGCATTTGAATTGCAGTTCTAGCACCACCAATTAATGCCCACTTATTTGCACTACTCATACCACCTAAAAGTGGTCCATAAAGTCCAATTGCACCAACTGACATAACAAATAAAACCCCTACGTTAATATCACTAATAATAGGTCTTACTGTATATCCAAACATCTCAAACTCTGGAAAGAAAGGAATAGCACTCATTGCAATAAATGCAGTTGCTGCTGTAATTAAAGGTGCTATCATAAAAATTGGTTTATTTGCATTTGCAGGGATAAAATCCTCTTTTGTAAATAGCTTAATACCATCTGCTGCAATTTGTAAAAGTCCATATGGTCCTACATTTGTAGGCCCTAATCTTCTTTGCATAAATGCTAAAATCTTTCTTTCTAAATAAGTTGTAAATCCTGCTAATACAGAAAATACTAAAAGAACTACGAAAACCTTTATTATTGTTTCTATAATAATTGAAGTATCCATTCTATGCCTTTACCACTTTTGCTTTATTGTATCTATATGTATCAAATAAAGCTTTTGAACTTGAACCCTTTAGGAAAGTAGATACATAAGCTATATCACCGTTTATTTGGTTATCTTCATAAGCTTCTAACTGTAATGTTTGGTTATTTGCCTCAACTTGAACCTTATCACCATTTTCTAACTCTAACTCTTTAAACTTAGAAGGTGAGAAGAAAATACCTGACTGAAGCTTATCTTTAAACTCATGAGCAATTGCGGTGAATTCATTAAATTGATTGATTGGATTAGCCTCATAAATAATAATCTCTTCATCACTTACTTCAAGCTTACTAACTGTAGAAACACTAACTTCATCAGTTACTTCAACTTCACTGCTTTGAATATCATATCCTCTATATTCAACTCTATTATTCCCAAACTCATTTGGTAATGAATCAAAATCAATTGCTTTAAAGCCTGCTTCCTTAGGTAACTGCTTTGTATAATCTATTGTATACTCTACATTTTCTTTTAAAACTTCATTTGCTATGTCATTTAAAACATAACCTTTAAATGCTAAAGCTGCATTTGTTGGAATCACTTTTTTATCTATATTTACAAATGTTCCCTCTTGTTGATTAAGTGCAGCAACATCAATATCACCATCACCTAAAGCTGATAGTTCAAAGTCTGCTTTTTCATTATAACCAACCACAAAACCTGTCTCTTCTTTAGATAGTTCACAGATTTGTGCAACCCCTAATGTATTTGTTTGTGTAGGAATGATTACAATATCGAACTTTGTATATCTATCTATAATTCCACATAATTTAGCTAAATTCTCACTATTTGGATGAGTAATTAAATCCTCACCTACCATTAATGAGAATTTATCTTTTTTAGCAAGCATTGAGTCAATTAAATCAATAAATGTTTCATCTTTTCCAAAATCTTCTAAAAGTTCAAAGTATTCAAACTCTACTTCTTTTTCAACTTTTTTAGGAACCATTTTAGAAACTTCTTTTTCCTCACCAGTCTCTTCATCTTTTACTATTTCTACAACTTTTTCTTTTACTGTTTCAGTAATTGTTTTAGTTCTTTTTTGAAGTTTTGAGTCTATGTACTCTTGAATAGATGCAGGTAGATTTTCTCCAAACTTATAAAGTATAAAGTATAAAATAGACTCTTCTACCATTGGATCGTGGTATATAAAGTCTGTAGTTTTACCTTTTTTACCAATTTTTTCCATAACTGGATCTGCAACTGGGTGGAAATAAAGTGCTGCACCTTTATTCATAATAACCGAGTTATTAAATGCATATCTAGCATTTGGTAGATCTGATTTTAAATAAGATCCAACTGAGATTACAAAGTTTGAATCATGAACTGTTGGAAGTGTAGCACTATACAGTGATTTTCCTGATGTTGAAGAGTAGTTTTTCATAAACTCTTGGTACCTTCTTGCATCTTCGTTCACAAGCCTTGCACCTCTGTTTTTAGCAAGTTTTTGTAAAATATAAGCCTCTTCATTTGTAATAAATGAATTGAATTTGATTGTATTTGCTTTATTAAATGCTTCAACAGCCTTTTTAAATGCCTCTTTATCTTTACTCTCTACTCTATTTTCAAAGTCATAAGCAAATCTTCCTGCACCATTTACAGTTGAGAAGTGAGGTTCATTTGTAACTCTATAGATTCTTTTTTGCTGATGGTTATCAATAGATTCTTGCTTAATTTCATAATAGATAAATGCACAATCTGATGAGTGAGGATTAGCTGCTGGAATTTTTTTAAGTTCCCAAGCATTTGAAGTATATTGGAAGTCATGTGATACTAAAGCACCAACTGGACATGCTGAGATACACTCACCACAGTTTGTACAGGCATCTGCATCATATCCAATTAATGATTTGTTTAGTTTATTCCACATTGCATAAGCATCTTTTGGCATTTGGGCTTTAAATGTCTTATCAATTGCATCAGCACCTCTTTTTACAGTTGAAAGTGCGTTTGATCCAACCATATCTTTACATACAGTTACACATCTTTCACAAACAATACAAAGTGCTGGGTCATAGTTCATAACTCCCCAATGTTGTGTTGGTCTATGAACATCTCTTATACTATAACTTTGAGAATCAACATTCATATATAAAGAGTAGTTTTGTAATTCACATTCACCACTTTGATCACAAACACCACACTGTAATGGATGGTTTACATCATAAACCTCCATAATCGCTCTTCTTTCTTTAGAGATATTCTCTGTCACAGTTGTAATTTCCATACCCTCTTTTACTTTTGTATTACAACCATAAACTTGTTTTCCATCTGCTTCTACAAGACATAGTCTACATGCTAAAGTTGGAGTACATCTAGTAAGGTAACAAACTGCTGGAACAAATATATTATTCGCTCTTGCAGTGTTTAAGATAGTTTCACCCTCATTAGCTTGAACAGACTTTCCATCTATTGTTAATGTAATCATATCACTCATTGTGCATCAACCTTTTCAATTTTTACTTGCTTATATCTGTAGTTACTAAATAATTTTTTTTCATTATTTGATACTTTAGCAATCGATATAGTTCCAGTTAAGTCATCATCTACTTTTAAAGTTCTTTTCTCTTTTTCATCTTCAAAGTTAATAAAAATTTCATCTTTATCTTGAACCTTAGCAATAGTTGCAAAACTTTTACTACAGATTAAAACATCATTATCCTCTTCATCCTCAAGTCTATAAAGAAGTGTTCCATTGTAAGACTTTAAGTCTTCAATCTCTTCTAAATCAAAATCATTGCAAGAATCAATCTTTTCTTGCAATGACTCATTTAAAGCTATTACATTTAAATCAGAATATTTTTTAATAGCACTTAATATTTTTACAATATTTTCAACTCTATCATGCTCTATTAAATCATCTCCAACTACTAAAGTTTTTACTTTTGAGTCTTTACTTTGTGAGTAAGCCTCTTCAAACTCCTCTTCTCCTGCACTACTTTCAGCTGAGATATAACCTAAATCTAATTCATCAATATACTCTTTTAAAATCACATTATCACAATCTTTTACAAAAGTATCAAGAAGCAAAGCACATACCCCCTCTTCACTTCCTACTTCATATTTTGTGAACTGTGTATAAAACATCTTTAAATCAATATTATCAACTGGATGCATATATACAAATTTTGTATTCTCTTTTGAGATTGATTTTAAAATTGAGTCTTTAATATGCTCTTTATTTGTACTAAGCATAGTTGCAAAAGTAATGATGAAGTCGCTATTTGCGATTAGTTCTTCTTTTTCCATTACTTAGATTCCTCTTCTTCAACTTCTCTTGGTTCAGGTTTAACTTTCTTTACAACTAAAGTCCAATCAACTTCATTGAATTTAATAGAGTTCATTAAAGTATATCCTGCTTCATAAATAACATCAGCAGATTTTTGGATATTTTCAAAATCACCAATCTCAAACATAATAATAGCTGTTTCACCATCAGCAATTTGAGTATCCATAAGCTCTAACATTCTGTCATAGAAGTCGTTTTTTAAATGTCTTAAATCAAATCTTTTCATACTTCTATTCCCCTATCTATCAATTTCACCAAATACGATGTTTAGGTTACCAATAATAGTAACAACGTCAGCTAATTGTGTTCCAACTAAGATCTCTTCTAAGATAGCTGTATGTTGGAAACTTGGTGTTCTCATTTTAAGTCTATAAGCGTATGGTGTTCCATCACTTACTACAAAATAACCTAATTCACCTTTTGGTGATTCAGTTGCAACATAAACTTCACCTTTTGGCGGTCTCATACCTTGTGTTACAAGTACAAAGTGTTGCATTAAAGAATAGTTTTGAGTCATAATTTGCTCTTTTGGAGCTGAAATATACTCAGGAGCGTGAGCCATAAGTTGAGATTCACTTTCCATATACATTGGGAATAGTTGTCTTAAGATTTTAGCAGACTCTCTAATCTCAGCAATACAAAGTTTGTATCTACCATAAGAGTCACAAGTTTTGGAAATAGGTACATCAAAATCTAATTCATCATAAATACCATATGGCATCTCTTTTCTTAAATCCCATTTAATACCAGCACCTCTTAAGGCAATTCCTGAACATCCCCAATCTTTTGCCATTTGAGGTGTAATAACACCTACATTTTCAAGTCTCATTTTCCAGATTCTATTTTCTGTTAATAAACCTTCATATTTTTCTAATTCTTCATGTAAGATCTTTAAAAATGACTCACAATCATCAATCCAGTTAGATGGTAAGTCTAAAGGAACTCCACCAATTCTAACAGCTGAGTGTGTAAGTCTTGCACCACAATAGTCTTCAATTAAGTCCATTGCGTATTCTCTTTCTCTAAAACAGTATAAGAACATTGACATAGCACCAACATCAAGTGCATGAGTTGCTAACCAGAATAAGTGAGATGTGATTCTATTTAATTCTAAAAGCATAGTTCTAATAATCTCTGCACGTCTAGGTGCTTCAATACCAAGTAACTTTTCAATAGCTAAAGCATAACCATAGTTGTTTGAAGTTGCAGCGATATAGTCCATTCTATCTGTAGTTGGTAAGAATTCATTATAAATCATATTCTCAGCCATTTTTTCCATACCTCTATGAAGGTATCCTATTAATGGTCTTGATTTTACAACTTCCTCACCTTGTAACTCTAAAGCAAGTCTTAACTGACCGTGAGCTGAGGGGTGTTGAGGCCCAAAGTTCACCATCATTGTGTTATCTTCTCTCTCGAAGTTTATATTTTCAAAAAAAGGTTTTAATCTATTTGGTTGTTGTTGCATTTTATTACCTTCTTCTTTTTAAAACAACTGATTCTTCAGGTTTTAATTTTTTCATAATTGGTGTTGCATCATCTTCTTGATAAGTTATACTCGTCTCAGGTTCAAACTCGGTTACATCTGTATCAAATGGCACCTCATGTCCAAGTCTAGCAAACCTTTTTGTATCATATCTATCAATTGCAGCTGGATCTCTTTGTTCAGGTCCTATAATATCTCTTGCTTCTTTTCCGAAGATTTTATCAACCTCATACCATGAAGCTGCCTCATCACCTTGTAAAGGATATGTTTTTTTAAGTGGGTGATCATACCAGTCATCTGGCATAATAATTCTTTTCATATTAGGATGGTTTATTACTTTTACTCCAAGTAAATCATACATCTCTCTTTCAGACCAGTTTGCTGATTTAAAAACACTTGTTACTGAATCAATTGCATCATCTTTTTGCAAGAAACACTTAACTCTTAATCTTTTATGTTTTGATAAAGATAACATCTCATAGAAAACTTCATAACCATCTCTTGAAGCAATATATTCAATAGCTGATAACTCAATTAGCATATCATATTCTAACTCTTCTTTTAGTGTTTGCATAGCTTGTACAACACTGTTTTTATCTATATGAATTACTAAGTGAGTATGCTCTATATAAGCCTCTTTTACTTCTATTTTTTTACTAAAACCTTCTAAATCTTTTGCAAATTGTTCATCTTCATTTACATCAATTCTTGGAAGACTTGGAGTTACATAAAATCTATCAGAAAAATATGATTTCTTTTGTACATCATCTTTTGGTTTGTACTGTCTCATTAAACTAACCTTTTTTTCTTCTTAGCTCTAAAAATTGATTCTTTTCTAATTTTTCTTTGAAGTGTCATTAAAGCATATTGTAAAGTCTCAGGTCTTGGAGCACATCCTGGTAAATATATATCAACTGGTACAATTCTATCAGCACCTTGAACAGTTGCATAAGTATTAAACATACCACCTGTATTAGCACATGATCCCATTGAAATAACCCATTTTGGATCAGGCATTTGGTCATATAATCTTCTCATAAACTCTGCGTGTTTTTTAGTCAATGTACCTGAGATAACAATACAGTCTGACTGTCTTGGAGAGGCTCTAAAAATAGTACCAAATCTATCAAAATCATATCTTGAAGCACCTGTAGCCATCATCTCAATAGCACAACAGGCTAAACCATAAGTCATAGGCCAAATAGAGTTTGATCTACCAAAATTAACAAGTTTATCTATAGTGGTTAATTTTATTGGAGCACCACCATCTTGTAAATAGTTTACTTTATGCTGTGCCATTCTAGCGCTCCTTTTTTCCACTCATATAAAAATCCTATTGATAATATCGTTATAAATAGAATCATAGCAACAAATCCAAACCAACCTAAAAGCTTAAAGTTAATAGCCCAAGGGAACATAAATATAATTTCCACATCAAAAAGAATAAATAGTAATGCAACTAAATAAAATTGTGCAGATATAGTGTTTGGTTGTTTTGTAACCTCTGGACCACACTCATAAAGAGTTGTTTTTAACTTTTCAGTATCAAGTCTTGCAATTTTTCTACTTACAAACCTTGATAACCATACTGTAGCCCCAAACGCAACAAACGTCACTATGAACATAACGAATGCACCAAAATAAGGGTGTGCAAAATCCATATGTGTCATGTCATAAATCCTTTACAGAAACTTCTAAAAGTATATTTCAAGCTTAAATAATAGTACCTAAATAGTATTAAATAGCCACTTTAATAATCTATGCAATGATATTTCTATCCCCATAAGAAAAAGCTTATTAGCTATTTTTTTGCTACATATGTATCCAAATTGACACCAAATGAAACATAATGTAAAGATGCCTATTTTTTATAGCCTTTATTATCTATTTTAAAAGAAGTATCTAAAAATGGTATGATAAACTTACATACTAATATGATAAAAATACAATTTTAACAGTATAAACTACTTCCTGTTTCAAAACTTCACATTTCTTGACATTTTTTGTTTTTTTACATCTTGATTAAATTTTTAGATTAGTTTATTTTTTTAATTTGTCAAGAATAAAATAAATTTATATTAAATATAACGTTACCTTTTATGTTATTATTAAGTTTATTATGTAAAAATAATGTCTATAATAATTCCAAGGAGATGATTTGTTAAAAAGTATTAAACTAAAACTACTTACTTTGAGTATGCTACCTGTATTATTAACTATATTAATTATTAGTATTGTTACTATTAACTTAATAGAAAATAATTCAAAAAAGACAATAGATAATTTTGAACAAGTAATTTTAAAAGAAAAACAAGATCTTTTAAAAAATGAAATCCTAACTGTTACAACAATTGTTGATAAAATAATAGATAAAAATTCAAAGAATTTACAAAAAGCAAAACAAGAAGTAATTGAAATATTGAGTAGTTCTAGATATTTAAATGGAAGTGGATACTTTTTTGCTTACGAAAAGAAAGCTAATGATTACTTTTTTGCCTTTCATGGAACAAAACCAAAACTTAATGGTAAAAAAACAGATATTACCAAACCTGATAAAAAAGGTTTTGCATTTAGAAAAGCTTTAATCGACTCAAAAGATAATGATAATAAATTCATAGAATATTATTATAATAAACCTAATACAAATAAGCTTATTAAAAAAGTTGCATTCTCAAAGTATATACCTCAGTTAAACTGGGTACTTGTAACAGGTATATATGTTGATGATATAGCAAAAAAAGTTCAAAAAGTCGAAGAAAAAACTATTGAGACTTATAACTCTTTAATTTATACTTTAATTGCAATAACAATAGCAACACTTTTAATACTTTTTATTTTGATTCCGATTATCTCAAGAGTGTCAATTATAAATCCTATTATGAATCTTGAAAAAGGATTGCTTGACTTTCTTAACTTTATTGATGGAAAGAAAGATGATGCAAAGACAATTGAAGTTACAACAAATGATGAAATAGGAAAACTTACTTCTTTAATAAATGATAATATTAAATCTATAAAGATTGATATAAAGCAAAATAATGCTGTTTTAAAAAATGTTTCTGAAGTAGTTGAATGTGTAGCAAAAGGAGATCTTAGTAAAAAGATTAGTGCTAAGACAAGTGATGAAACAATAAACCACTTAACAGTTGCATTAAATACAATGATTGATTCACTTGAAAAATTAATTAATCACTCATTATCAGTCTTAAAATCATATGAGAATAAAGACTTTACAGTAAGAACAAATTTAAGTAGTGAAGCACATTTTGATCAATTAATGGAAGGTATAAATAATTTAGGAGATGAGATATCTAAACTTTTAAATGATAACTTACAAAATGGAAAAACTTTATATGATAACTCTAAAATTTTAAATGCAAATGTAAACAAACTCTCTAACGCTTCAAATGAGCAAGCAACTTCTCTAGAAGAGACTGCTGCATCGCTAGAAGAGATCACAGAAACAATGAGAGAAAATAATGATAATATGAATAATCTTTTAATAAATGCAAAAAGTTTAGAGAAATCAGTAAAAGAAGGAAAGGAGTTATCTCTTAGTACTAGTAGATCAATGCAAGATATTAATAAACAAGTTACATCTATACATGAAGCTATAGAGGTTATAGACCAAATTGCATTCCAAACAAATATATTGTCTCTTAATGCTGCAGTTGAAGCTGCAACAGCAGGTGAAGCTGGAAAAGGTTTTGCTATTGTAGCCCAAGAAGTTAGAAGCTTAGCCAATAGAAGTGCAGAAGCAGCTAAACAAATTCAGAATTTAGTTGAGGAGGCTTCATCTAAAGCAAATGATGGAGATGAAATCTCTACTAAAATGTACAAAGGTTATGAAGACTTAAATACAATGATTTTAGATACAACAAATATCATAAATCAAGTTACTTCCAGTTCAAAAGAACAAACATCAGGAGTTGAACAAATCAATAGTTCAGTATCTCTTTTAGACCAAGTAACTCAAGAAAATAATAGTATTGCTATGAAAACAAAAGATATTGCTACTCAAACATCAACTATGGCAAGTGAATTAGTAGAACAAACAAATAAAAATAAATTTGAGAGAGTGTAAGAGTTACTCTTACACTACGTATACTTTTTTGGTTTTAGAAAAATCCTACTTTATTTTCAGAGTCAAACTGACCTTTTTGCTCTTTTTGAATCTGTTCTTTAAAGTCTTCTTCCTTGAAGATTGCATCTTCTTTAGTAGCTATTTTATAAGCTGTGTTTTTAATCACTAACTCAATTTGCCCACCTGTTAACTCATAAGTAGCTAATTTCTCCACATCAAAACCATCTTGAAGTGGTAGTGCATCTGGTAGTAGTTTTTTCCACAATGTAACTCTTTGAGATTTATTTGGTTTCATAAACTCAATTTTATAGTTGAATCTTCTTGAAAATGCCTTATCTAAATTCTCTAATAAATTTGTAGTTGCAATTAAAATACCATCAAATCTCTCAATTTGTTCTAAGAAAATATTTTGCATTTGATTATGCATCTTATCACTTCCACTTCCTGCACCTGAGGTTCTTGAACTTAAAAACTGGTCAGCCTCATTTAAAAGTAAAATTGGCTCACTTTTTGATACATCTCTTAACTCATAATATTTATCAAAAATAGCTCTTACATTCTTTTCACTCTCACCTACATACATAGATAAAATTTTCGAACAATCAAAACTTAGAACCTGCTTTTTAAGAGATTTTGCCATTGCTAATGCTGTAAGTGTTTTACCAGTACCAGCAACTCCATAGAAGATGATCTTAGCCTCTATTCCTCTTTTTCTATCTTTGATTCCCCACTGTTTCAATCTTGTAGCTACAGTTTTATCAACTTGAAGTAAAAGTGCATCTAAAGTCTCTCTTGTTTTATCATTTAAAACTACATCCTCTAAACTTTTGCTTGTATTTACAAGCTCAAACATATCTTGCTCTTTTATCGCTGTATCAAGCTTGATTTTAGTTCTTCTTGTTTTTTTCTTTGTTGGATGTGAGATTTTATAAAGTATCTCATCTGGAATATAAAAGTTTCTATTTATTCCACCAAATGGGGTTAAGACCTCATCATAATCAACTAAGCCCTTTGATACTAAGGTTGAACTCTCTTCTAATAAACTTCTATATTTTATCTTTTCATAATCATCTGAAGAGATTAATTCTATTAGTGCATTCATATCTCTAATAGAACCATCACCACCTGAATACTCCTCTTTTAAAAGTGCTAAAAATAGTGTTTGTTCCTGCTCATTTAATCCATTTTCTTTAAAAAAGTCTTCTAGCATAATAGAACTATTTGTAACTTTGATTCTCTCTTTGATTCTATTTTCAAGCATTACTAACTTTGATTTTAATCTATTTGAACTAGGAGAGTTAATATCAAAATTTTTTCTTACAACATTTAGTTGCTGCGCTAAATCAATCTTGAAAAACTGATCTTGTAAATACTCTAAATGATCTGTATAACTCTTAATCTCTGGTAATATAAAATCCCCTGATGTATTTTCAAATAGCTTTAAATAAGAACTTGATAGTGCAATATTTGAGTTTAAAAGTTCAAGTTTTGATACTTCATTTAATTTTATCTGATCAAATGCTACTTGCACCAACCAACCACACTCTAAAAGTGATTTTATCAAATCTAACTTCTCTAAATGTTCGTATGCTTTAATATCATAAAACTCAGCTAATACATCTATAACAACTACAGTATCCCTACCTTTAACATACTCTTTTGTTAAGTATTGAAGTAAAATACCCTCTTCTTTTTTACATTTTAGCTTTTTATAAAAATTCGTCTTTGTTATATCGTCTGCGTTTATAAAGTTTATTAATTCTTTCATAAATATTGTTTAACCCTAAATTTTATTTAACCTTGGATAATACATCAATCTAACTTAACTAATAATGAGTAGCCATAAATTGCTTTTAAGATTAGTTTGATTAGGATTTATATTTATTTCAAATAAGGAATTTTGATGATTAACAAACTTTTACTAGTTTTTATAACCACCTCACTTAGTTTTGCAAATGACTTAACCTACTCATTAGATGAGAACTGTTTGAAAAAATCAAAAGATGAATATATACAAGCTTGTATAAAAAGACATATAAAAGAAGAGAATGACTTCTCAAACCTTTCATATTTAATCGATTCAAACAAATACAATAAAGAGGCTATAAAAAAGTATATAAAAGAGGCTTTTTTAAAAAACAAATTAGAAGAGCTAGAAAAATCATATGATAATTTAGATGAAGATAATAAAACAAAACTTCTAAATGCCCTTGCTAATAACTATGATATGAAGGCTATAAAGAAGATTATTCAACAAAGTAGTTCAAAACTTGACTACTGGTATGAAAAAATAAAAGAGTCAAAAAACTATGATAAGTACTTTGAATTTTCAAAAATTATAAAGTTTAAAGATTCAAAAAAAGCATTTGAACTTTTAAAAATAGCAGCCTCAAATGGTCATGCCGACTCTATGTTTGAACTAAGTAGAGACATTTATGCTTCAAAATCAAAAAATTCAAATATTGATGTAAAAGATTATGTAAAAAAAGCAGCAAAAAAAGGAAATATAAATGCATTGGTTGTAATGTATTTAGCAAATAATGAAGAGTATATCGATGATATTTTGAACCTTGAGGGTGATAAACTTTTAAGATTCTATAAAGACAAAAGAAGATTTTTATTTAAAAAGCATAAAGAACAACTTGATGAAAAACTAGCTAGTAAAGGGGTTGGGTTTGCTATATTGAAAAAACTTGACTCTATAAAAAATGATAAAAAAATTCAAGAATCAATAAAAGAGATTGTTGCTAATAACAAAGCAAAGACTTTTATAAAAGTTGAAGACAAATACTTAACTTCTGTAAAAGAGAGAGTTTTAGTACAGTTTGCCAAAAATAAAGATAGCCTAGCTATGTTATATATGGCAAAAAACTATCCAAATAAGCAAGTTAGTAAAGAATCAATCAAATATATAAAAAACTCTAAAGATAAAAAGCTTAGATTTAATCTTGCTAAAATTTTTGAAGAGAAATATACGTACGAAAGTGATGCTTTAGAGTTATATGAAAATTTAGTAAAAGAGGATTATTACCCAGCTAAAATAAGACTTTTTAGCTTCTATTTATCAAACTATTATGATACAAAAATTAGCTATAGTAAAAAGATTGACGCATTAGCAAAAGAGCTTTCAAAAAAAGGTATCTTAGAAGCTAGTGACTATTTAAAAAATAAAATATAAGTTGCTTAAAAGTTATAAAATAATTATATGTAAATTATCCTTAAGATATATTTGATTATTATTCGACATTCTTATAAGAATTATAATTAATATCAAAAAGGATACTTTATGAAAAAGATTTTATCAATCTTTTTTGTCTTACTTTTTCTTACTGGTTGTGCTAAACTAAACCTAAATAAGAGTTCTGTAACCTCAAAAAAAGATTTAATAGAACAAGCAAATAACGGTAGTATCAAAGCAATGCTTGAACTAAACAAGCACTATTTTTTCCCTGATACTAAACAAGGGCTAAAGCTATATAGAACTTGGTATAAAAATATAGATAAAAGTGATAAACCAAGTGAGATTTTTGAAATAGCAAAAGTATATGAAAAATACAAAGAGTACTTTATAAATGGGGAAGAAAAATCCCTAAAACTTTTTCAACTAGCTTATGACTTAGGAGAGAAAGAAGCACTTATTTATAAAAGTGAAAAACTAATAGAGTCTTACAATATGAAAGAGGCTTTAAAACTAAAAGACAAATCACTTGAAACCCTAAATGATGAAGAGTTAAAACTTCTTTATATGGCTTTTTTCAACAACAAAAGACTAAGATATGCAAGAGATATTGAAGCTATGGTTGAGGATAGAGGTATAAAACTACCTTTTGAAGTTGAACTAAGAAAACTGAAAAAATCAAGATATAGAAAAGATCAAAAAGAGTATTTTGATAACCTTATCAAAGAGGTAATCTCTTCAAAAGATGCTATTAAGATTGAGAAACTAGCTGACACATTAAGAGAAATGAAAAGATACAAAGATGCTATAAAAGCTTATAAAAGAGTTATAAAACTAAATAAAGCAAACAAAGATGCTTATTATTGGCTTGGGAATATTTATAGTAGTATATATAAAGTAAAAGATACAAAACAAAGTATTAAGTATCTAAAAAAAGCTGCTTTGTTAAACCATAAAGAAGCTACAATCAAACTTCTAAGAAAGTACTCAAAAGGTGAAGAAACCTTAACTGAATTTTTTGAACTAAAAAATAAACTTGAAAAAACTCAAGAGGGAAAGTTGATTCTTGCTAAATATTATGAGAAAGAGAGATTAAAAACAAGACAACTTCTTTTATTAGATGAGTTAGCAAAAGCCAATAACCACGAAGCTATAGTAGAGTTAGCACTTCTTAGAAAAAAAAGATATAAGTTTGATCCACAAAGATACAAGATAAGAACTTACTGGAAAGAGTATGTAAAGAAAACTTCTGATAAAAAACTTGAAAATAGATACATCAAAGCTTTAGAAGATAAATATAGATTAAGTAGAGTCTTAAAACAAGAACTTATAGACTACTATGAAAAGCAATCAGCTAAAGGAAGAATAGCTGTTAATATTAAACTTTATAATCACTATAGATATAAAGATAAAAGCAAGGCTATAGATTTCCTAAAAAAAGCCTATGAAGCAGGTGATGTAAAAAGTGCTTATGAACTAATAAAAGAGTTTAAATATGGTAAAAACAAAGACTATGGAATTGTAATTGAGGTTTATAAAAACCTTGCTAAAAGAGGTGATAGAGATGCTTTAAGAGAACTTGCAAAACTATATACGAACCCTCCAAACTTCCCTGAAGCAAAAAAGCATATGAATGTAGAAAAAGGCTTAGAAATCTACAAAGAAATGGCAGATAATGGTAATATAGAAGCCTTAAAAGAGTTAGCAGAACTATATATATGTGGAAATTGTTTTGAAGATGAGAAGAATAGATATGATGACTCTTTTTCTTACATAAAAAAACTTCACGATATGGATTACCCTAGATATACATATCTTCTTGGATGGCTATACAACTACGGTAAAGGAGTGAAGCAAGATCCTCAAAAAGCTTTAGAGCTTTATAAAGAAGCTATGGAAGAGAACTATAAATATGCTGCTTATAGATTAGGTTGGTTATATTTCCCCGGTGAAGACAATAAGAACAAAAAGTATGTTCTAAGAGTTGATTATGATGAAGCTATAAAATACTTCAAATTAGGGGCTGAGTTTAAAGACTACAAATCAAGTGAACTATTAGGTTATATCTATGAAAAAGGTATAGGTGTACAAAAAGATGAAAAGAAAGCCTTTAAGTACTACCAAAAAGCAGCAAGACATAGTTACACAGCAGCATACAAAGTAGGTATGTTTTTTAAAGAGATAAAAAGATATAAAGATGCCTTTAAATACTTTGAAAAAGCAGCATATAGAAATACTGATGCGAGTATAGAGTTAGGTATTATGTACGAAAAAGGGCTTTATAAAGAGAAAAAAAGTACAAAAAAAGCTCTAAAGTATTATCAACTAGCTTACAATAAAAGTCAAAGTGGTATCGCAGCTTATAATATTGGACTTTTATTTGAGTATGGAAAAGGCGAAGTAAACAAAAGCGAAAAGCTAGCAAAATTCTGGTACAAAAAATCAGATTATAAAAAAGCAAAAGAGAGACTTGAAGCTTTAAACAATAAAAAAGATAAGTAGTAACTCTACTTATCTTTTTGTAATACCTCTTTTAAATCCTTGTGAAATGAGTAAAGTTCATCTTTCTTCTTAAAATTTAACTTTATATTGTCATTTATCAAAATATCCAAGTCTTCAACATAAAGATTTTTTATATCTTTATACTCTATTTCTCTTTTATTTTTAGGAATATCGATAGTGAAACTATTTGAAATATCAAGAACTCTATCTTCACATAAAGCTTTATATGAACCCTTAGAATAAATAAAATTGTTACAATCTTGGGATTTTAGATAGTTTTCTATTTGCTCTAAGTTTGATGAGTTGTGCATACTCAAAGATATGGCAATCACTGCAATAAAAAGAAAAAAGGCAATAAAAATCATAAAACTACTCCTCTAAATTAAGAAAATAATACAAAAAAATATCTTAACTTCATATAATTATAAAAAATTCGCTAGAATAACACACAATGATTACAAGACAAAAACATAAGGAAAACTTCATGGTGAACCAAGCCTCAAAACTTGCCTTTGTATTTGCTATAACTTTTTTGTTTACTGCATGTAATAAATACAAAGAATCACAAAAAATATTACCTACAGAGATCTCTCATGCAAACCAATGTATAAGTGATGATAAAGATTATGAGATGAACTGTTATGATTTAATCTCATATAAGAACTCTATTGCACTAATTAGATTAGGAATTAGAAGTTACTCACAAGGTGAATATAAAAAGGCATTTATGCTTTATAATCAAGCAAAACAAAAAGGCAATTTCTATGCAAATGCCCTACTTTCTGAACTATATTTAAAAGGAAGAGGTGTAGCAAAAAATAAGAAAAAAGCTTTGGAACTCTTAGAAGATACAAAAGATGTGGACCCAATAGCTGCTTATAAAATCTCTTATTATTATATAAGTAAAAAAAGATATAAAAAAGCGGTTGAACTTCTAGAGTTTGCAGCTAAAAATGAAGTAAAACCTGCCCAAACAGAACTATCTAAAATATATGCAAATGGTGCTTATACACAAGCCAATATGGAAAAAAGTATTTTTTGGATGGATAAATACGACAAAAACGAAACTGGCTTTATGTATAAAATCTATGGTATCTAACTACCTTGAAATATCATAAGTATAACTGAAATAGTCACAATAGAAAGTAGTGTCTGCATAGTAATAATTGCAGACATTAACTTCAAGTCTCCACCTAATTGCCTAGCTAAAATATATGAGGATGATGCTGTAGGCATTGAAGCAAAAAGAACTAAAACCAATAGTTCAGTATATCCAACCTCAAACTTTGTAGCTACAAAAAACATAATTGCTGGAAATAAAGCCAGCTTTATAAAAACAGCTGTAAAAAGTTCTAACTTTACCTCTTTTATATGTTTGATATGTAACCCAACCCCTACAGATAATAACCCAAGAGGTAATGCAGCTGAACTTAAAATCCCGATAGTTTTTTCAATAGGTGAAAATAGTGAAACTCCAAAATAGTTCAATAATCCACCAACAATACATCCTAAAATAAGTGGGTTTTTAAATATTGACTTTACAAAAGATACTACTCCTATCTTATCACTACTTGCATACAAAGCAAATATTGATATACAAAAAACATTTATAGCTGGAATCATAAATGTCATAAGTAATGCTGCTAAAACAAGGCCTTTATCACCAAAAACAGCATCTGCTAATGCTAAAAATACATAAGTGTTAAATCTGATTGAACCTTGATATACAGAAGTAAAGGCTTTCCCCTCAAAAAGAAAAAGAAACTTCGATAAAAGCATCAAAAGAGCTGTAGCTACAACCATCGTAATAAAAGCAGTTGAAATAAAAGTAACCCCATCAACTCCCTCTAAACTTGCAGTTGATAACTTGTAAACTAATAAAGAAGGAAATAAAACATAGTAAGTAAACTTATCAGCATATTGCCAAAACTCAATACTTGGAAACTCTAATTTTTTAAAGATATACCCAAGTGAAATAAGAAAAAATATTGGTAGTAGTGCTATTAAAATTGTTTGCATTGATAGTAGTCCCTAATTAAGTATTATGTATAAAATATTATACTAAAACTTTCAACAAAGTTAGAGATGATTATAAAAACCTTTTATTATCTAACATTATATTATACTAGTATAAGTTTATGTTAAATATAATCATTAAATTATAATTTAAGGAGTTTTATGAAACTTATTATTCATCTTCTTGATATAAAAGATTTAAGTTTAAATAAGATATATAAAAAGTATGAAACAACAAATGAGGGTGTATTAATAAAAAAAGTAGATTATGATAATTCCTCTACAATTGAAACTAGAGAATTAGTTGATCTTTTTGAAACATTTAGTAACTTTACACATATAGATTTCCATGTTTTAGAAAATGGAGATATACTACTTGAATGCTCTGAAGGATTAAATAATTAGCAAAGAAGTAAATTACTTCTCTACTAAATCATATAAGGCTTTTATTTCTTGATCCCAGATATCAGAATCAATTGTTTCTAGAACCATTGGAATATCATCCATTCTATCATCATTCATGATGAACTTAAAGGCATCCCATCCAATC
>JASMTK010000128.1:0-105043 GCA_041694355.1 Arcobacteraceae bacterium | reverse complement strand
ATTGGATCTTTTACTGGTACTAAAAGTGTTTGCTCTGTTGGTTTTGTTAATACATTTATTTTATATTTGTTATCAATTTCTTTATATAATTTTTCTAATTTCTCTTTTTGCACTAATTGTGCTAAATTATTAATATCTTCTCTTTTCATGTTAAATAAACCTTTTTCTAATCATTGCACTAATTTTGTCAAGTACCCAAACAGTAATTACAATAATGATAATAATTGAACATACATCACCATTTTCAAACGCTCTCATCTTGTCAAAAAGATAAAAACCAATACCACCAGCTCCAACAAATCCTAGAATTGAAGCAGCTCTTACATCACTTTCAAATCTATATAAAGCCATAGATACAAAATGTGGCATAGTTTGTGGAAGTACTGCATAAATTAACACTTTAAAAAAGCCTGCACCTGTTGTAGTTAAGGCTTCAACTGGACCTGGATCAATAGCTTCATTTCCTTCACTTAATAATTTCGATAAAACGCCTGCTGTGTGCACACCAAGGGCTAATATTCCCGCCATAGGTCCAAGTCCAACAGCACTTACAAAAATAAGTGCCCAAACAATTTCATTAATTGATCTAAAAATATTAGCAACCAAGGTAGCACTTCCATATATCACTTTTTTAGTAAACTCATGAATAGGAGTTTTCCCTGGAATTAATATATTTAAGATATTTCTTGAACTCATAAATGATAATGGAACTGCTACTACTATAGATAAAAATAGAGCAACAACTGCCATTTGAATAGTTTCTAACATAGAGTAAGCATATGTCATTAAATCATTAGGGTTTAGATTTGGAGGAAAGAAACCACTTCCTTCAATATCAGGATTTCCTGCTATGTACTCAGACATATCACCAGCACCATTATAAAGTGCTGCAAAACTCATTTCTGTATCATTCCAACTTTGAATTAAAACTAATAAAAAGATTACAATTACAGCTGATTTACCAAAAAAAAATGGATTACTTTTAGCTTTTAACTCTTCTAAATTCATTTTATATCCTTATTTAAGTAAGCGTGAAAACGCCTACTTTTAAACTAATTTTTATTTTTTAATTCTTTTTTTAATTTAATTAATTCTCTTACTGAATCATAAACAGAGTCATCACCTTTAACAAAACCTTTAATTTTTAATCTTTCTAAACCTTTTGGATCGTTATAAGATAAAAATGCACCTTTAATAGCCATCTTAAGTGAAGTTGGTAAATCTGCTCTTGCTGCAACTGGGTTTCCTGGAATTAATTTTGAAGTCCAGATTACATTAAATTGATCTCTCTCCCAGTGTTTTCCTAAACCTCTATTAAAGTCTAAGTTATTTGTTGAAGCTGCATCAATTCTTCCAGCTTTTACAGTTAATATTGAAGCTTCATGACCACCTGAATAAACTACTTTTGAGAAATAATTCTTAGGATCAATTCCTTTTTTAGAGAACATTACAGTAGGAACTAAAGTTCCAGAAGTTGATTGTGAAGATGTAAATGCCCAAGTTTTACCTTTTAAGTCTTCTAATGTTTTTAGTCCACTTCCTTTTTTAGTGATAATAGTACCGTAGTATCCTGGAAGTCCTGATTCTGCATCTACTTCAACAACTGAAACTTCAGCATTAGCTCTTTTTGCAGCTTCAACATAAGATTTTGGTCCGAAATATGCAACATCAATATGTTTATGTTCCATACCAGTAATAATACCTGTATAATCTCCTGCTAATTTCATTTCAACTTTAATACCTAAAGTTTTGTTTAAATAATCAGTTAATGGTCCAAAGATTTCTTTCATTAAAGTTGAACCAGCAACAGGGATTACACCAAATGTGATTTTTTCTGGCCACTTTTCTTGTGCAAACAATGATGTAGATGCTAATCCTAAAGCTATAGAAGCTACTGCAAATTTCTTTAATAATTTCATTTTTTATTTCCTAATTTAATTGTTTTTTACACTAGTTATTTGTGTAGATTTTATCCACTGATTTTTCAGATAGATTTTCACTGTTGTTGTCAAAGACTACTTTACCGTCGTTTACGCCAATAATTCGGTCACAGTACTCTTTGGCATACTCCAAATGATGAAGGTTAGCTACAACTGTAACTCCATAAGTTTTATTAACCTTCCTCAAAATCTCCATAACTTTTTTAGCACTTTTTGGATCAAGTGCTGAAACAGGCTCATCTGCTAAGATAATCTTTGGTTCAGCGGCTAAAGCACGAGCGATTGCAACTCTTTGTCTTTGACCTCCCGAAAGTTCATCACACCTTTTTAATGAATGTTTTGTTATATCCACAATGTCCATATACTCTTTTGCTTTTTTTAACTCCTTATCTTTATAGATTTTTAATAATGCCCTTGATAAAGGTATATCCTTTAACATTCCACTTACTACATTGTCTAATACACTTAATCTATCAACTAAGTTGTATCCTTGAAAAATAACTCCAATTTGTTCTCTTAACTTAATTAGATGTTTCTTTTTTATCTTTTTAATATCAAAGTCTAAAACCTCAAACTTTCCATCAAACACTTTAATTCCACCAGTAATAGCCATAAGCATTGTTGATTTTCCAGCACCACTAGGGCCAATAATCCCCATAAATTCACCTTCTTTAACTTTTAAGTCAACATCTTTTAATATTTTCTCTTTTTTATAACCTAAGGTTAAATTCTTCATCTTAATCAATTTATTTCTCCTACAATTAAATTAAATCTACTTTTATTTTGCACGTATCAGCTCTAAAATATGAGGTACCATATTCAACAAAGTTTCCATCTTGATCTTTCGAAAGAGTACTTGCAGCTAAAATTGGTGTATTTGAGGGCATCATTAGTAACTCACACTGCTCTTGAGTTGCATTCAATGCTTCAAATACTGTATTAACTTTTGTTACTTCTAGGTTCGGATAACACTTATTTAAAATTCTATATATTGAAAAAGGTTCAATATCTAAATTTTCAATAATTTTTGAGTATAAAAAAGCATCAAAGTAAGAATAAGATATAGATACAGGTATATCATTTGCATATCTTAAAAGCACTAACTCTATTACATTTAATTTACTATTTAGCCCAAGATTTTTTGCTACATCTTCAGTTGGTTTTTTAATATCTGCACTAAGTAGTTTAGTTTTTGGCTCGTAACCTAAATCTAATATTTTAGATGAGTATGAGCTTTTATCTGTAATAGAGTACGGAACTTTTATATTTGAGATATAATTACCTATACCTTTTTTTGTATATATAAAGCCTTTTTCTTTTAGCATTTTTAGTGCTTGTCTAACAGTATGTCTATTAACTTCATACTCTTTAGCTAATAAGTTTTCTGAGGGCAACTTATCACAACAATTATATTTTTTATTTTCAATATTTTTCAATATCTCTTCATACAGTTTTATGTACATAGGCTTACTTATATTTTTCAAAACTCTTACCTTTTAACTTGCCTATACAAGCTTGATAATGAAAGTATAAATGAGCTGTGTTACACTATGATTACAAGTTGTCTATACAACCTTTAAGTGTTGTATAGAGTTTAAAAGTAGTTTTTGTTTTAGATAACTGAATTAATCGGAAAGGTATCTAAGTATTACAGTTTAGTTACAATCTTGTTTTTTTGATAGAAACTTTAATTCATCACAAGAAAAGCCTGCTTCTTTTCTAGCTTCAAAGTTTAAATCCATTTTTCTTTTAGTAGAACCTGGAAATACTTCTTCTATAATCTTTATATATGTTGGTTCATAATCTAAGTCTTCTTTATCACAAGCATATTTAAACCATCTATCACCTTTTGTTACATGATCAACCTCTTCTTTTAATATAACTGTTAGTGCATCTAATATTTTTCTATTAAAAGGGTCATTGTTTGATTTTAGTTTTTCCATTATTTTTGGGTTTTGATCTAATCCATTTGCTTCTAAATACCTAGGAACCGCTGCCATTCTTCTTAGGAATTCTGGAGTTGCCTCCATAGCTTCAAATAGATTCTTATGTACAGGAAAATCTCCATATTCTCCACCTAACTCTTTTAGAAGTTTCTCTAACATCAAAAAGTGTCTAATCTCATCATCAGCAACCTCCAACCAATCTTTGTAGTAATCAATTGGTAAATCTTTGAATCTTAAAGCTGCATCTAAAGCTAGATCTATAGCACTGTACTCAATATGTAAGATAGTATGTAATAAATACTTTTTACCCTCAATTGTATTAAAGTTCTTTATTTTTGGTAAAGCTGTGGGCTTAACAACCTCTAAAAAAGAGTCATAAGAGGGTTTTTCTAGTTTTATAGGAACATAATCTTTATCAAAAAAATAATCTTCATTTTTAAATTTTTCATAGAAAGTAGTAAACTTTTCTATTTTTTCATTTGGCAAATTAGTTAATAATATATCTTCTAACCAAAAAAAATAATTCATGTGTAACCTTATTTGTGATATAATTGCGAAATTCTATCAAATAAGGTTTAAAATGGATATAAAAGTTCAACCAATGGGCAGTTTTCAAACTAACTGTTATATTGTCACTATTGATAACAAAGACTTTATAATAGATCCAGGTGTAGATGCAAATAGATGGATAAAACAAAATGCAACAAATCCAGTAGCAATTTTAAATACACATGGGCACTTTGATCATGTATGGTCAAACAAAGAGGTGAAAGAAGAGTTTGATATTGATATATATACGCCAATTGATGATGAGTTTATGTTAGATAAAGATCCATATGGCTTAGGTATGCCAGCTTCTAAAGCAGATATTTTAGTAAAACCAGACGAAGAAATAGTAATTGAAGGAATAAAAATAAAATTTCATCACTTTCCAGGTCACACTCCTGGTTGTTCTGTGATACAATTTGATGAGCATCTTTTCACAGGAGATTTTATCTTTAAAAACTCTATAGGAAGATTTGACTTTCCAACATCAGATGCAAAGAAGATGAAAGAGAGTTTAGAGAAAGTTATTGCTTGGGAAGGCAGTGACTATCATATATATCCAGGTCATGGTGAGAAAACAACTTTTAAAAGTGAGATTGATTCTTTAAAACAGTGGCATAGATATATAGTATAAGGTAAATATATGAGTCAAATATGTGAGACAATTGCTAAAAAAAATGATAGTTTAAAACTAGTTAAGACATTTGAAGAGTTTTATGATGAGATACTTCACTACTTAAAAGATAAATTTAAAATAAATGATATTGAGATCGTTCTAATAGATCATGATGAAAGAAGAGAACAGATTTTATATAAATCAGCAAATGAGTTATCAGAAGATGAAAATATTGTATTTGAATTAATTCAAAGTAAAGTAACAACAATTAAGATTATTCTTGCAACAAATGATGATAACTTTGTAAAAGATAACCGTTTTGTAATAAATCTAGCTTTACAAGCTTTCTCTCAAACTTTATATAATAAACTATTGAAAGATACACTAAAAGATATTTCACTGATTGATAGTGTAACAGGTCTTTACAATAGGCACTATTTAGATAATTATGCAGATAAGATATTAAGTCTTTCAAAAAGAGAGAATAAGAAAGTTGCATTTATTAAAGTAGCAATTGATCAATTTAAAGCTGTAATTGATGAGTTTGATTATACAATAGGTGATAGAGTGTTAAAAGCTTTAGCTAATACATTAAAAGATAGTGTAAGAAGTTCTGATATTGTTATCAAAATTGATTCAGATGAGTTTTTAGTTATTTTACTTAATGTGATGAGTGGTGACAATGCCATGATGATTTCTGAAAAAATCATTGAAAGATTTAGCCAAGAAGAAGTTGTAGTAAACGAAAAGACTAAACAAGCATTAAAAAAGACAATTTGTAGTGGAATCTCAATATTTCCTGATGATGCTACAGATATTGATGATATTATAAGAAAATCAGATATAGCTTTATACGAAGCTAGGAATTTAGGAAGAAGTAAAACATTTATGTTTACACAAGAGGATACAAATACTATTGACTTTTTTTAAGGTTTATTATGAAAGAACAAATTTTAGAACTAATTAAAAAGTCTCAAACAGACGAATATAGTTACAGATGTTTAGAGACTATTTATAGATTATACGAACAATTACAATTTTCTACAAATATAGTTCAGATGGCTGATGATATATATGATTGGCTACATCATGAATTTAATGTGGATAATCTCAGATTTGCACTAATTGATATTAGTACAAATTCTAAAGAAGAAATCTTTTGTAAAGGAGAAGAGTTTTTCTTAGATGATGATAAATCTTACTTTTTTATAATAAATACCCATACAAATTTAAATGCAACAGTATCATTTTGTGCAACTTCAAAAGTACACTATGAAGTTTTACAAGCTAAATATAATATTATAGAAGCTGCATTTTTTCAAATCTCACCAATTATTCAAAATGGGATTTTAAAGAAAAATTTTATTGAGTCATCATCTCTTGACTCTGTTACAAAAGTATATAATCGCAATTATCTTATCGATAATTTAACAAAACATTTAACTTTATCAAATCATCAAAATAAAGAGATTTACTTTTTAATGATAGGAGTTGATCACTTTAAAGCTGTTGTAGATGAGTTTAACTATGATATTTCAGATAAAGTTTTAATTGAATTAGCAAAAGTTATTCATACAAATATAAATGAGTTTGATATGGTTGCTAGACTAAATGCTGATGAGTTTCTAGTAACTATATTAAGTAATAAAATGAAATATCAAGTTGAAAACTTAGCTAAACAAATAATAGAAGATTTTGCAAAGGTTGCAATTGTAGTTGATGAAACAACCCAACAAAAACTTATGAAAACAATTTGTATAGGACTTGAAACATTTAATACAGAAGATTCTGATACAATTAACGATGCAATAAAAAATGCTGATATTGCTTTATATGAAGCTAAAAATAAAGGTAGAAGTCAATTTTTTGATTATGCAGAGTTAACTCCAGAAGATACAATAGATCTATTCTAATCTATTGTATTTTATTTGCTTTTATGTAGACTCTTTTAGGTGCTGGATACCCCTCAACTGTTTTTGAACTGTCATTTGGATCTAAAAAATCCTCTAAACTTTGATCAAAAGTCCACTTTGTTTTTCTTTGTTCTTTTTGTGTTGTAACTGTTGTTGTTAAAACTTCCATATTCTCAAATCCAGCTCTTGATAACCAGTTTTTAAGTGCAGGAATAGTTGGTATGAAATATATATTTGGTATCTTAGAATATCTTTTATTTGGAGTTAAACAGATCTCATCTTCCCCATCAATCATAAAAGTATCAATAATTACTTCACCTTTTGAGTTTAAACTTCTTGCTAAAGATTTTAAACACCCTACTGGATCAGGTCTATGATATAAAACACCTAACATAAAAATAAAATCAAACTTATGATTATAAAACTCTAAATGCTCTACTCCAAGCATCTCATAGATAATATCTGATTTTACAAAGTGATTTATAAATTCAAATTGATGAAGTGTTAAAGCACTTGGATCAAAACCAATTAACCTTTTTGGTTTATCTTCTAACATTCTAAACATATAGTAACCATTGTTACAACCAACATCAGCAACAATTTTATCTTTTAAATTAAAATGTGGTCTTAAAAGGTTATACTTAATATTACTTTGCCATTCACTATCTATTTCTAATCCAAATAGATTAAAAGGGCCTTTTCTCCAAGGTATAAGTTTTTTAGCTGTCTGTTCTATCAAGTCATACTCTTCTTGAGTAATATCCTCTCTTTTCCCAACAGTAAACCAGTCTCCATAGTCTAAATAAAGATTGTTTGTTTTTATCTCTCTTGCTTTATTTAATTGTTCAAACCAAGGTTTGACATTTTTCCACTCTCTGCAAAGGTCTTTTTTCTTTCTTAATTCATCTAAATTCATAAATGACATTATAAGCTATTAAATAAAAAATAGACTTAAATCAATGGAAAACAATGTTTGTTTTGTTATACTACGAACCTATTTTTGTGAAAACTATTTCATATATTGTTAATATACAGTTAACATCTTTATAATAAGATTTCATAATTTTGAATGAAAGGATTTTTTTTGAAAGCGTCTAACGTCTTATTTTCATTTAAGACTACCCTAACATTGCTAGCTATATTAGCTATAGGGGCTGGATATGCTACTTTTATCGAAAATGATTTTGGTACATCATCCGCAAGAGTCTTAGTTTATAATAATTTATGGTACGAAATAATGCTTGTATTAACTACTATAAATTTAACAGGTATTATTTTTAAATATAAGATGTGGAGAAGTAAAGCACGATTTATTTTCCATATCTCTTTTGTTGTGATATTAATAGGTGCAGGTGTAACTAGATATGTTGGTTACGAGGGAATTATGCAAATCAAAGAAGGTACTACTGAAAATAGAATGATTTCATTAGAACCATATTTACAAATTACAATTAATGATGAGGGAAAAACTTACTATAAAGAGTATCAAAAAGAGTTTACTTCATTTTTAAAATCAATAAATGACTTTGAGCATAAGATTCTATATGGAGAAAAAGAGCTAGATATCAAATATGCAGACTATATGCTAGCTAAAAAAGGTACTGCTAAAATGGGACTTTTAACTGTAGATGTTACAGTTGATGGTGAAACTAAGCAGATAAGACTTCCTGGGCAAAGAGGACAAAGAGGTTTAAAAAGGGAACTTAAATTTGATGAAGATACTAGTGTAGTTTTATCTTATGGTTCAAAAACAATGAAACTTCCATTTTCAATTAAGTTAAGAGACTTCCAACTTGATAGATACCCTGGTAGTAACTCACCATCTTCTTACGCATCAGAGGTTACTGTTATCAAAGATAATAAAGAGTATGATTATAGAATATTTATGAACAGAACTTTACATGAGGGCAATTTCTTATTTTTCCAAAGTTCTTATTTCCCTGATGAAAGTGGTACAGTTTTATCAGTAAATAATGACCCTGGTAAATGGCCTACATACTTAGGATACTTCTTATTAACACTTGGTTTAACACTTAACTTATTTGATAAAAAATCAAGATTTTGGAAACTTACAAAATATGTATCTTCAAGAAATGCAATTTCAATAGCTATTGCCTGTTTCTTCTCTTTAGGTGCACTAAATCTTCATGCAGAAGATGCGAAACCAAAACTAAACAATAAGACTCAAAGTACAGTAGAGTATCTTAACCAATTTAAAGAAGAGTCAAAAGCTACAGCTGAAAAGTTCTCTAGACTTGTTACACAAGATAGAGGTGGTAGAATGAAACCTTTATCAACATTAAATAGAGAGATTGTTGTAAAACTTAGTGGGAAAAGATCTTTATTTGGTATGAATGCAGATCAAATAGTTTTAGGTATGCTAACAAGGCCTGAAATTTGGCGTGATGTTAGAATGCTAAAAATTAAAACTCCAAAACTAAAAAAGTTTTTAGGTATTGATGAGTCTAGAAAACATATTGCTTTTTCAGAGGTTTTTATTGATGGTAAATATTTACTAAAAAAAGAGGCTGAAAGAGCTGCTATTAGTAAACCTCAGGATAGAGGAACATACGAAAAAGATATTATTAGAATTGATGAGAGATTGAATATCACTTATGCAACATTTAATGGTAGTTTATTTAATATCTTCCCTGAACCAAAACATCCTGAAAATAAATGGCATGCACCACTAGATGCAATGCAAACATTCAAAGGACAAACACAAGCTGCTGTTGAAACAATGGTTAGAGGTTTTATTAATGCAGTAATTCAAAACCAATGGGAAGAAGCTGATAAATTTGTATCTATGATGTCTTTATATCAAGAAAAAATTGGTGCAGAGGTTATTCCTAGTAAATCTCAGATTAATAATGAGATACTATTTAATGACTTATATATCTTCCCTAAATTAACTATTGCCTATATATTACTTGGATTTGTAATGCTTATAGTTGCATTTATAGTTGTGTTTAATCCAAATATTAAGCCAAAAAAGACTACATTTATTTTCTTTGTAATTTTAGCGTTAATATTTGCAGCGCATACATTTGGTATGGGCTTTAGATGGGTTATTTCAGGACATGCACCTTGGTCTGACACCTATGAGTCCTTACTGTATATTTCATGGTCAGCAGTTTTTGCAGGGGTTGTATTCTTTAGAAAATCTCTACTTGCATTAAGTGCTGCTGTTATTGTAGCTGGAATATTTATGTTTACAGCTCACTTAACAGGAATTAATCCACAAATTACAAACTTAGTTCCAGTATTAAAATCATATTGGTTAACTATTCACGTATCTATCTTAACTGCTTCTTATGGTTTCTTTGGACTTGGAGCAATTTTAGGATATATGTCACTTATAATGTTTATCTTTAGAAAAAATAGACCTCATTTAGATGAGACTATTAAAAGTATCACTGCAATTAATGAAATTGCCTTAATTATTGGTGTTACATTTATTACTATTGGTAACTTCCTTGGTGGTGTTTGGGCAAATGAGTCTTGGGGTAGATACTGGGGTTGGGACCCTAAAGAGACATGGGCTTATGTATCAATTGTAGTTTATGTATTTGTTATTCATATGAGATTTGTTAAAAAGCTTAACAATCCATTTGCATTCTCTACTGCATCACTATTGGCATTTAGTTCGATTCTGATGACATACTTTGGTGTAAACTTCTACTTATCTGGGTTACACTCATACGCAACAGGTGATCCTGTTCCAATTCCTACATGGGTTTACTATGTAGTAACTGCTATTTTTATAACTATAATACTAGCATATAGAAATAGAAATCTAAAAGATGCAATAAGCAATCAAGAAAACAAAAAAGTTTCTAAGAGTTAATAACTCTTAGGACTTTTAATAAGCCTTCTTTTTAATACTTTTGTTATAATTTGAAAAAACAAAAAAGGACTTAATTTGAGTCAAATAATTGATATTTTCAAAGAGATAACACAAATTCCTAGATGTTCAAAAACACATGAACCTTTTATAAACTATATGAAAGAATTAGCTACTAAGCTAGGTTATTTATGTATAGTTGATGATTATAATAATATTTTATGTAAAAAAGAGAATTCAAATGCAAAACTAGCTTTCCAATCTCATTATGATATTGTATGCTTAAGTGATAATTGTGTACCTGAAATACTCCAAGATGAAGATATACTTTATGCAAAAGATTCAACCTTAGGAAGTGATAATGGAATTGGTTGTTCTTATATGATAAAACTTATGTATGATGGATATGATGGGGAGTTTTTATTTACATCAGATGAAGAGATTGGTTTAATTGGTGCAAATAACTTATCTTTAGAGTTAAACTCAACTTATATGCTAAATCTTGATAGTGAAGAAGAAGGTGAGATTTGTATAGGTTGTGCAGGAGGTGTTGATATTTTTGCAGTTAACTCAAATAAGCAGATTATTCCAAATACTGAAAACTTAGACTTATATGAAGTTAGTTTAACAAAACTTCAAGGTGGACACAGTGGTGTTGATATAGATAAAAATATACCAAATGCTATAAAACTTTTAGCAAAAACAATAAAAGAAGCAGATGCTAAACTTCTAGAGTTTAATGCGGGTGAGAGAATCAACTCTATTCCTGCAAATGCAAAAGCTATAATTGCTTGTAAAAACAGACCAGTAGCCTCACATGAAAATATGAAGATAGAAAAAATTGATGCTACAAGTGAGCATTTAAGTATTTTTGATGATAAGATTATAGACTTTATTTATGAGTTTAAACATGGTGTTTTATCAAAAAATAGTGAATTAGAGGTTGTTCAAAACTCTATAAATATCGCTATTGTTTCAACTACAATTGATAGTATAAAAATTGAGTTTAGTGCAAGATCAATGGCAAATGATGAGTTACAAGCAATTAAAGATGAAACAATAAATATACTTCATGAACACGGATTTACAGTAAAAACAGATGGTAAATATCCAGCTTGGAAACCAGATATAAATGACTTTACTTCTAAAGTAGAAAACATATATAAAGAGTTTAATAGTGATGCTAAACTAAAAGCAATTCACGCTGGACTTGAGTGTGCGATTTTTAAAGACAAGTATCCTGATATAAAAGTTGCTTCAATAGGACCAACAATAAAGTTTCCACACTCTAAAAAAGAGCAAGTATCAATTGAATCAATTAACAATGTATTTAAAGTAGTAAAGAAAATCTCTGAGGAGATTTAATCTTTACTCTTTACCACCAAGTAATAAAAAAAGTTCTGATTTTACTCTTTTTTTTCATCCAAACAAGAGGTGATTTTTTATAGTTTAGATAAAACTCTATTAGTGATTTTATCTCATCATATTTATACCATTTTACAGATAAACTTGGACTGCATATCCAATCATATCTATGTGGTAAAAAAAACTCATAATTTTCAAAAACACTCAATCTTTTAAACTCTTCATAAGATAAATAAAAGCCCTGTATACTATCTTTAAAACCACATACCTTTCTAGCAGCTTTTAAATCTAATAAGGGAAGATATATATTTGCTTTATATGCAACCTCTTGCTTTAAATTTTCGATATCAATATTTTCTAAGTATTTTTTTGTTGGGCTTTTGTATATTAAAGGAAACTGCTTATGTTCAATTTTTTCTAATTTCTTTACTAATGTATCATTTCTATTTGGACCAATATATCTATCTAATTCATTTTTATAGGATAAATCATAAAGATAATACTTATACACTAATTCTATATGTTTAAAACAATTTTCATACTTATCATATAGTATAAAATCAATCTCACCTAAAGTTTGTTTATCTTTTAAGACTTGAATATTTTTTTTCACTAGGTTGTAACGAAATGTATGCTTTATATAGTATTCAAAAAAATACTCTACTCTTTTTCCAAGAGGTAAGTTCTCTTTTATATTTAATTTAGAATAGTTTATCTTATCTAATTGTAGTTTTTCATAAGAAAACTGCTTTAAAGTTTTGATATTGTTAAATAAATCAGGTGTATTATAAAAGCCTAAAAACTGCTCTTTTAATGTTCTACTCATCAAATAGTCTATTTATATATTTAAACCCATCTTTACAATCAGTTAAATACATATCACCAAAAAGTCTAGTCATAGCAATATCAACTTCCCTATCTGCATAAAATACTGCTGGATCAATTAAATAAACTTTATCTTTTGAAAAAAGTACATTTCCACTCCATAAGTCCCCGTGTACTAAACTTGGTTTTTTACACTTATCTAAAAACTTGATAAGTTGCTTCTTATTTTTTTCTAAAGTCTCTTGAAAATCTTGTTTGATACTTATATCTTTTATTAATTCAATTTGGTATTTTAATCTATATTTATAAAAAAACTCTCCCCACGAATCACATAATATATTTTTTTGCTTATTTAAACCTATATAGTTATCGTATTCTAAACCAAACTTGTTTTCACTATTAAAAGTTCTATGAATAAGTGCCAAACCAACGGCTAAGCTAATAGACAATTTTTCACTTCTAGTATATGTTTCTATTAATTCTAGTTCAAGTTTTTGTGATGTGACATTAAAGATTTTTGGTATATTTATATATCTGTTTTGATGTTTAGAAATTGAGGCTTCAAGAAGTTTTAGCCCCTCTACTTCTTTGAAAAAAGTATCTTCGTTGTTTGTATCATTTCTTTTTATAAAAGAGTGCATTTTATCTATTTTTTGCTTTTTGAATTTCATTTGTATATTTATATACCATATAATCAAACATCTTAGAGTCTTTATTTTTTTGAAAAAATAAAGCCATTTCTATTAGTCTAAATGACATTCTAAAGAAGGCTGTAAATGGCACTGCATAAGTTACTATTGTAGTTTGAGTTCTATAAGGATAATACTTATCCATCTGCTCTTTTAACTCTTTTAAAACCATACTCTCTTCTTGAAGTTTTTCTCTATCTTGTCCTATTAAAACCCTAATAGCTAAAATAAAGTTAACTAAAAACATTAAAGCATTTAGGTTCCATCCCAATATAAATATATCCAAGTAACTCATCTTTAATCTCTCCTATACTATCTTATGTTAAATTTAGTGTGATGGTAAATAGTGCACCTTTATACTCTTTATTGTGATAGGTGAACTTTTTATTTGTCGCTTTTATGTTACCATCCATATGTTTTTTTATTATCTCTTGTGTCATAAAAAGCCCTATTCCTGTACCTTGGCTTTTATGTTTTGTTGTAAAATATGGCTCAAATATTTTATCTTTGATCTCTTTTGGTATCCCACCTGCATTATCTAAGATATCTATTATTACTTTATCATCTTTTTTATATAAATCAATTTTCACAAATCTAGTATCATTTAAATCATTATTGTTTTGTAACAATGCATCTTTAGCGTTATTTATTATATTTAAAATAACTTGCATTAATTCATTTTTGTAGTTATTTATAAAAATAGTATCATCAAGATTTTTTACTATTTCAACATCATTATTGGAAAAACTCATATCAACTAACTCTAAAGTTTTATCCAAAAGCTTTTTTACATTGAAATTTACAACATTGTTATCTCTTTCAAAAAAGTTTTTAAAATCATCTATTGTATTAGATAAATACTCTGTTGTGTTCATAATCTTGTTTAATGAATCGTGCAAAATTTCATCTGTTAGTGTATTGTAATCTTTTTGCAGAATAATCCCACTTGTACAAGTTGAAATCACACTTAGAGGTTGTCTCCATTGGTGAGCAATATTCTGAAGCATCTCTCCCATTGCAGCCATTTTTGATTGTTGTATTAAAAGCTTCTCTTTTTTTCTATCCTCTTTTTCGTACTCTTTAAATTTTGATAAATCATATACTAAAACCACTACTCCCTCAATCTCATTTGTAATTGAGTAATAAGGCTCATAAAATACTTGAATATAAATAGTTTTTTTAGAGTTTAAGTGTAATTGACTCTCAAACTCCACTGATTGACCTTGTAAGGCTTTATCAAAATTCTCCTTAGCAATTTTGACAAAATATGTCTCTCCTAATATATCAGCAAGTGTTTTACCTATAAAGTACTCTTTATCTTTATTGAATATTTTTGCATAATAGTCGTTTACCCACAAATATTTATAGTCATTACTAACTAAAGCTAGGAAGCTTGATGATTTTTCTAAAGCTTTATCATAGTAATTTAGCAAATTTCTTTTTTGAACAATCTTTTTTATATTATTTACACTAAATATTAATACCTCTTTATTATTCTGATTTAATTCATTGTATGAAATTTCTATAGGAGTTAGGTTTTTATTGTTTATATAAAGGTTATGATTTTTGTTTAATTCTTTATTGCAGAATTTAGAGATTAATGTACTTAAATCAATAGTTTTTTTAGTATTACAATTACAGATAAAAATGTCTTCTATATCTATTTTTTTAGATGATATATACTTCTCACCTAAAAGCTCTTTTGCTTTGTCGTTTATATGAATAATCTCTTTAGTACTCTTATCAACAACAAAAATACTAACAGGCAAGTTCGTAAATATATTTTCAAAAAAATCTAAACTATTGTTATTTTCCATCAACTTCTCCAAAAAGAAAAAAAAGTTATTAATTGATTTTACCCCTTTTATAATAAACTTTAACTAAATTATGATTTTTTTAGATTATTTACAAATAGTACTTTTGCGATACTTTTCTATGATAAATTAATATAAATAGAATATTTTGTTATAATATAATTACTTATTTACTTGGAGAGCTATTATGTTCAATAGAGATTTTTTAAAAAAATTAACAATACTATTTGTTGAAGACGAAGAGATTGCAAGAAAACAATTAGAGAAAGTTTTAAATAGATTATTTAAAGAGGTAATTGTAGCAACAAATGGTTTAGAGGGGTTCCAAAAATATCAAGAAGATAGATTAGGTGATGGAAAGATAGATTTGATATTAAGTGATATAAATATGCCTCAAATGAGTGGTATAGAGATGCTTGAAAAAATAAGAGAGCATGATGATAATATGCCTATTATCTTCACTACAGCTAGATCTGAAACAGAATTTTTACTAAAAGCTATTAGTCTAAATACATCATATTATGCTTTAAAACCAGTAGATATAGAAGATGTGGTAGAAAAGATAGAGAAAGTTTGTGAAAAAAAATACTACCAAAACTTAGTAGTACAAAAAAGTGCTGAGTTAAAAGAGTACTTAAAAGTTATAAATAGTGTAGCAACAATCTTTAAGCTAGATACAGATTTAAATATAATCTTTGCTAACTCTTTATTTACAGAACAGATGAAATATACAAAAGATGAACTACATAAAAGAAAGTTAATAGATATTGTAAGTAAAGATACAGATAAAAACCTTATTTCAAAACTATGGCAAGATATTGACAATGGTAAAACTTGGAAAGGTGATTTAAAGTATGAAACATCAAAAGAGGGATTTATTTATATAAAAAGTACTATTTTCAAAATACAAAATGAAAATTCTGAGGAGTATATAGTTATAGGTTTTGTCTCTACTGATGAAGTAAATGAAAAAAGAGAGTTTCATAAAAAAGTGATGACTAGTATCAAAAATAAAAATATGGAAGTAGCAAAATCTCAAAAAGATAGACAAAACTATGAAAGAATGCTATCTAATATGCAAAATGAATTAAATAAACATAGACAAAGAACAGCAGATTTTAATAGTCAGATAAAATATTATGAAAATGAGATGCTAAATATAGATGAAAGAATCCAAAAAAATCTAAAAGCAAAAAACAATGAGATTGAAGATTTAAAACTATTAAGCGATAAGTTAAGAGCACAAAGTTCCAAACACTATGAAAATTATAAAAAAGTTTCTGAGGATCTTGCTAATGCGATGAATCAAATAGATGAGTTAAGTGAAAATATTAGAAGAAAGGATAAAAGAGTTATAGATTTAGTAGAGCTTGTACAACTAAGAGAGAGTCAACTAAGAAAATATGATGACTCCTTTGATCAACTTTAAGCCTAATACTTACTGATTGTTGGTGCAAAAGCTTTTGTACCAACTTTTACTTTATCACCTATATGAAAGTTCATTGCTTCTTGTTTAGATAAAACCACTTCAACTAACTGCTGCCCTATACTAATAATAGCAACATAGACAATATCAACTTTTAAAATATCAAGTATTTTCCCCTCAAAAGAGAACTTTTGTGAACCTTGTGTTTTAAGTAATACATCTTTTGGCTCACCTTTATTTATAATCTCTCCTTGATCTAAAACAATTACTTCATTTGAGAGTTTATAAATCTCACTTGGTTCATGGCTTACCATAACAGTTGTGGTTTTAAACTCTTTATGTAAAGCTAATATCTCATTTTGTAGTTTTGTTCTCATCTTTGGATCCAACGCAGATAAAGGCTCATCTAGTAGTAATAGTTTTGGATTATTCATCATAGCTCTACATAAACTAACTCTTTGCTTTTGCCCACCACTTAGACTATTTACATCTCTTTTCTTTAACTCATAAAGTCCTGTTAAATTAAGTAAATAAGAACAAAGTTCTTTATCTTTTTTTACATATAAAAGATTTTGTTCAACGTTCATATTTGAAAAAAGAGCATAATCTTGAAAAACGAAACCGATATTTCTTTTTTGTACACTCAAAGAAGCAGTACTATTTAACCACAATTCATCATCAACTTTTATAATTCCATTTGCTGTTTCTAAACCTGCTAAAACTCTAAGAAGTGTTGTTTTCCCACTACCACTTTCACCTGCTAGTGCTACGAAGCTACCTTTTTTTATTTCAAGGTTAATATTTAGCTTCATACTACCTTTTGAACCTATTAAATCTTTTTCTATATCTATTTTTATCATCTATACTCTTACTTACTAAATACTTTTTTTTGTTTACTATTAAAAATATATACACTTAATAGAACTAAAAAACTAATTACAACCATAATTGCACTATAAATATGTGCCTTTTCATAATCTAAAATCTCCACAAACTCATAAATAGCAACTGATGCAACCTTTGTCTCTCCTGGTATGCTTCCACCAACCATTAAAACTACTCCAAACTCACCTACAGTATGTGCAAATGTTACAATCAAAGCAGTTAAAAGTGCAGGCTTGATATTTGGAATAGAGACTTTAAAAAGGGTTTCAAGTTTACTTTTTCCACTAATATAACTAGCCTCAATCATATTTCTATCTAAACTTTCAAAACCACTTTGTAAGGGTTGAACCATAAAAGGTAAACTATAAAAACAACTAGCAATAACCAAAGATGTAAAGTTAAAAACCAATTGAATACCAAAGGTGCTTTCAAAAAAACTTCCTATGGGTGAGTTAATAGATAAAGCCCATAAAATATAAAAACCTATTACAGAGGGTGGTAAAACTAAAGGAAGAGCTGTTATTGCTTCAATAACTGGTTTATATCTTGATTTTGTATTTGAAAGCCACCAAGAAAGAGGCAGTGCTAATATGAAAAGTATAAGAGTTGTTATAAATGCCAATTTAAAAGATATAAAAAAAGGTGTAAAGTTTATGCTTAGCATAGTATCAATCATCGCAGTTTCCTAATATTGATATCTCATTTGCCTTTAAAAATATCTTCACTTCATCTTCAATAGTTAAATTCATCTGTTCGCATACTTCTGTTGTAATAATTGACTCTATTTGATGATCTTTTACATTTAAAATAACATAAGTTAAAAGCTTACCTTTTTCTATTTTCTCTACTTTTGCATCTATTTTATTTGCAAAACTAACAAGCCCTTTACAATCTTTACCAAAGGCTACATTTGTTGGCTTAAAATATAATCTACTCTTTTTACCAACTTGTATATCCTTACTAAGTTGTAAACTCATCATTTTTAACTTAGTACCTAAAAAATCAAAGGTTACTATATGCAATGACTGCTCTTCTTGAATATTATCAACAACTACACTTAAAATATTCATTTTTATTTACCAACTATAATATCACTTGATTTTATAAATGCAAAAACCTCTTTACCCTCTTGTAAATCAAGTTTTTTAACAGCACCTGTAGTAACAATAGAAGTGATAGTTTCGCCCTTTCCTATATCCAAAGAGACTTCACTATTTGTATTATCTTTTTTGATTGAAGTGATTTTGCCTTTTATCTTATTTCTTGCACTAATAGCTATATCATCATTTGTTGCTAATAAAACATTATTAGATTTAAAAATAGCCAGTACTGCATCATCTAAATTAATATCAAGGGATTTAACTGCATCATAAGAGATATTTGCGAATATAGTTTGCTTACTTTTAGTGCTAATTACAATATTTGCATTTACATCATTTTTTACAATCTTTTCTACATATCCACTTATTTGATTTCTTGCACTAATTTGCATTGCAAACCTCTCTATAGTTTTTAATGTACCTGTATGAAAATCTGTACTTTTCTCAAGTTTTTCTAAAAATCTCTTTTGTTCACTTTTTAAAATTTCATAGGTTTTTAAAAGCTTCTCTCCATAGGGTGTAAGAGATGTACCACCACCACCTTTACCACCTGTTTCCCTTAGTACTATTGCATTATTTGATAAATTGTTCATTTCATTTATAGCATCCCATGCAGCTTTATAACTCATAGGAACAGCTTTTGCAGCTTTACTAATAGAGCCTTGTTTTTTTATTGCTTTTAAAAGCTCTATACGTTTTTCAAGTAAAAAAGGCTGGTTTGATAATTCTAAAGTGAGATTTGAGGTAAGATTCATACAGTTCCTTATATATCAAAAGTGAAAAATTATATCGCTGTATATCTTAATATATAATGAACTGTAAATATATTATCTATTTTTTACTACAATAATAAATTTTGCTCCGTGCTTACTGTTTTGAACCTTTAAATCTCCTCCAAAACTTGATTTTACTACTAGCTTTACCATATAAAGCCCTGTACCTGTTCCTGTAGCTTTTGTTGTATAGTAAGGGTCAAATATCTTTTCTAAATCTTTTTCGTTTATTCCGCCTGCATTATCTTCAAAAAATATTACACTATATTTATCTTTTGTTAAAGAAGTTACGTTTATCTCTCTTTTTTCAATACCTCTTTCTATAAAAACATCCCTTGCATTTGTTATAAGGTTTAAAAAAACCTGTTCAAGTTCTGTTTCTACTCCAAAAGCAACTTCATCACCTAAATTATTGTTTAAGGTTATATTGTTATTTACAAGTTGCTTTTCTAAAAGCTTTAAAGTTTTATCCATAGCACTTTTTACTTTAAATACTCTTTTTTCTTTATTTGGATTAAAAAAGTTCATAAAGTCATTTATTGTTTCAGTCATAAAATCGATTTGATTTTTTGTATCTTTACTAAAGTTATTTACAAACTCCTCATCAATCTCACCAAACTTATATGTATCTTTAACATCAGAACAATATAGTGATAAGTTGTTTAATGGCTGTTTTAACTGATGAGCTATCACGCCTATCATCTCACCCATTGTTGCCATTTTTGACTGGTGTATTAAAATCTCTTCTTTTTCATTTAGTTGAGTGCTACTTCTTTTCTTATCTTCAAATAGGTCTATATAAACTTTTAATTTAGCACTTAATAGATTCTCATCAATAGGTTTAGATATGTACTCAACAGCACCAAGTTCGTAACCTTTTTTTTGATAAGCATCTTTATCATAAATACCTGTAATAAAAATAATAGGGATATTTTTTGTTGAATCAATAGATTTCAGATATTCTGCAAACTGAAAACCATCTATTTCTGGCATTTGTATATCACTTAAAATTAAATCAACTTTATTTTTCATCAATATTTCCATAGCCTCGTTTGCACTTAAAGCACTATAAATATCAATATCAAAATTATCTTCTATTATTAGTTTTAAAGAGTAAATATTATCTTTTACATCATCAACTATTAATACTGAAAATTTACTCATTTCATATCCTTTTATAAATAACTAAATAACTCTTCTTTATCTATTGGTTTTTTTAAGCTAATAATTGCTTTATCTTTTATCTCTTTGCTTATCTCTTCACTGTGAGTCAGAATCAATTTTTCACTTACTTGATTTAATAAACTACTTAATTCTGATTCATTTTTTGAGTTTATATCAACTATAACCTTTGTATAGTCATTTTTAATCTCTTCTTTGAAATCTACTATATTTGATACTTGAACTACTTCAAAACTCTTTTTTAAATCAACAACAATACTTAAGAAACTAATAGGGTCATTATTGAAAATCAAAATAGTTTTACCTTTTGATATTTCATTCTCTAAATTATCAAGTGAGAGGTTATCACTCTTAGGTTCTTGTGTGACTTTATCTTTATTTTTAGGAAATACAATACTAAAAATAGTACCAACATCAACCCTACTTTTTACATCAATCTCACCACCTAATAGACTTAGAAGCTCTTTACAAATAGCAAGTCCTAACCCTGTACCACCATACTTTCTAGTAGTACTACCATCAGCTTGTTTAAATCTATCAAATATATGTTGAAGCTTGTTTCTTTCAATTCCTATTCCATTATCTTTTACATAAACTTTTACATTCTTTCCATCATCTTTAACTATAAAGTTAACTTCACCATCTTCTTTGACAAATTTTATAGAGTTACTTAATAAATTTTTTACAATTTGCTTAATTCTATTGTCATCTGTATAAATATCACCTATATTTTCATCACATTTAAAAGTAAGTTTTAAACCTTTTTCATTAACTTGTGGTTCAAACATATCTTTTATGTCTCTCATTAATTCACAACAATTTATTTGAGTATAGTCTAAGTTAAGTTGTCCTGCTTCAAGCTTAGATATATCTAATACATCATTTATTAGATATAGTAAATCATTTCCACAGTTATTTATGATTTTTAAATTTTGTACATCTTTTGTATTAAATCTTTCATCTTTATTTTTCATCATAACTGAACTTATAACATTTATAGAGTTTAAAGGTGTCTTTAACTCATGGCTCATATTTGCTAAGAAATCTGTTTTATATTTGTTTGCATTCTCTAAATCAAGTTTTTGTTTATCTCTAATCATTGTTAGCTGTTTCATATTGATATATGATTCGTTGATTCTTTTTGACATCTGATTTAATGTATCAGCAAGTAAACTAAGCTCATGAACCTTTTCATTTTCAAACTCTATTTTTAATTCATGGAAATCATCTAAGTTTAAGTCATTTGTTGCTTCAATCATCTTATTTAGAGGAATTGTCAAGATTTTATTTGCAAAGTAGATAAATAAAAACCATAAAATAAATGCAGAAACAAATACATTTATCAAAATAAGATAGATAGCTTCTGTTGCTAGTTTTGCTATTTGATTTGTCTCTATAAATAGAATAGCTGTACCTAAAGAACTAGGTGAACTTTGTCTATCATATAGTTCAAAACTTCTACTTAGTAAATCATCTTTATACACCCTATCAAACTTATGATCTTTAAATACATATTTATCAAGTTTTTTAAAGTCACTTGTAATAGTGCCTTTTAAGTAGATAATTTCATCATAAGGTGTTACAAGTGCTATACCACTAATAGAGTTTGATTTTACAATAGCATCAGCTTGTTGTATGATTTTTTCTTTATTAAAAGCCCAAATAGTCTTACCTAAAACACCTTTAAATGAGTTTTCAATATTTACCATATCTTTTTCTACAAGTTTTTTAGCAAAATCATACTCTCTATATATTTGAAATGATGTAAATAGCATTACAAATAGGATATATCCAAAAAATATCTTTTTAAATAAAGTATACCCTACAGTATTACTAAAATTTCTAATAGCACTTTTATCTTTACTTGCCATAACTCACTTCCTAAAATAAAAAATTAGATATCTAATCTCTTTAAATAACTTGCTAATTTTTTATTTGATGTATTTGTAATTATATTATTTATTTTATCTTGATGTACCTTTATACTAAGAAATTTATCACTATTTAATTTGATTTTTTCTTTTTTAGGTACTACTAAAACCCAGTTTTTAAAACATCTACCTTCTCTATACTCCCTACAAGTATTGTTTATCCAAGGCTCTAAAATATAATTTAATCTATTTTGAGAGACTTTTTTTAGTACAAATCTATATTGATTTGATTGTTGATTTAATTTAATAAGTAATTTTTTATTTATATTTTCATTTTGTTCTACAAATACACTTATCGTATCTTTTGCATTTAACCCTACTGCTATAACTATAAATATTAAAATTAATCTAATTACTTTCATATAATTTCCTTTAATAAAAACTATCTATAAGTAAATAATAATATTAAAAGGTATCATAATGGTATTATTTATATTTAGAGTGTAAATTTCTTTAAATTATAAATATTTTTGTTAGAATACGGACAATTTTTACACAATTTATTTAAAGAGAGATAATGGAAATTATAAATAAAAACCAATATGACGAAGAGATACAAAAATTAATAAAATGGGCTCATGCTTATTATGTGGAAGATAACCCTGTAGCAACCGATGAAGAGTATGACAAGCTTTCAAGAGCATGTTTGGCTTTTGAACAAGCAAATCCTACTCTATCACATCCAAACTCTCCAAATAAAAGAGTTGGAGGAAAAGTTTTAGATGGCTTTGAGAAAGCAAAACATTTAAGCAGAATGTGGTCTCAAGAAGATGTATTTGATACGCAAGAGTTAAAAGATTGGATAAAAAGAGCAAATAAAGTTAGTACAAAGTTAGAGTTTATTTGTGAACCAAAATTTGATGGGGCTTCACTAAATCTAATCTATGAAAATGGTGTATTAAAACAAGCAATAACTAGAGGTGATGGTGAAATAGGTGAAGATGTTACAAACAATGTAAAAACAATACACTCTATTCCTTTACAAATAGAAGAGAAATCATTACTTGAGATAAGAGGTGAAATTGTTATCAAAAAAGATGATTTTGAAGAGATAAATGAGTATAGACTACAAAATAATGAACAACCCTTTGCAAACCCAAGAAATGCAGCTTCAGGTAGTTTAAGACAATTAGATCCAGCAGTAACTGCCAAAAGAAAGCTTTTTTTCAATACTTGGGGTGTGGGAGAAAATAGTCTAAATCATAAAAAAACATCTGAACTTATGGACTACATCTACTCTTTAGGTTTTAGTAAACCACCTATTCAAAGGCTTGTAAAAAGTGTTGAACAAATTGAAGAGGTTTATCATGAAATAATTAACCTAAGAGATGGTATTTCTATGATGTTAGATGGTATGGTTATTAAAATAGATGATATAGAAACTCAGCAGGAATTAGGTTATACAGTTAAGTTTCCAAGATGGTCTTGTGCATATAAATTTCCAGCAGTTGAAAAAACAACTGTAGTAAAAAAGATAATCCAACAAGTTGGACGAACAGGAGTAATCACCCCTGTTGCAGTTGTTGAGCCTACTTTGATTGATGGCTCAACAGTAAGTCGTGCAACCTTACATAACTTTGATGAAATTGAAAGGTTAGATCTTAGAATAAATGATGAGGTTATAATCATAAAAAGTGGTGATATTATTCCTAAAATTACAAAAGTATTTTATGATAGAAGAGATGGGAATGAAGAAGAGATAAAAAGACCTACAAATTGTCCTAAATGTAACAGTGAGCTTTTAAATGAAGATACACTAATCAAGTGTCAAAATCTTGATTGTCCCTCAATAGTTACAAACTCTATAATCTATTTTGCTTCAAAAAACTGTATGAATATTGATGGTTTAGGAAATAAAATTGTTGAGCAATTAGTAAGAGAGAAAAAGGTATATGATATTCTTGACTTATACAAGCTTAAATATGAGGACTTAGAAACACTTGAGGGCTTTAAAGAAAAGAAGATAAACAATTTACTAACTGCAATAAACAATACTAAGAAAACTCCTCTTCATAGAGTTATAAATGCTTTAGGAATAGAGCATATAGGAGAAGTGGCTTCTAAACAAATATGTTTAGAGTTTGGTTTAAATGTGATTAATATAGATAAAGACTCACTTGTAGCACTTGATGGTATTGGTGAACAAATGGCTATTTCATTTGTAGAGTTTATGAAAATAAATAAAGAGTTAGTAAATAACTTAATAGAGATTATTGATCCAACTGTTGAAGAAAAAAAAGAGATAAAAGAGAATGAGTTTAAGGGTAAAACTGTTGTTTTAACAGGAACTATGAGCAGAAGTAGAGGCTTAATAAAAAAAGATTTAGAAGAGTTAGGTGCAAAAGTTAGTTCTTCTGTTTCTAAAAAGACTGATTATTTAATATATGGTGAAGATGCAGGTAGTAAGTATGATAAAGCTGTTAGCTTAAATGTAAAAACATTAACTGAAGAAGAGATGCTAGAGATGATTTAATCTCTACTCTCTTTTTGGGTAACAAACTCTAAATCTATTAGATCCTCATCATTAATTAACTCTTTAAAGCTTTCACTCTCCTCTAAGGATATTTTTAAACTATTATCTAAACTCTCTAAGAAATCAATCATAGAGTTGATTTTAATCTGTTCTTTTAAAAGTTTATCTTTTTCTCTTATCTCTTGCTTATTTTTCTTTCTCTCTTCAAATAACTCAATGTAAACTTTTAGTTTTGAACATAAAAGTTCATCATCAATTGGTTTACTAATAAAATCAACTACTTTAGAAGAGTGACCAAATGCTTTTTTCTTATATTTTGTATCGTGATATATTCCAGTTATTAAAATTACAGGAATATCTTTTGTAGCCTCAACCCCTTGCAGATATTCAACAAACTCAAAACCATCTATCTCTGGCATTTGTATATCACTTAAGATTAAATCAATATCATTTTTCATAATCAATACAAGTGCCTCTTTTACATCCCTTGCCTCAATAATATTTAGATTATCAAATCCATCATTTAAAAGTAGCTTTAAAGTAAATATATTCTCTTCATAATCATCAACTATCAAAATATTAAATCTATTCACAATACATCCTTTACATAAGTTATTAGCTTATCTTTATTAAAATCTTTCTCAAATAGTTTCATACAACTATTTAAATCTTTTTCTTTTATAATTAAATCATATCTTTGAATCAAAATAGTATCATTTTTTATAAATTGCTCAATTTTTTCATAATTTTCCTCATTTATATCAATTATAGATAAATCATAGTCATCAAAAGTCTTAGCCTTTTCAAAGTCTTCACAACTACTTACTTGTTTTACTTTATAATCTCTGTTTAACTCCACTACAATATTCAAAAATAGTATTGGATCATTGTTTAATATAATTATCTTTTTCTTTTCATCAAACTCATTATCTAAACTTTTAACACTAATTTTATCTTCATTTCTTGCTACTGTTACAGTAAATATTGCACCTTTTTTATCTTGGCTTTCAACTTTTATATCACCACCAAGTAAATTACTTAACTGCTTACAAATTGCTAAGCCTAATCCTGTTCCACCATATTTTCTTGTAGTGCTTGAATCAACTTGTTTGAATCTATCAAATATATGCTCTAACTTATTTGCTGGTATTCCTATACCATCATCTTTTACACTAAACTCAACTTTATCTTCTAAATTTTTAACATATAAGCCTATTACTCCCTCTTTTGTAAATTTTAAAGCATTACTTAAAAGATTTTTCAATATCTGCTTAATTCTAAAAGCATCGCTATGAATAACACCAATAGAGTTATCACACTCTACATCAAAATAAAGACCTTTTTGTTCAACTTGTAGTTGGAACATATCTTTTATCTCTTCAACTAAATCACACACTTTTAAATCTTCATTTTCTAATATAATCTCACCTGCTTCAAGTTTTGATATGTCTAAAACATCATTTATTAAATACAATAAGTCATGTCCACTTTTATTTATAACTGATAGATTTTTTATCTGATCCTCTGATAAGTTGTTTTTCCTATTTTTCATCATAACTGCACTTATCACATTAATAGAGTTTAGAGGTGTTTTCAACTCGTGACTCATATTTGCTAAAAAATCATCCTTTGATTTATGTGCTTCTAATAACTGTTTTTTTTGTTTATGTAAAGTAACTGCTAACTCTTTTAGTTTTTGGTTTCTAGATTTTAAATCTAACTGCATTTGACTTAAAGATCTAGCAAGAACTCCCATTTCATTTTTTGACTCTTTATAGGGTATTTCAGGATCTTTATTTTGTCCAATATCATCTGCAACATTTGATAATCTTGTTAGCATCATTGTAAGTCTAGAACCTATAATATAAGACAAAATAGTAGACAAAAATATCTCAATAAGTATAATAAGTATTGTTTTTTGTTTATTCTTTTCAATAAACTGCTTATTTTCAGTTACATCAAAAATAAGGTAAATTGAACCTAAAATTAACTCATCTTGTTTTATTTTCTTGTATCTTATGTCATAATATTGATTATTTATTTCAAACTTATAATCACTCTTTTTATCTACAAACTCATCTAGCTTTATAAACTCAAAGTTATAATCTTTTGATACAACTCTATCTTGACTATCTGCAATTATAATAGAGTTAATATATGGCAAACCTGCTGATTTTGCTGCTAAATCATCAATAGTAGCTAAGTCATAAATACTAAGAGGAACTTTTAATAAATCCTCTAAAAAAGTAATACTAAGCTCAATTTTCTCTTCTGTTAACTTTTTTGAAGAGTTATTAATAGCAATAAAATTAATACTAACAATTAAGATAATAAAAAATATCTCTAAAAGTACAAAAGAGACAATAAATCTATATTTGAAAGACATAATAAACTCTTTTCTTAGTTTGATTTAACCTTCTTTATAATCTCAAACTCTTTTGAATCTGTAACTATAAAATTGTTAATACTTAAAATTTCTTTTAATTTTGATGGCATAGTTAAAAATGCTTTTTGAATTTTTTTTACCATTTGCTTATCAACCCTTGGATGAGCAGCTATTGGATGGCTTGGATAAGCTTTTGTTTTGTAAACAATATTTATATTCTCTTTATCACTTTTATCAATAAAATTATCAAATGTTCTTATTATTCCTCCACCAACTTGTCCTATATCTCTTGATACACCCTTGTAAACAGAATCATGTGAATTCACATATAAAACATTAGCTTGTTTATCAATATCAAAATTATATATTGTTCTTAACTCAAACTTTGTTAGTAAAGTTGCTGCAAAGGCATTTGGAGCTGGGAAAAGAAATGTTTTTCCTTTTAAATTTTCACTTTTTGCAATATCAAGTTCTTTATTTTTTGCTAATAAAATTCCAACAATCTTTTTATCAGCTCTTGTAAATGCCTCATAACCTTGCTTTTTATTTGCAACTGTAAAATGATATGGATTCATATAAGCAATATCATAACCACCTTTATAAAGAACCTTTTCAAAGTTTGGGATTGATCTTTGAGTTTTGAATATAACCTTTACACCAGTTTGTTCGTAAAGATATTTTGTAATTTGTAACCATTTTTTTGATAATTTTAAAGGACTTTGTTGCGGTACAACACCCAATGTTATCTCTTTTTCTTTACTAAACGCAAAACTAACAACTAATATAGGTAAAAGAAGAATCAACTTTTTCATAGTGAACCTTTGTTTATTTTTATTATATCAGAGAAAAATATCAATAAAATATCATTTTGTTACAATTATAAACATATAATAAGTGGGTTTTATAAGTTTTACTAAAGATTCAAAGGTAAAATGTTACTTTTTCAGATAGTTTTATAAACTGTAAAAATAAATTTACTTATTGCTATGTTTATACTACGTTTTTTTAATATAATTGTTTTTAATTATTAATATTTTTATATAAGGCTACAAAATGAGTGATGAAGTAAAAAGAGAAAAATCTTTAACAATGACAATGTTAATGACTCCAGATAAAGCAAACTTTTCTGGGCAGAACGTTCACGGTGGTGAAATCTTAAAAATGCTTGATCATGTTGCTTATGCTTGTGCAGCAAGATATACAGGAATGTATGCAGTAACATTATCAGTTGATATGGTTTTATTTAAAAACCCAATCAAAATAGGTTCTCTTGTTACTTTTCATGCATCAGTAAACTATACAGGTAGAACTTCAATGGAAATTGGTATCAAAGTTATCTCTGAAGATATTAAAGATCATACAATCAAAAACACAAATGTGTGTTACTTTACAATGATTTCAGTGGATGAAAATGGAAAACCAACACCTGTTCCTAAGTTGGATCTAAATACTGAAGACGAAAAAAGAAGATACAACGATGCAATTAAAAGAAGAGAAATAAGAATGTCATCTAGACATTCAAAATAATAGTTATTATTTATTATTTGTAAGTAAAGGAAGTAAGTTAAACTTACTTCCTTTTTTTATTGTCTAAATTAAGAATCTCTTGATTCAATAAACTCTTCGTATGTTCCTCTAAAGTCAATAATACTTCCATCTTTTTGAATCTCAATAATTCTATTTGCATAAGCATCTAATAATTCCCTATCGTGTGATACACAAATAACTGAACCATCATAAGCATGTAAAGCCTCACCTAGTGCAATAATTGCTTCTAAGTCTAAGTGGTTTGTTGGCTCATCTAAAACTAAGAAATTTGGTTGTTCTAACATTAATTTAGATAGCATCATTCTATGCTTTTCTCCACCAGAACAAGCCTTTACTTGCTTCTCTTGATCTTGACCACTAAATAACATTCTTCCTAAACAGTTTCTAATCTCACCTAAGTCTGCGTCTTTATCAAACTCTCTTAACCAATCATATAGTGTCATATCACCACTAATTAAATCTGTTGCATTTTGTGGGAAGTAACCATTTTGGATAGTTGCACCCCAGTGTACTTCACCCTCATCTGGTTTGATATTTTCCATAATGATTTCACATAATGTTGTTTTACCAATACCATTTGGTCCAATTAATGCAATTTTATCACCTTTGTCAACGGCAATTGTAATATCATTTAGTACTTTTTCATCGTAAGATTTTGAGATATTTTTAATACTTAAAAGCTCTTTTCCAGCTTCTCTTTTTTGTTTGAATATAATAGATGGGTCTCTTCTACTTGAAATTTCAATAGCTCCCACATCTAGTTTATCAAGTTGCTTTTGTCTTGATGTTGCTTGTTTTGCTTTTGATGCATTTGCACTAAATCTTGCGATAAACTTTTCAAGCTCTTCTTTCTCTTTTTGCTTTTTATTCATATCAGCTTGTGCTTGTTTTGCTAAAACTGTTGAAGCAATATACCAATCATCATAATTACCCGTAAACTCTCTGATTTTTTTATAATCCACATCTAAAATATGAGTACATACTGCATTTAAGAAGTGTCTATCGTGTGAGATAACTACCATTGTTCCATCGTGGTGTTGTAATTGGTTTTCTAACCATCCAATAGTCTGAATATCTAAGTTATTCGTAGGCTCATCTAGGAATAAAACATCTGGTTTTGGGTATAAAACCTGTGCTAATAAAACCTTAAACTTATCACCACCTGTTAAAGTACTCATTAAATCATTGTGTTGAGCAGATGGGAACCCTAAATCCTCTAAGATTTTAGTAATCTTTACATCATACTCGTATGTTGGATCCTCTTCAACACTAATCATCTCAAGTTCACCTAATCTTTCATTTACTTCATCAGTGAACTCACCAGCCATGTAAAGCTTCTCTTTCTCTTTGATTGCATCATATAGTCTTTTGTTTCCTAATAATACAGTATCGAATAAAGAGTACTCTTCGTAAGCATATTGGTTCTGTTCTAAAGTACCAACTTTTTTACCATTTTGAACTTGAACTTCACCTTCTGTTGCGTCTTCAATCCCTGCTAAAATCTTTAGAAAAGTAGTCTTACCTGCACCATTTGCACCAATAAGACCGTATCTTTTTCCTTGATCTAATTTTAAATTAATATCTTGAAATAACACTCTTGGTCCGAATGCTTTTTTCAAATTAACTACTTGTACCATATAAATCTATCTCCAAATCTTTAGTATGGCGAGATTATAACAAAATTAGACTGATTTGTAATTTATACAAAAAATAAAACGTTATCTTCAATATTTATTACAGTTATTTATGATAATATATTATTAAATTGTAATAAAGAGAGCACTATGGGAAACTTATCTATAAAATTTAAATTGATTATTTTAATTAGTTTATCTTTACTTATTCTAGCTATTTCACTTGGGTTTGTCTCAGTATCTAATATGAAAGAGACATTAATTGAGACAGAGTACACAAAACTAACTGCTTCAAGAGATTCTAAAATCAAACAATTAGAAGATGTTTTTAGTCTATATAAAAAGCAGATTAATCTTCTAAGTGATACATCTTTTGCAAAGGATTTAACAAAAGAGTTTCAAACCCTTCATAATAAAATAGGCTTTGATCCTTTTGATAAATACCCAATAGAGAATAAAGAGGTTCAAAAAGCCTTACCAAAATGGGATAGCTTTTATAAGAACTATACAAAAACTTATCCTTTTGATGATGTTTTAATTGTATCTGCTAAAAGTGGTCATGTTTTTTATACATATCAGAAAAAATATGATTATGGACAAAATTTAAAAAATGGAATTTATAGAAATAGTGCTCTTGCTAAAATATGGCAAAAAGTAAAAAGATACAAAAGAGTTGTTTTTTATGATATGAAAGCTTATGAACCAAGAAACAATGAACCTACTATGTTTATAGCAGCCCCTGTATACCTAGATAAAAAACTTGAATCTGTTTTAGTATTTAAGATTGATAACTCTAGTATTCAGGAAATCATGCAGTTTAGAAGCGGATATAAAGACTCACATGAAGATTACTTAGTTGGCGAAGATTATCTTATGAGAAGTAATAGTTTCCTATCTCAAAATACCCACTCATTAGAAAATTCATTAAAGTACCCTCAATCTGGAAAAGTTGAAACAATTGCAGTAAAAGAGGCTTTAAAGCAAAACTCAAATACTAAAATTATTAAAAACTATTTAGGAAATGAAGTATTATCTTCATATACATACTTTGATATTGATGAAGAGTTAAGATGGGCTGTTGTTGCAGAGGTCAAACTAGATGATGTTATGAAAAAACCAAACGAACTAATGAATAAAATCATTGTCATCTCAATAATCTTATTTATAATTGTTCTTGCACTTTTATACTTTATTATACAAAAATCTATAATCAACTCACTAAGTAGTTTTCAAGATGGGTTATTAAACTTCTTTAAATACTTAAATCAAGAGACAAAAGATGTAAAGCTTTTAGAGGCTAAATCAAATGATGAAATTGGAATTATGAGTAATGCTGTAAACAGTGGTATCATAAGAACAAAACAGAATATTTTAAAAAATGAAAATGAAATATGGATAAAAGATGCAGTTGCCAAACTAAATCAATCTTTAATAAACCTAAAATCAGTTAAAAAAGTTTGTGATGAATCAATAGACTTTATTGGTAAGTATATAAATGCAGGTTGTGGTATATTATACTTTTACAATAGCGAAAAGAATATATTAGAAGAGTTCTCAAGCTACAATCATATAGTAAGAGATGAACTACATACAACTTTTAAAATTAAAGAAGGAGTTGTAGGACAAGTTGCTTTTCAAAAAGAGGCTATTTTATTAAAAAATAATTCTAATAGAAAAGTTACATCTGGTACAGCAACTCAAGATGCATATAATACTTATACTTTCCCTCTTGTTTACAATGAAGAGTTATATGGAGTTATTGAGGTTGCTTCTTTTGAAGAGTTTACAAAAGAGGAGCTTGATCTTTTTGAAGCTTTAAATAAGACTATTTGTATTGCACTTTCAACAGCTATTCAATCTAATAAAGTAGAAAAGCTACTAGAAGATACAAAAATAGCAAATGAGAAGCTTGAAAAACAACAATTAGAGCTTCAAGAAGCGAATGCTCAAATGGAAGAGCAACAAGTTCAATTAGAAGAAGCTAATGCTAACATGGAAGAGCAGCAACAGCAACTAAAGATTTCAGAACAAAACCTAAAACTTCAAAATCAACAGCTTGAAGAGACAAAAAAAGAGATAGAAAAAAAAGCTGATGAGTTGACAAAATCAGGGAAATACAAATCAGAGTTTTTAGCAAATATGAGTCATGAACTTAGAACTCCTCTTAACTCAATTATTCTTTTATCATCCCTACTACAAAAAAATAGTAAAAAAACACTAAATGAAGATGATATAAAGAAAGCTAAGACCATTTTTGATTCTGGAAATGAGTTATTAAGACTTATAAATGATATTTTAGACCTATCAAAAGTTGAAGCTGGAAAGATGGAAGTTATTGTTGATGATTTTAGCAGTAATGAACTAGAACAGTATCTATACGATAACTTTGAGTATACAGCTAAAGATAAAGAGTTGGATTTTATAGTAGAAGATGAATACAATGGATACATAAAAAACGATAAAGATAAAATCTTACAAATTTTAAAAAATTTAATCTCAAATGCATTTAAATTTACAAAACAAGGTAGTATCACTGTAAAAGTTGAAAACTCAAAAGAGTTTGAGGATGGATTTAAAATAAGTGTAATTGATACAGGTATAGGAATCGCAAAACAGAAGCAAAGTGATATATTTAAAGCATTTACACAAGCTGATGGAAGTACAAGTAGAGAGTATGGTGGTACGGGACTTGGTTTATCTATTACAAAAGAGTTGTCAAAACTTTTAGGTGGAGCGTTAACTTTAAAATCTAAAGAGAATGAGGGAAGTTCTTTTACAATAGAGTTACCAAATCTAAAAAAGCCAAAAGAGGATAAAAAGATTGAAAAAAGTAGTAAAATAGAAAACATTAATACCTCTACAAGTAGTTCAAAAATTGCAAATGATGATAGGGATATTTTAAAGACTAATGATAAAGCATATTTAGTTATTGATGATGATGAAATATTTGCAAATATAGTTTATGATGAAATTAAAAGTTCAAACAACAATGCACTTGTAGCTTATGATGGAACTAGTGGATTAGAGCTTGTAAGAAACTACAATATAAAAGGTATACTATTAGATTTAACTCTACCTGATATGGATGGGGTTGATATACTAAAAGAGTTAAAATCAAATCCAGAAACAAAAAGTATCCCTGTGCATATCATCTCATCTAAAGATAAAAATCAGGAGACTTTAAAGCTTGGTGCAATTGGATACTTGCAAAAACCTGTATTAAATGCAGATATTAATGATGTTATATCTTCACTTGACTCTTTTGAACAAAAAAGAATCAAAGACTTACTAATAGTTGAAGATGATGAGGTACAAAGAGAAGCCTTAGTAGAGTTAGTTGGAGAGGGAGTAAATATTACAGGTGTTAAAAGTTCAAAAGAGGCAATTACGCAGATAAAAAAAGAGCATTATGATACTGTAGTTGTTGATTTAGGACTTATAAATGGAAGTGGCTATGAGGTTTGTGAATTTATAAAAAATAACTATCCAAAACTACCAATTATTATATATACAGGAAAAAGTCTATCAAATGAAGAGAAGATAAAACTACAAGAGTATAGTAATAGTATTATAATAAAAACTGCAAACTCAAACGAAAGAATATTAAATGAAATCAATCTATTCTTACATAGAGAGGAAGAGGACTCAGGGGATTCAAAAGGGATGTTTAATTCTATAGATTTAAAAGACACAAACATCTTAATAGTTGATGATGATATTAAAAATATATTTGTTTTAGATGCAGCATTAAAAGAGTTTGATGCAAATACAATTACAGCATTTAATGGTAAAGAGGCTTTAGAAATACTAAATGAAAATAGAGATATAGACTTAATCTTAATGGATATTATGATGCCTGTAATGGATGGATATGAAGCAATGGAGCATATAAGAAATGATGAAAAAATAAAACATATTCCTATCATTGCAGTTACAGCAAAAGCTATGAAAGAAGATAGAGAAAAGTGTATAAAACTTGGTGCAGATGATTATATGTCAAAACCAATTGATTTAAACATCTTAGGTGATTTAATTAAAGCTTGGAGTACTAAAAAGCATAGATGAATTTAGTAATACAACAAAAGGATAATATACTAAAAATATTAGTACAGAAACTAACAACTAAAAAAGAGGTAAAGGAGTTACTTGACTCTTTAAACTCCCCTACTTCAAAAATAGAGGTTAGCTTCATTGATATAACATATCTACAAAAAGAGGTTATATTAAGACTTTTTGAAGTAAAAGATAGACTTAAAATATATGTAAATCAAGAGAGTTTAAAAAACTATCTTCTAAACTTAGGTTTTGAACTGGAGTATGAAAACAAATATAAAGAGAAAGAAAAAAAACTAAACTCATTGGAGGCTATCACAATTGGAGGAAGTGCTGGTAGCTTAAATAAATTTATTGAAATTGTAAAAAACTTACCAAAAGCAGATATTTCTGTTTTTATTATAATGCATCAAAAACCTAATTTGGACAGTACTTTACATACAATTTTGCAAAGATATACAACCTCTTATAAAGTTGTAGAAGCAAAAAATGATACAAAAATAGAAAAAAATACAATATATACTGCAAAACCTGGAAAACATTTAATTGTTGCAGGTGGTTATATTTTTTTAACCAATGAACCTAAAAGAAACTTTTCTAGACCCTCAATTAGCCGAAGTTTTGAGACACTTTCTAATTATTATAAACAAAATCTACTTTCTATTTTAGTCTGTGGATATGGTAATGATGGAACAGATTCTCTTGAAAATCTTAAAGCCAATCATTCAACAATACTTATAGAAAACCCTAAAGACTGTGAAGCTAAAGCAATGTTAGAAAATGCTATAAAAACAAAATATTATGATGAAGTTTTAAGTCTTGATAAGATTATATTATTTATTAAAAATATTATTAATCATTGTGATTTTGATGATAATATGATAAAAGAGTTTCTAAATAAGATATACCATGAGTATGGTTATGACTATACTAAATACAATCTAAACCACATAAAAAGAAGAGTTAGACTATTTTATAATAGTCTAAAAGTCTCAAATTTCAATGAGTTTGAGAGGATTATTTTGACAAATAAAGAGACTTTTAAAGATTTATTTTTGAATATTTCTGTTAATATAACGACATTTTATAGAAACCCTGATGTTTTTAAGTTATTAAAAAGTAAAATATTACCTAAACTTGATAGTTTTTTAGATATAAAAATATGGTGTGCAGGTTGTAGTAGTGGTGAAGAACCCTACTCTATTGCTATATTTTTAAAAGAGTTAGGACTTTTAGAAAAAAGTATTATTTATGCCACAGATTTAAATGAAGTTGTTTTGGAAAATGCAAAGAATGGACTATATTCAAAACAAACATATAATAAGTTTTTAAAAAATTATTATAAAGCTGGTGGAAGTGAAAGTTTTAGTGAATATTTTAATGATTATGAAAACTTTGTTGAAATAAAAGATGAGATAAAAGATAAAATTTTGTTTTTTAAACATAATCTCACATTGGATTCAAAATTAAATGAGTTTCAACTTATTTTTTGTCGAAATGTGATTATTTATTTTGAAAAAGATTTAAAAGAGCATGTTTTTAATCTTTTTAAGAACTCTTTAGACTCCTATGGTTTTTTAGTTTTAGGAGAGAGTGAGTCTTTAGATACGAATAAAAACTTTATAACAATAGATGAAAAAAATAAAATTTATAAGAGGAATATATGAGAGAAATCACAGTCTTAGTAGTAGATGATGTAGAAGCAAACAGAGTCTCTTTACAGTATCTAATAAATGAATATTTAGAAGATGTAAATTTACTACTTGCTCCAAATGGAGAGGAAGCATTAAAAATCACATACAAAAATCAAATTGATATAATAATACTAGATATACAAATGCCAGGTCTTGATGGTTTTGATACTGCAAAATATTTAAAAAACAACCCAAAAACACAAGATATTCCTATTATATTTTTAACTGCTGCATTCAAAGAAGAAGAGTTTCAACAAAAAGGTTTTGAAATTGGTGCTATTGACTATCTAACAAAGCCTATAGATAACCATCAATTTATAAATAAGTTAAAACTTTACATTGAAGTTATTATCAAAAACAAGCAACTAAAAGCAGTAAATGATGATTTATATGAGGCTTTACAAAAAGAGATTGAACTAAAAGAGAAAATACAAAAACAACAATTAGAATTAGTGGAACAAAGTAAAATGGCTGCTTTAGGTGAGATGATAGGAAATATTGCCCACCAATGGCGACAACCACTATCAGTAATTTCAACTTGTGCTTCTGGTATAGATTTAAATCTTGATTTAGGTTTCAATAAAAAAGAAGATCTAAGAGAAAATATTGATATGATAATGAAGTCTACTAATGATTTAACTAAAACTATTGATATGTTTAGAGACTTTACTACAAAAGAGAAATTAATAGAGTTTAATATCTCAGAAATTATATACAAATCAATTGAATCACAAAATCATATTTTAGATAAGAATGGAATAAAGATAATAAAAGATATTGATGAATCAATCTTAATTGAAAACTTACCAAATAGTTTATATCAAGCACTAATTAATATCATAAGAAACTCTATAGATGCATTAATAAAAAATAAAACTGTTGAGCCTAAAATATTTATTTGTTGTAAGCTAAATGAAAACAATGAGGTTGCACTTCAAATAAAAGATAATGCAGGTGGTATAAAAACAGAGTATATTCATAAAATTTTTGAGCCTTATTTTACAACAAAACATAAATCACATGGAGTTGGACTAGGATTGAATATAGTTTATAAAATAATTCATGATTCTATGTATGGAAAAATAAGAGTAAAAAACTCTAGATTTGAATACAAAGACCATACATATGAAGGGGCGTTGTTTACTATAACACTTTCACAGAAAATATAAAATAATTTTTCTATATGCCTGATAATAAAAAATGATATTATAATGATACTATTGTATCGTATAATTGCTCTTAGATTTTAAAGGAGCGATTATACAATGCAGAAAATAAACTACAGGTTTACATATATCCTTTTTTATATTCTTTTTGTGATATTTTCACTTTTTATATTACAGTATATTTTTGAACAAAGTAGTTCTACTAATATAGAAAAAATCTCTAAGGAAAATATTGAAAAAAAATTTAAAGAAAGAAAATCTTATATAGAGGATTTCTTTGATAACTATAAAAATAGTTTAATCGCTCTATCACAAAATAAAACTATAAATGATTATATAAATGGTAAAAATAATATAGAAGATGTGCAAAGTCTTTTTTTAACAGCAAAAAGATCACTTCCCTCTGCTCTTAAAATAAGAATTATAGATTTAAATGGTAATGAAATAGTAAAAGTCTATGGAACACCTATAATCTCTTATAAAGAAAAAAATATATCAAAAATTGCAACTAATAGTGAGTTACAAAATAAATATTCAAGATACTATTTTCATAGGTTTAAAAAACTTAATAAAGGAGAGGTAGGTCTTTCTAAGATTGACCTTCAAAGAGAGTATGGTAAGGTTGCAAAACCTAAAAGAGCTACATTAAGAGTTGCTACACCATTATATGACAAAAGTAATAATAAAAAAGGTATTTTAGTATTTAGTATATCTCTTAAGAAACTATTCGAAAATCTTAAAAAATCTTCTATTTATCATATAATGATAGCTGAAAATGATACAAGGTTTATTTTGCATTATAAAGAAAATAAAGGTTTAACTTCATCAACATATAAAACCTTTCTTCTTCAAGATGAGTTTGGTAAAAATAGAGTTAGTGATATAATACTTAATAAAACATTCGTATCTGAAGATTTCTATAGTAGTTTACTTGAGAACCTAAATACAGGTCAAGAACTAAAGATGATCTTAAAACCAAAGTTCCAAAAACTAATAAAAGAAAATGAAGAGAGCAAGTTAAATATATACTTTTTACTTATCTTTTTATCTTTTGTATTTTTACCTGTTGTTTTTTACTTTGCTAAGATACCTGAACTTTTAAAAGATAAGATATATGAACAAGCAATAACAGACTCATTAACTGGACTACCAAATAGATCACACCTATTAAAAGATTTAAATAAACATAAGTTTTTAGATGCTGCTATTATTTTAGTTCATATTGATAATTATGACAAAATACAAACTGCTTATGGATACAAAATAGCAGAAAATTTGATAAAAGAGGTGTCAACTTATCTAAATGATTACTCAATTAATCATAGAGATTATCTAAAAGTTTATAAAGTATCAAAAAACTGTTTTGCTCTTAAATTTGAGATTAAAACTGGAACTAACTTTAATAATATAGTTGAAGAGTTACATAGAAATATTGAAAATAAAGTATTTGAACCTGCTAAAAACTTTGAGATTTTAGCAAATTGTACAATAGCAACAAGTGACCCAATCAATCTAAACAATAATCTAAATGAGTTGAAAGAGGCAGAACTTGCATTAAGTGGTGCATTAGAAAACTCTTTGGAAATAAATATATATGATAATGAAGATTTTAATAAGATTGAACTAAATAAGAAAAATATTGATATGGTAAATGAAATTAAAAGAGCTATTGATACAAATAATATAATAGTGCAGTTTCAACCAATTTACAATAATATTCAAGAAAAAATTGACAAATACGAAACACTTATAAGACTTAAAGACTCAAAAGGAGAGATAATCTATCCAGGGCAATTTCTTGATATTGCAAAAGATATAAAAAAATATAAAAAACTAACAAAAATAATTATTGAAAAATCATTTGAGTATTTTAAAGATAAAGATTATGAATTCTCAATTAATTTAAGTATTGAGGATATATCAAATAAGAATGTCAGAGAGTTTTTATTTGATAAAATTAAGGAGTTTGATATTCAAAATAAGCTTGTATTAGAGATTGTAGAGTCTGAAGCTATTGAGAACTACAATGATTTTATAAACTTTATAAAAAAAGCAAAAGAATTAGGTTGTAAAATCGCCATTGATGATTTTGGTAGTGGATACTCAAATTATGAATATATAGTAAATCTAAGTGATTATATAGACTATCTTAAAATTGATGGTTCTTTAATACTTGGAATAAACGAAAACCCTAAAAGACAACTTTTAGTTGGAACTTTAAAGTTTTTATGTGATAGTTTAAATATCAAAACAATTGCTGAGTATATTGAAAGTGAAGAGTTATTTGATTATGTTAAATCCATGGGGATTAACTATTCGCAAGGTTTTTATATAGGTCGTTCTCAAGATGAAATATAATTTTTCATTTTGAGTAAACCTTTTTTTACACCACTATATCTCATAAGTTTAGCTAACTTCTTCCATTCCTCTTTATCATAACAAGGAGCAGGACACTTTCTACATCTTGGTTTTTCTTCGTGAGGACACTCTTTTAATCTATCAAATGAGTATTTTATTAGTTCATAACACTCTTCACATAATTCTAACTCATAGAAAGTATCTTTTTGGTTATAACTAAGTGAGTGAAAATATAACTTTTGACCTTTATGTTTGTCTTTACAATAAAGCTCAAAAAAACTTTTTAAAGTTTCTACCTCACTAAAAAACTTCTTCTTTGTCATAATACACCTTTAACTCTTTATTTAAAAGTGTATATTTTTTCAGAAGATATAGCATTGATACAAATCAATACTAAAGTTCAACCTCAAAAGCCATTTTTATTAAGTCACTCTCAGTTAACTCTTCTTTAGATCTGTTTTTAGGATGTTTTATTTGTAGTACTTTTTGTTTTATATCGTCTAAATGATATTTTTCAAGGTTTTTAATAAGCGTATCATTTATCATCTCTTTTCTAAGCCCATCTGTTTCTAATAGTCTTGTTATTGCATTTCTAAGGTTTGCTTTTGTCTTTTCATAAAGTTTTTCTTCCTCTGTTAAGGAAACATATATTTTATCTAGATACTCTGTAACTGCTGCACCTTGGTACTTATATGTAGTAACTGAATTATATACATACTTTTGAGATCTAATATTTGGTACAAATACACCTGTAAAAATTGATCCTTGAATTGTATTTATTCCATCTAAATCTTTTAATGGATTATGGGAACATATAAAATCCTCTTTAACAATTGAGGGAGAGAATTTTAATGATGTAATATTATTTTTTAAGATAATAAAACTGCCATTAACCTCTTTTGGTCCACCTTTTAATGAAGTTAACTCATTTTTAAAAGCTAAAAAATCACCATGCACTACTTTAGGACACCCTTCTAAAGATACAAGTTCATTATCACTAATATCGAAATCACCTTGAATTTCATTAAAATTTAAAGGCAACTTTGAAAGATTTGCTAATTTATCAGCTAATCTAACAGTACCTTTTACATTTACAGAGTTATCTTCAAGTATATGATAATCTTTTATTTCATGCTTATCCAACCATCTACTTATATCTTTTTTATCACTTAATGAAACTATTGGTTTATAAACATGAGAAACTACATCTTTCCCTTGATATTTCCAATACTTTTCATCCTCATTATAGCTACTAGCTAATCTATTAAGTCTAACATCAGTTAATACATCCCAGCCAATTGAGTCAGCTATTCCATCTAAACTCTTAATTAAATTGCTATTACAAATATAATCCTGTAAAACTGTAATAGGTCCACCATTTAACTCTTTTACATAGTTATTTGAACAATCAAAATATCCATCAATATACTTTGGACCACCTTTTAAAGATTCAATTTTATTGTTTGCACAATTGAAGTAACCTTTTATAGTTCTAGGGCTACCTTTTATTGAAGTAAGTTTATTATTTGAGCAGTTAAAGAAACCAATTGTCTCTTTTGGACAATAAGATAAAGTAGTTAGGCTATTATTTGAACAATCAAAATCCCCTACTCGTTTTGGAGCTCCTATAAGTGAATCTAACTTATTATTTGAACAATTAAAATCTTTTCCTACAGTTTCAGGTGAGCCCTCTAATGACTCTAATGCATTATTACTAATATCAAAATATCCATTTACTGAGATAAATTTTACTGGTAGTTTCTTTTCATTTGTTAGTTTTTCATGTAAATTAACACTACCGTGAACTGTAATATATAGTTCATCAGAGATAGTGTAGTTTTCAATATTATGGTCATCCAACCATTTCTCAACTGCCGAAATACTTCGCATTATAAACCTTTGACAAAAGTTACTTTTTTATTAAATCTATATATTATACCAAATTATTTTGAATTATTTTTTAGATGAAAATAATTAAGGTCTATAAACCTTAATATTTTCGTATCCTTCTTGATCTCTTAAGTACTGAGCATGTAATTGACTTAAAATACCTTTATCACAGTAAAATAGATATGTTTTATCTTTTGGAAGCTTTTTAAACTCATTTTTTAGTTTATAAAAAGGTATCTTTAAAGTCTCGCAAGGTGCTTCTATACAATCTTCTGATTGTCTTATATCTACAACTGTGTACTGCTTTGATGATACATCACTTACCACATCCACTTCTGCAATATCTTTAATATCATTTGGTATTTCATCAACATTTACTTTGATTGCATTTTCAACTGCTTTGTCTAAAACAGCATAATCAAAACTTGCATCTTCTTTTTGAATTCTTTTAAATGAACCATGTGTTATAGGGTTTTTTGAAATAACACCACAATACTCAGGCATTGTTTCAGCGAATCTTCTTGTTCCTATATCATTTGCTATTCTTATAATCTCAGGCTTATTTACAGTTGATAAAGGTCTTAGTACTAATTTATCAGTAGCTTGATCTATTATTGCTAAATTTCTTAGAGTTTGACTTGAAACTTGTGCAATACTTTCACCTGTAAGTAGTGCATCAATACCCATTTCATCAGCTATTTTTTCAGATGCTTTTAACATCAATCTTTTTAGAACAACACCCATATATGTTTCGTGTGTACTTCTAAAAATCTCAGTTACAACATCTTCAAAAGGAATAGATATAAATGAAACCCTATGAGAAGCACCAAATTTAGACCATAAATAGTATGCAACCTGCTTTACACCAATTTCATGGGCTAAACCACCAAGATTAAAGAATACAAAGTGAGTTTTAATCCCTCTTTTCATCATAAGATAACTTGCAACAGTTGAATCAAAACCACCTGACATAAGAGATAAGATACTACCTTGTGTTCCTATAGGAAAGCCTGACAAACCATCATACTTATTTGTAACAATATTTAGTTTATTATCAATTAACTCAATATTTACAGTAACTTCTGCATTTCTTAAATCAACACCATTAGTTTCATTATTTGCAAGCATATACCCACCAACTGTTTGCTCTATGTCAGTTGATTTAAAGTCATGTGTTCCTGAACGCTTTGCTCTGATTACAAAACTTTTGTTTTGTATCTTATGGCTTGTCATCTCGTTTACTTTTTGCTTTATCTCATCAAGTGTAGTGATATTATCATACTGTAAAACTTCAAGTATTTTCTCTATACCTGGAATATCTTTTAGCTTTATTCTTACTTCTTCTACAAGTTTATCTTCACACTCTACTTCAATTTTATCTGAAAACTTTACTACTGTTATATCTTCATCAAGTCTGTTCAATACTGTTTTAAGATTATTGAAAAGTTGCCCTACCATTTGTCTTTTAGTCTTTGAACCTTTTACCATAATCTCTGGAAAGAATTTGATTATGAACTTTTGTCTATTAGACTTTTCCATTAATAATTGCCCTTACTTTTTAAATAGGCGGAATTATAACATAAGAGGTTTAAATTTCTAAATTAAACTATTTTATATATTTGTATAATTATAAATAGTATTAAGATTATTAAGAAATACATTTGTATTACTTTAGTATCATTAAAAGATATACAAAATAGTTAAGCTTTATTATATTTTATATATTAAGTTAACAAAATGTTTTAACTTAATATATTTATTCTATATCCAAAACTATAGATATTTTCTATATTTAGTTCAGGTACTTTCTTTCTTAGTCTTGAAATTATATTTTTCAAGTTAGAAATATCTGGAGTTTTATCTGCATCATCATTCCATAAGTATACTAATACTTCTTCATTTGTATGTGTTTTTTCTGGAGTTTTTAAAAGTAAATCAATTAACATAAACTCTTTTTTTGTAAGCTTTACTATCTCTTCATCTCTAATTAACTGCTTTGTATTACTATCCCATTTTAGATTTGAAGCTAAATCAATAAGTTTATCAGCTTGTGATTTTGTATTTTTGTAATTTTGAAAATGAATATGTTTTGAAACTTTAAATACAACATCTATAAAATTATCAAAGTCTATAGGCTTTAAGATAAATTGAGAAATTCCTATATTTACTAATTGCATTAAATATTCTGATTCACTATGTGCAGATAATACTATAAGTGATTGATTTTCATTTTGTTTGTAAATTAACTTTGTTAATTCAATACCATCTAAATTTGGCATTTTTATATCAGTAATAACTAAATCGTAATATTTTCCATTTTTTTCGTAATAATTCATATATTTCTCAAAGCCCTCTTTACCATCAATGGCTGTATCAATATTTTTTTGAAATATATCTGATAAAAGTTCTGAAGTTTCTCTTCTAATATTTTCATCATCTTCTACAAATAAAACACTTATATTTTTAGCATACTCTTCTAAAAGAATGTAATCCATAAATAACTCCACTTAAACAAATAAAAAATTTAACTATATTATAATCTAATCAATATTATATAGGAATAATTTATGGCAGAAAATAAAACAGATTCGACACAATTAAATCAAATTTTAGATAATACTATTGAGGGGATAATAATTATTAAAGATGGTTTTATAACAAATGTAAATAAATCTTTAGTAAATATTCTTGGATATGAAGAAAAATCTGAGTTAATTGGAAATCTTGCAACTGGTATATTAATACCAACACTACACAAAAAATATATTAAATACAATAGTGAAACATTTCAAGAGGTGTCATTAATTACTAAAAATGCTGAAATAATACCTGCTATTTTAAAAATAAAAAATATTAAAATAGAGAATGAATCTTTAAAGATGGTATCTATTTTAGATATGAGTGATTTGAAACAAAAAGAAGATATGCTAATAGAACAATCAAGACTTGCTGCTATGGGTGAGATGATTTCTGTAATTGCTCATCAATGGAGACAGCCTTTAAATGCAATAGCTAGTATTGCTACAAGAGTTAAAATGAAAATCAAAACAAATAGACTTGATATGGATTTTTTAGAGGATAAAACAAATGAAATAAACAACTATTTACAATATATGTCCAAAACTATTGATGATTTTAGAAACTTCTTTGAACCAACAAAAAATAAATCTAAAACAAATGTTTTAGAACTAATACAGGCCTCAGTTAAGATTTTAGAGCATACTTTTAAGGCTGAAAGTATTGATATTCAAATAGAAGAAGAAAATTTATCTACAATATACGTACACAAAAATGAATTGATACAAGTTTTTATAAATATTTTGAATAACTCAAAAGATGCATTTGTAGAAAAAAATATACTAAATAGAAAAATAGAAATTAGTTTTGAGCAAACAGATGGGTATCAAACTGCTTTAATAAAAGATAATGCAGGTGGAATAAACAAAAAAATTCTAAAAAAGATATTTACACCCTACTTTTCCACAAAAGATAAAAAAAATGGAACTGGCTTAGGGCTATATATTTGTCAAAATATTGTAGAAAAACATGCAGATGGAAGAATTAAAGTTGAGAATAAAGATGATGGTGTAGTTTTTAGAATAATTCTTCCACGATAATTATTAAAGTTTGATTTTATATTGTATTTATCACATATCCTCTATTTGAAGAGTTTTTAATAAGACTATTATCTGTTTTTTCTCTTATATGTTTTACTATATTTCTTAAAGAGTATTTGGAAAAATTCTTATTTTTCCATACTATACTTTGTATTGTTTCATAAGTCACAAGTTGATTTCTTCTTTCTACTAATAACTTAACTAATGACTTTTCAGTTTTTGTTAGTTTTACAGGTTTTTTATTGTAGAAGAGTTCATCTCTACTTACATCAAAATAGAATCCATTTTCAAATTCAACTTTTTTATTTTGATACAGATACTCCATACACAAATCTATATTTAAAAGTAATTCATTAAAATCTATTGGTGCTTTCAACAAAGAGTAGATATTTGCTCTTTTGTAATAACTTATTGTTTTTAATTCATCCTCAAGCAAAATTATAGGGATATTTAAAGCATAATTATATTTGTCTTTAAATACATCAACAAAATCACTTATATTTTTAACTGTTCTACTATCAAATACTACTAAATCAAAAAGTGTTAACTTATCAGCTATAAGATTAAACTTACTAACCTCAAAAAAAGATACTTTATAAAATAGTTTCTCTTGAATCATTTTAAATTTGCTTGATAACTCTTCTGACTCAGTTATTACTAAAACTGATTTATACTTTATATCACTACAAGTATCAATAAATATACTGGTCATATTCTTTCCTTTATTTTTATTATTTTATTCTACTCAAAAAAAGTATTTAAAAAGTATCAATGGTTATTAAATTCTATTTTGTACATAAATCCTGTACCAATATTATCAACTTCAAATGATTTGAAAAAGCTATTTACCAAGTCTATATTAATGTTTTTTTCTGGTGAACAATTATCTTCTATAATCATATATTTTGAGTTATTTTTTTCATATATATTTATATAAATATTGATTTTTTTTATATTATTTTTTTCACAGCAATATATTGAATTTTTGATTAATATAGCTAATATATCTTTTATCTCATTTTTTTCTTGGTCTTTATTAATATATACACTATTATCAATATTTTGATATATATTGATATTTTCAGAAGTTGTAAAAGCTTTAACCTCTGCTAAAGTTTCCTCAACCAATTTACCTAAGTACAATCTTTGATTATGTGAGAGATTCATAACTATACCTCCTTATAAGTAGCTATAAGAAAAGTATAGTCACAATTGATGTTATAAAAGTATCATTTTAAAATTAAAATAAGAAATTAGTCAATAAACTCTACTATTTCATCTAAATCTAATCTTTGCTGTGTTGATTGTTCGTTTTTTCTATATCCAAATGGTAAAATAACTGATGTTTGGTATTTTGTAGTATCTAATTCTAAAATCTCATCTACTTTTTCTTTTTCAAACCCTTCAATAGGACAAGTATCAATACCAATACTAGCTGCAGCTGTCATCATATTTCCTATAGCAATATATGTTTGTCTTGCAGTCCACGAATAGATGTTTTCATCTGTAGCTAATGTATCTTTTAAATGGTTTGCATAAAGATTTAGATAAAAGTCTAATTTTTCTTGAGGCATCTCTCTTCTTGCAAATCTTTTTTCCGGAATTCCTGATTCTGGCTTAACACCCTCAATTCCTGCTAAAACAACAACTAAATGTGAACAAGAAGTAATTTGTACTTGATTCCAACAAGCAGGTCTAATCTTTGCTTTTAACTCTTCATTTGTAATTACTAAAAACTTCCATGCCTCCATACCGAAAGAAGAAGGAGATTTTCTAGCTACTTCTAAAATAAAATTCATATCTTCAGTAGAGATATTTTTAGTATCATCAAACTCTTTACAAGCGTGTCTAAAATCCATTGCCTTTAAAAATTGTTCTTTATTCATTGTTTATTCCTTATATAAAATTTCTTTTTAATGTATTTTTTAATTTATCTAATTCAATATCTAAATCTAAATCTGATTTAAATATATCATGTATTGCATATGTTTCTAAAGGTCTTGCTCCACAAAATTGAAAAGTTTTATGAGTTGCAACATTTGCTTCATCAAGTGATAATCCATCAAAAAATCCATTTTTATTACTAAATTCACTTGATGGGCAATTATAAGTTAATGAAAGCATATATTTTTTCTCATTCATAAGTCCGCCACTACCGTACTTTTTAGTGCTATCATCTCTACTTCTACCGTCATTTACAAAAGTAACAGTTCCATTTCCACCTGAGAACATCTCATCAATGTATTTTTTAGTAAGCCAAGGAACACCCATCCAATAAACAGGATATTGAAATATTATATAGTCTGCCCAGTCAAATTTTTCAAGCTCTTTTTTTACGTCATAATCACTCTCTACAACACTATGCTTAACTTCAAATCCATTCTCTTTTAAAAATGATTCAGTTGTATCTATTATAGTTTTTGTTAACTTTCCCTCTGCAATTTGGTCATATCTTTGATGTCCATTGATAATTAAAACATTTTTCATCTAAAACCTTTAATTTAATTTTGAAAATTATAAAGCTAATCTACTTAAAGTTCTCTTACTTTACTTTAGGTAAGTAATAGAAATAAATATATTTTATGTTATAATACATACTGAAAAAGGATAAATAATTATGTATATAGTAAATAATAAAGAATATAAGTGTTCAGTTGCAGTAACTTTAGATATTTTTAATGATAGATGGAAACTATCAATTATTTGGCACTTATTAGAAGATGATAAAAGATTTAAAGATTTACATGAGAGTATTCCTGAAATTACTCAGAAAACTTTAACTGTAAAACTAAAAGAGTTAGAAGAAAAAAATATAATAAATAGAGAGGTTTTCCCAGAAGTTCCCCCAAAAGTAGTATACTCTTTAACTAATGCAGGTAAAAGATTAAGACCTGTACTAAAAGAGATGTATGATTGGGGTATAACTTACGCGCAAGAACATGGAAAGATAACAGATGAGGGGAGCTGTTGTGAACTAGGAGTATCTAAAAAAATTGGTTTTAATAACAAATAGTAAACTTTTACTAAACATAAAAACTGTAAGATACAATAAATTTTAAAATAGGAAGAGAAATGTTAAATATGAAAAAGAAAATTCTTGTTGGTTTACTTGGTTTATCACTTGGTGTTAGTGCAAATGCACTTAGTGAAATATCAAAAGATAAATTAACAAAAATACAAAATCTTACTTTAATCAAAAAAGCAAATATTCAAGTAAAAAAAGCTTATGATTTAGGAAGTTTATATGCACTAGATAGTAGAATTCAAGGTCAAAGTCAAGAACTATTTTTGACAAAAGATACGAAAGTTTTAATTGCAGGTGAGGCTATCAAAACTAATACTGGTGAAAAACTATCAGTTCCTGCTGATGTATCAAAGCTAGATGGTAAAGAAGCATTTACATTTGGAACAGGAGATGACGAGTACTATTTATTTACTGACCCTGAATGTCCTTATTGTAAGAAATTTGAATCATATTTTAAACAAATCGAAGATAAAGTTAGTATGAAAGTATTTTACTACCCTTTAGATTTCCACGCAAATGCTAGAGATATATCTCTTTATGTTATGAGTCAAGATACTAAAAAAGAAAAAATAGATGCTATGTTAAATACTACAAAAAATACACCTGCATTTAAAAACAGAGATATAGACCCTAAAAAACTACAAAAATTAGAAAAAGAACTTGATACACAAATAGAACTTGCCCAAGAGTTAGGAGTAAGAGGAACACCAGCTGTTTATGATAAAAAAGGAAACAAAGTAAGTTGGGTAAGACTTTTACAAGAGTTTGGAATAGAAGTTAAATAACATAAATAAATATGTAAAGAGTAATCTTTACATATTTAAATTAAGATTTTTTTACAAATTTTGGTGTTATTTTAATAGCTCCAACACCTTTAATCTTACAGTCAATATTATGATCATCAGCACTTTCAACTAATCTAATTCCTTTAATTTTAGTACCAACTTTTACTACAGAAGAACTACCTTTTATCTTTAAATCTTTGATTACAGTAACATCATCACCACTTCTTAAAGTTGCTCCATTTGAATCTTTTACAGTAAACTCTTTTTCCTCTTGAGACTCAGAATCACTTGGTGACCACTCATAAGCACATTCAGGACAAATTAGTAAACTTCCATCTTCATAAGTATATTCACTATTACATTTTGGACAATTAGGTAAATCCATCTTCTTCCTTTATATTTTATTTAAATTCTAATTATAACTATAGCTTATACTATAATATTGATTAATTGTTCATTAACTTTAAGATAACTTTTTCTTTACTAAAACCACTTTTTTAGATATTATTTTAAAGTTAAATAAAAAGAGAAATTATGTTTAAAAACTCAATAATGAAAGAGCTATCTTTTCAAGAACATAAATTGATATTTAAATACATTCATAAAAAACATACTTTTTCTAAACATATCCATGATGATAAATATATGATAGGAGTTTGTTTAGAGGGTAAAAACTATTTTAATATGGCTAACCAAAATTTTGAAGTTACTAAAGGTATGTTATGCCTTATTCCACCAAATACTGTTCACTCATGTAATACACTAAATATTGATAATAAATGGCAGTTTCTTACTTGTTTTATACCTAAAGATTTTTTTGAAGAGATTGCAAAAAGCATATGTAATAAAAGTAACTTTACTTTTAAGAACTATTTCATAAAAGATGATGATTTAGCTACTTATTTAGAAAATATCATAAGAGATACTTTAACACATGAAAAAGTTTTTGACAATGACATCATAGACTTCATCACCCTATTTTGTGAGAAATACATGACATATAAAGAAAAAATCAAAACCATTGAAAATGAAAAGTTTGATAAGTTATTTAAATTTTTTAAAGAAGAAAAATATGATTTAAAAGAGTTAAGCTTTTATGATATGGCAAAAGTTATGAATATGAACCCATACTATTTTCATAGAGTTTTTTCAAAGTCTATAGGATTAACTCCTCAAACTTTTATAAACTTTTTACGAGTTTCAAAAGCTACAAAACTTTTAACAAACTATGAAAGTTTGTCACATTTAGCCCTAGAGTGTGGCTTTTATGATCAAGCACATTTTACAAAAGAGTTTAAAAAATATCATGGAGTAACACCTACAAAATATAAGAACATTTAGAATATGTTCAAAATATTACAATACAAAAGTTCATTTAAACAGTAATATTCTTTAAAAACAAAAGGAATTTTATGTTTAAAACTATTTTATTTATTCTTATACCTATTTTTATTTATCTAGGATTATTTAGCTTTATAGAAGAGCAAAAAGACTTAATATTACTTAGTTTAATTATTACAACTATTATATATTGGGCTTCAAATCTAGTACCCTTATATTTTAGTTCTTTGATTTTTTTGTTTACAGCACTTGCTTTTTCTCTAGCTAGTAAAGATGTGATTTTTTCAGGTTTTTCATCAGGAGCATTTTGGTTAGTCTTTGCAGGTATGTTAATTGCTACTGCTATAAAAAATACAAATTTAACTCTAAGATTTACAAATCTATTTTCAAATGTAAAAAATCTTACTTACTTAAAGCTTTTGATTTATATATCTATTTTCGCTGTTTTATTTAGTTTTATTATGCCCTCAAGTGTAGTAAGAATTGTTTTAGTTATACCTTTGGCTATTACACTAGCTTCTAGTTTAGGATTTCAAAAAGAAGACAAAGGTTTTACAGGAATTATGTTGACTTTTATTTTATGTACTTCTTTACCTGCATTTACTGTTTTACCAGCAAATGTACCAAATATGATACTTGCAGGACTTACAAAAGAAATATATGATTATGAACTACTTTTTTCTTACTATTTTATAGCAAACTTTTTAGTTCTTGGGTTTATAAAAAATATAATTATTGTAGCTTTAGTTTACTATTTCTTTAAAGATGAACTAAAAAATAAACTAAAAAAAGAAGAAATAGAAGGCTTTAAAAAAGATGAAAAAATTGTTTTAGCTACTATTTTTATCATGCTTATATTATGGATGAGTGATTTTGTTCATCAAATCTCGCCAAGTATTATAGCTATAGTAGGCGTATTATTTTTAGCATTTCCTACAATAAATATCATTAAAGCTAAAGACTTTAATAGTATCAATTTCTCTTCTTTGATATATGTAGTAGCTATTATTAGTTTAGGTTCAATTGTAGCTAGTAATGACTTTTTAGAAAATACTCTAAACTCTTTGGTTAATCAATACGAACCTTTTGATTTAGAGATTTTAAACTATATAACTCTTACATCTTTTATTTCTTTTAGCGGTATTATAATTACTCAACCAACAATCCCAGCTATTTTTACATCAATTGCCCAACAGCTTAGTGATATAAGTGGTTTTAGTTTAAATGAAGTATTTATGATGCAAGTAGCAGCTTTTTCAAATGTATTTTTTCCATTTCAAGCCCCACCTTTAGCTGTAGGGCTTGCATTATCACAAATAAAACAAAGACATATGTTAAAAATCATACTTTTACTTGCACTAATAACTATAGTTTTTTTATATCCATTAGAATATTTTTGGTTAAGTTTTTTAAGATAAGGAGTATTTTTTACTCTTTATCCATTTCAATAGCTACTTTTAAAAATCCAGTTAAAACTGCATTATCAAAGCTTACTGATTTTGCAACATTTTTTTTGATAAACCTTAGATGCTTTGTATAGTTCTTATAAAATTCAAAGCTAGGCTTTGGTTTGTAAACAACATCTCTTAACTTAAAATAGTTAATAATATTTTTTGTAGTTGTTGGTTTTATAAAGTACTCTTTTTGTCTATTTAAATAATAAGGTACTACACTTATTATAGTCCATTTAGCAAGTTTAAATTCACTTAAAAACTCAACTAAACCCTCAAAGCCCTCTTTTTTATTTCCGTACAGAAGCTCATAAATTTCAATACTTAACATATCTTTTTCATATGAGTTTAAAGTAGCTAATGCATCTTTTAGTTTTAATTTATCAAAAAGTGACACCATAACTGATTTTTGGATAACTTTATAAAAGTTTTCTACTACTAGATTTGGGTTTGAAAAGTTTTCTTTTTTAAGTGCTTCTTTTGCAAATTCTTCAAGCTTTTCAGGTTTAAACTTTTTCATAGTAGGAAAAAAGTGTTCATCCCTAAAACCTTTTGGATACTGCTCTAAAAATTCTGCTTCTATATCTTTTAATTTTTCTAAATATTGCATATCAGTCTTTCTTTAAAGCCTCATTTACAGCTTCTAGTGCATGAATATTTGTAGTATCAAATAGTTTTATATCTGTATCTTTTTGTGATACTAGCATTCCTATTTCAGTACAACCTAGTATAACCCCTTGGACACCTTTTGTTTTTAAAGAGTCAATTATATTTAAATACTGCACCTTTGAGTCTTCTTTTATTTTTCCTAAACATAACTCTTCATATATGATTTTATGAACAACTTTTATCTCTTCTTTCGTTGGTACAATAACTTCAATATCAAAGTTTGCTTGTATTGTGTCTTTATAAAAATCCTGCTCCATAGTAAAAGCTGTACCTAAAAGCCCTACTTTCTTAATACCTTCTTCTTGAAGTTTTTTACCAGTTGCATTGGCTATATGCAAGATAGGAATAGATAGGTTATCCTGTATTGTAGAGGCAACCTTGTGCATTGTATTTGTACAGATTACTAAAAAATCAGCACCTGCATTTTGAATGTTTTGGGAAGCCTTAGTTAATATATTTGCTGTTTCATCCCAGTTGCCTTTGTGTTGTAGCTTTTCTATCTCATCAAAATCCACACTATAGATGACTACTTTAGCACTATGTAAACCACCAAGCTGTTTTTTTATCTCTTCGTTTATTTGTTTATAATACAAAGCTGTACTTTCCCAACTCATCCCACCAAGTAACCCTATAGTTTTCATGTTAAACCTTTATTAATAATTTAGGTAATTTAGTATTTTATCTATTATCTTTTTATGAATCTGCTCTTTGCTAACTTTGTCTTCATAACAAAGATTTGGCTTTTCTTTTATACCTTTTAATATCATCTTACCTTTTTTAGTACATAAAGAAAATGAACTAAAAACATTTGAGTCTTCTATTTTTTCGTATGTAAAACTATCTTTAAAGTGACTATTGTCTAATACCTTTTGATTTGATAAATTTATAAATGAAAAACCTATTATGCTATTTTCTAAGCCATTTTTATCAAACATATTTGAGTATTCCATGTCAAATAAAATTGCTTTTTTGCTTGGTAATGACACTTTTATATCTTTTATAAAACTTTTATCAAAAACCTCTAAATCTATACCATTTTCTTTATACCAAGTACAATCTAAACTTTGAGTATTTAAACATTGGTTTTTATACTCTACATAATTTAACTTTGAAGATGAAGATAAAGCCAAACTAGTAGCCCCAAGTAAAAAACCTACTGAATTGATATTTTCATAATCAATACTATCTTTAAACTTTTCATTCTCTTTTAACTTTTCAAAAGATATAAATATATCATTTGCTCTAAGCCAAGGCTCATAAAAAGCAGTTTTCTTATCAAGTTTACTTCTTGTAAGCAAAACTATAAAACCTTTTTGCACTAAAGCTTTTGCTAACCAATCTATCTGATTAGAAGCACTTCTAAGACCTCCATGAGATAAAAAAATCAAAGGATACTTACCATTTTTTAAAGCCCCATTTAAAGCAACACTTTGAGATACAAAAAGTTTGTGTTGCCCTAAAATAAACTCTTCATTATCAACACTTGGATAAAAAACCATACTTTTTATATTAGAGTTTCTATGCTTTGAATAAACATCAAAAGTACTAAATCCAACTTTGCTATTAGCAAATAATGCTGTGGATATAAAAAAGAGAAGAAGTAGTGTTTTTTTGTTCATAACAAACCCCATAATATATTACATATCTTCCAAACTGTATCCAACAAATTCAATATCATAGTTTTTCAAATTTTTTTCTAACTTTTTTGACTTTTCTTTTAATACTTTTATATCTATCTTTTTTGGATTTATTTTCACTTCACCAATTAAAACATTTTTGTCAAGTTCATTTACAGCTACAATATCTATTTCATTTAAATTTGATTTTTCCCAATATGTGCCTATTTGAGAGTATCTCTTTTTAAGTTTTAATTTTTCTAAAAAGTATTTTTCTAAAAACTTCCCACTATATACTGAAAAATCTCTTTTTACTATAGATTTTACAAAATCATAATTTTCTATTTCTATAGCACTTTTATATTTATAGATAAACCTAAACCAAAAGTTAAAATAATTATCAATTATTTCATATTTTACTGTTCTACTTCCTTCTTTTGAGAAAATTGGTTTAACTTTTCTTATCATAGTATAATCATTTTCAAGTTTATCTAAATATCCACCTATATTTCGCTTTAGGATACTTTCTATTTCACTTCTTGAAGTCTTTGAACTAGCAATAAGAGAGAGTATAGAAAAATATGTAGTATACTCTTTACCAAACTCTTCTACTAATAAATTTTTACCCTCTTCTAAAAAAAGTGAAAAATCACTAAAAATAACATCTAATTGTTTTTCGAAAGTAAAAGCTTTTTTTTCTACAAAAATTTCCACATACTTAGCAACGCCGCCTGTGAATATATAAAATGACAATAAATCTTTGTTTTTATATGATGGATAGTTTTCTTTTAAAATTTCTTTTAAAGTATCTACTGTAAAACTTTTTAGATGAATTTTATTATTTGCTCTACCAAATAATGGTTCTTTTTTATCTTCAAATATTTTTTTCATCAATGAATATACAGAACCACTTAACACTAAATTCATTTTTGATTTATCTTTGTATTCGTCCCATATATTTTGCATATCACTGTAAATAGAACTATTTATCTGTAAAAACTCCTGAAACTCGTCTATCACTAGTGTAAATGCAGTTGTAATTGATAAGTTCATAAGATATTCAAAAAGGTTTTTAAAAGATGAAAATTCTCCAAAAACCTTTACTCTTAAAGTATTTTCTATAATATCTACAAACTCAGCACAAAGTAAAGCCTCACTCTTTTTAGAAACAAAAAAATAAACTTTATCTTTATAGGCTTCTTTTATAAGTTTAGTTTTACCAATCCTTCTTCTTCCAATTATTATAGTCATTTTTGAAGAATTTAAAGAAGAGGATTGGATATCTCTTAAATTTTGTAATTCTTTTTCTCTATTATAAAATTTCATTCCAACTCTTTATAGTAATATATGTTACTGTAATGAATATTACTATAATTTATACGTTTTGTAAAGAACAAATTATTTATGCTTAAAATTTCTTAATCAAATCCACATAAACAGCTGTTAAGTTTTCTACTTCTTTTACTGTTGTTCTTTCACCTACACTATGGATTGTGTCGTTGATTACTCCAAACTCAATAGCTTCTATTCCAAAACTTCCGAAGTATCTAGCATCACTTGTACCACCTGCTGTACTATGTTTTGTAGTAACTCCTGTGATTTCTTTGATTGAGTTTTCCATGGCTTTTACTACTTTTGATTCTTTGTTTGTTACAAATGGAAAAGATCTTTGTGTAGTGTAAAAGTCGTACTCAAAATCTTCTAAATTTTTGTGAATAAACTCTTCTACTTTCTGTTTTGTAGTGTTTGTTGAGTTTCTTACGTTAAACATCAGTTTTAAGTTATCTGGTGTTACATTTGTAACTTGTGTACCACCTCTTATATCAGTTATCACCATTTTACTTGGTGCAAAGTACTCATCACCATCATCTAAGTTATGTCCTGCTATTTTTGGAAGAACTTCTGCAAAATTATGTACTGGATTTATACATTTTTCAGGGTATGCAGCATGACCTTGCTTTCCTTTGATAGTAATATACCCGTTGATACTTCCACGTCTACCTACTTTTATCGCATCTCCAAACTTTTCTTCACAAGTAGGCTCTGCCACAACTGCATACTGAGGAATCATATCTATTTGCTTTAAATGCTCAAGCATCTTAATAGTTCCATAAGTTCCCTCACCCTCTTCATCAGAAGTCATAAGAATACTAAGTGTTCCATCAAAGTTTTGAGCATGTTTACAAGCATATAAAAATGCTGCATCTCCACTTTTCATATCTTGTGTTCCACGTGCAGTAATAACTCCATCTATAACATCAGCAGCAAAAGGATCAACATCCCAACCCTCACCTGGAGGTACTACGTCTATATGTCCTGCGAAACATAAATGTTGTGGGTTGTCGTTGAATTTTTTATAATAAAATCTATTTTTTACACCCTCCATATCAACACTTATACATTTCCAGCTATCACCTAAATACTCTTCTATAAAATCAAATGCTCCATCATCGTCAGGGGTTACTGATTTAAATCTTAATAATTTTTGAAATAATTCTAATACAGTCATCAAACTCCTTTATATTATATGAATTGTATCAAATTTGTAATTTATTTTGCTATAATGAATATACTTATTATTAAAATTTATCAAGTTTACAAGGAAGCACCATGAGTAGGTTTGACAAAATATTTTATTTAATTTTTTTTAGTTTAGTTTTTTATATAACTATAGGATTTAAACTTATTCCTTACATAGTAGAAGATCAACTTATAAAGAATTTGAATAAAAATTTAACAGTAAAATCAAAAGTAGAAAGAGTATTTTTCAATCCTTTTAGTTTTGAAGTAATCATAAAAAACTTTCAAATAGGAGAGAAAAGAGAAAAAGTCTTTTCAGTAGAAGAGCTTAGACTAGATTTAGCACTATTTTACTCTATTTCAAATTCTCATATAAATATAAAAGAGGTGATAATAGATAAAGTAGATATAAACATAAAAGAGTATCAAGACTCTACTTTTAACTTTGAAAAGCTTTTAAAACCTACTAATAAAAAAGAAGAAGAAACAACTAAAAGTAATGATATAAAGTTTTTAGTAAGAAAGATAGTATTAAAAGATTCAGCTATAAACTTTACAAAAGATATTAAAAACAAAAGAGACTATAAAGTAAGTTTAAACAACATAAACTATAAACTTTATGATTTAGGTACATATAAAAACTCTCTTGCTTCTAGTAATTTAGATTTCACTATAAACAATAGTGCAAAAGTGATTTCAAAAGGAGCTTTTAAAATCTCACCATCGTTTGATATTTATGGTAATTTAACTATAAATGATTTAGTTTTAAATGATATTTTAAACTATAAAAAAGAGATATTAAACTTTGATCTATATGATAAAGCAAAATTAAGTACAAATCTTGATTATAAGTTTTCAGATAATCTAATCTTACATAATCACAACCTATCAATAGATGATTTAGAAATAAGAAAAGATAATACTACCTTAGTAGAGTTCAAGACTTTAGATATAGATGATACAAAACTAGATCTAAACAGCAAGAAAATATCTCTTGATACAGTAAGTTTAAATAATCCATTAGTTCAAATCATAAAAAAACAGAACCAAACTAATCTAAACAATATGATAAAGACAACTTCTTCAAATACTAAAGAGCAAAAAAAGAGAGAAGAGAAAGAGCCTTGGAGTATAGTAGTAACTAATACAAATATAGAAAACTTTAATTTTATGTTTAAAGATTATGATTCAAATATAAACATTCAAAATCAAGATTTCTTTATAAAAGCGAATAATCTAATTGTAAAAGAAGATATAAAATTAAACAGTCTAAATATATCAAATCCTTTTTTTAGTCTAAAAGATAATAAAAACAGGCTTTTTATAAACTCTAAAAAAGTTGAGATAGGTTTACAAAGTTTAGTTTATGACAAAAATATTTTTATAGATTCTATATCTTTAAATAATGAATCTACAAATATAAATGATAGAAAGTCTAAACTTGATATTAACTCATTTAACAACAAAATAAAAATAGATAAATTAAATTTAGAAAATAGCAATATTTTAGTAGATAAAATTGATTTAAGCCCAAATCTTACATTGAATAAGGATGGTTTGTATCTAAAAGCATCAAAAATGAAAATTGAAGTAGATAACTTCAAACAAAATCAAAATGGTAAAATTTATGTTAAAAAAACAAATTTAAGCAATCCAAATATTGAAATAAAACTAAAAGAGTCAAAAGAAGAAAAGAATAAGTCTAAAAAAACATCTTCACAAAGCAAAGAAAACAAACAAAATGCAAAATTGGATTTAGGCCCAATTCAAATAAATAATGCAACGTTAAAGTTCTCTGATGAAAGCCTGCCTGTACAGTTTAATACAGCTATTACAAAACTAAATGGAAAAGTATCACAACTTGACACTACAAAAGCAAGTCAAACAAAACTTGAGGTAAATGGAGTTGTAAACAAATATGGTGTTTCAAAAATCACAGGTTTAGTAAATCCAAATGATATAAAAATCTTAACTGATGTAAAAATGATATTTAAAAATATTTCATTAAAAGATTTTACCCCTTATAGTTCTAAGTTTGTAGGTAGAGAAATAGATGATGGAAAACTATTTTTAGATTTAAAATATAATATTGAAAAGTCAAACCTAGATGCAAAAAACAAAGTAATAATAAAAGAAATAGAGTTAGGAGAACAAGTAAAAAGTGATGATGCTGTATCATTACCACTTGATTTAGCTATTGCCTTACTTGAGGATACAAACGGTGTTATTGATTTAGATTTACCTATCTCAGGTGACTTGGATAATCCAGAGTTTTCAGTTGGGCATATCGTATGGAAAGCCTTTACAAACCTAATAATGAAAGCTATAACTGCACCTTTTTCATTACTTGGTGCAATGTTTGGATTTGATGAAGATGAGATAAAATCTGTAAACTTTGATTATGGACAAAAGATCATATCTCCTATTCAAAAAGAGACTTTAGATAAAATCACAAAAATCCTAAAAAAAAGACCAAATCTAGCTTTAAAACTTACTCCTACATATCATAAAGTTGAAGATTTAAAAGCCTTAAAACTTAAAAGCTTCAATAATATTATAGATGAAAAGATTCCAAACAAACAAATAAAAGAGTTTGAAAAAAGATATATGGAAGTGTTGGAAAAAGAGTATTTAAAATATCATAAAGATTTAAAAATAAAAAAAGAGTTTACAAAAGACAAAAAGCTTGACTATAAATCTTACATAACGAAATTAGAAAAGATAGTAATAAGCAAACAAAATATCAAAGAAGAAGATTTACAACAAGTAGCAAAAAGTAGAGTAAAGAGTATAAAAGAGTACTTGGTAAACAATAATAAAGTAGAGAATAAACAGATAAAAATAGAAGATAGTGTAAACATACTTGAAAATAATGAAGATACACTAAGTATCGAAATTGACCTTTCAAGTACTAAATAATCACCTTATGCATAAGTAAAACTTATATATTTATAAAGATACTTTTAATAATTTTAAGTTATCATTTTATAAATATTTATATAAGGATTACTTATGAGATATATATTTTATGGTATATTAATTTTTCTTCTATTTTTTATATTTTATGGAGTTTTCTCACAAATAGATAAGTCTTCATCTTTTAAATCTAAAAGAATTGCTTGTCAGGAAAAAACTACAACTTTTGAAAATATAAATACTGAACAACCCACAAAAATAGCAATTGAGGTTTTAGAAAGTGGCAACTATAAAGTTGATGGTTATATTGACTATTCAAAATTTATGGATAGTAATATAAAAGGTAAAGTATCAGATGAAGATATTAAAGCTAGAATTAATAAGATAGCTAAAACCTATACAAAACAAGATATGATAAAAAATGATACCAAAAATATGGATATTAGTTTTTATATATATGAAAATGACAAAAAAGATAGTAGAAAAAAAGGAGATAACTGTAAACTTTATGCAGGATATATTGTATTAGAGTTTAAGTTGGATGGAAACCTTATATATAAAATCCAAACAGATTATATGAAAGAAGATACAAGTGATTTAGATGAAAGAATTCATTGTGCATTTAAATCATTTACATCATTAAAATAAGAAAAGGGAAAAAGTGAAACAAAAAATTTTTAAAGAGAAATATCATATATTTGAAATTGAGTATAAAAAAGATGAATTAGAGTTTAGTAATATTGATGAAATAATTCATACATTAAGAAAAAAGATCGACAATCACCCTGTGATATCATATATAGCTACTTTTAATCAGTATGAACATACAAACTCACTAAAAGATGGTGAAATAAATCCAGATATTAAAGCTGCAAAAAATATAGTGTTTTGTTTTGGGAAAGAGTTGCCAACTCCTGAGGTTTTAGCAGTAAGACCTAGAAGTATAGGAGTATGTGAATTGAAGAATAGTTTTGTAATCAACTTTCTTGAAGCTCCAAATGAAAAAGCAAATGAAACAATGGAAGAGTTTATCAAGTCACTAAAAAATTAGTTCTCAAACTAAATTTTTAGTCTCTTGGTTGAGAAAATAGTGCTACCCAAAAACCATAAGGTAGTACTGCAATGATTCCTGTGATGATTAATACACCAAATATTACATCTATTAAAGTACTATCGTAGTTCAAATTTTCATCTCCATATTTTTTCTAATTATAGTTGATAAAAGTACTACAATAGTATCAATGTAAAAGTTTTTAGAACTTTATAACTTTTGCTCCAAAACCTCCTGATGAGGGATGTGCATCTTCATAGCTACTAACACTTGGGTGTTTATCTAAAAACTGTTTTACTGCAAATGATAGTTTTCCTGTTCCAATTCCGTGGTAAACTAAAACTTCATCAAATCCAGCCAATAATGAATCAGAAATAAATTTATCTAAATTATCAATAGCCTCATCTGCTCTTTGTCCATGCAAGTCAAGCTTCACATGACCTGATTGTGGCTTTTGTATATTTATTGTAGCTTTTTTAGGTATAGGTTTTGGTTTTACTTCATTTCCACTTCTTCTTAAATCAGCAAGTTTAACTTGAACTTTCATTCCCATATCATTTTCAATAAATGCTTTATTGCCTCTTATAGATAAAATTGTACCTTTTGTACTTCTATATTTTACTCTATCCCCTACTTTTAAATCCTCAGGTTCTACAACTTTTTGTGTTTTAATTTCACTTGCTTTTTTATGAGAGATGTTTAAATGCCTATGCCCCTCTTTTGACATCTTAGCCTTTATAGCTTTTTTTGCTTCATTTCTTGCATCTGTATACTCTTTATGAAGTTTTGATTTTTCAGAATAGATTCTATCATCCAAGCTCTCTTTTTCTTCTTTTAGTATTTTATTAAGTTTTTCATAGTTGTTTATCTCTTCATTAAGACTCTGTATTTTTTGCTTATATTCTCTTTCAAGTTCACTACTTCTTTCAATAAGTTCATTTAATCTGTCTTTATCTTCACCATAAACCTCTTTTGCTTTTTTAATTACATTTTGAGGAATCCCATATCTAAAAGCCGTTTCAAATGCGTATGATTTACCTATAGTTCCTTGTAGAAATTCATAAGTTGGCTTTTGGTTCTCTTCATCATATAATGCAGCTATTAACTCAACATTTTCATTTGAAGCCATTAATGCTGCTAATCTTTTGTGGTGAGTTGTAATAATAATCTTAATATCTTTTTTAATCAAATCTTCAATTATTACTTTAAAAAGACTTGCTGCTTCATCAGAATCAGTCCCTAATTCAATTTCATCAACACCTACTATTGAGTTTCTTGCACCAAATAGCTTAGAGAACTCAACCATTCTACCTGCAAATGTAGAGATGTCATTTTTAACACTTTGAGGATCATCTAAAACAGCTTTTATAGATTTATAACTTCCTATAACACTATTTTTTGAAGCTTTATAAGGAAGTAAATATTTTGATAAAAGCACAGCTGATAGTATTGATTTTAACATCATAGTTTTACCACCTGCATTCACCCCTGTAATCATAATTACAGATTTAGTAAAATCAACTGATATAGGCTTTGCATCGTGTAGTGCAGGATGATAAAAATCTACTAACTTATTCTGTTTCTTCTTTGATGGAAGAATAAAATTTTTATCTCCAAGCTTAGCAAAGTTTAATCTTGCTTGATAGTGATCAAATCTATCAAACTCTTTATTTATAAACTTTAAAAAAGGCAGCTTCTTCTCAAAAAGTGAACTTATTTGTCTACATATTTTTAAAAGTATCTCTTCTTGTTTATTTTTTAGATCATTCTGTTTTTGCTTAAGTTCTGTGACACTATGAGGTATCACATAGAAAAAACCTGAGTTTGATCTATTTATTACTTGTGCTTTTAAAACATGGTTAAAACCACCCCTTACTAAAATACACTCTTCGCCATTTACAAAGTGAACTTGTGAATCAACTAAATATGTTCTAATCTTATTTGAGTTTATTATCTTATATAGGTTTTGTTTAATATGCTCTTTGTTTTTTGAAATAGCCTTTTTCACTTTATCGTAGTCCGTATCTACGCCATCTTTTAAATTTGCTTTTTCATCAAAATATTCACAAATATCTTTTAACTCATTTGGAATAATAATTTTATCAAGCCACTGGGCAACTTTACCTTCAAAATTAAATCTTTTTAGATATAAAAAATATTTGATAATTTTGATAAATTCATAAATTTCATAAGATTTTAAAATACCTTGTTTTTGTATATGGATTAAAGGTTTATCTAAATTCTCTACTTTTTTTGGAGGATTGAACTCATACTCTTCAAGCTCTTCTATGATTTTGAAATGAAGGTTAATATCACCTTCTAATATGATAGGTTTTTCTCTTGCTAAGTACTCTTTGAAAGAGTCTATATAATCATTTAAATCTAATTTTTCTATTATTTTTTGCATTTTGACATTATAGCCAAAAGGCTATAATATCTTCTTTATAAGTAGTACTGCCAATAAACTAAAGCTATAGTTGTTATACAAAGTATTCCTAAAATATTAAATACTATACCAAATTTAGCCATATCTTTTACCTTAACAGCTCCACTACTCATAGCAATAGCATTAGGAGGAGTTGCAATAGGAAGCATAAAGGCATAAGAAGCACAGATAGTAGCTACAAACAGAATCAATGTCGTATCAATATTTGCAACCTGACTTAATGAATAAATAATAGGTAAGGCAATTGAGATTAATGCTGTATTTGAAGTAATCTCAGTAGTAAATGTAATTAGTGATGCAACTAATAAAATCAATAGTATAACTGGTAAGTTAGTTAACTCTAATAAGTATGTTGCAATTTCATTTGCCAATCCTGTTGAAGAAAATGCGGCTGCAATAGAAAAACCTGCCCCAAATAAAAAGATAATCTCATAAGGAATTTTTTTGGCATCTTCCCAAGTTAAGAACCCAATCTTTGGTACAAACATTAATAAACCATAAGCCAATAGAATACCTTTTTCATTTATTCCTAGTCCTGAATAGTATGGTTCTATTTTTGAGTTTACAAGTAGTAAAACAACTAATGAACCTAAGATATAAAGAAGTCTTTTTCTTTCACCATTTAGATGCTCCCTATCTTCTAGCTTTGTGTCAAACTTCATATCATTTACCCCAATAGATAGAATAAATGGTATTATTATAAGCATAGTTAAAGCAAGAGGTGAAGTTAAGAAAATCCATTTTACAAAAGGAATAGCCTCCATGGCTTGCTGATCCATAAAACCAAGTAGTATAAGGTTTGGAGGTGTACCAATAGGTGTTACAATACCACCAACACTAGCACCATAAGCAATAGACAATACTAATCTTACTTTTAATTTAACTTCATCTGTTAAAAACATTGCAATTGGAATTAATAACAGTGCTGTTGTAGTGTTTGAAATAAGAGAACTTAAAAAAGCTGCTGTAATAGCTAGTGAAAACAAAATCCCTCTTGGTGTATTTGGAAAAAGTGTAAGTAATTTATTTGAAACATATTTATGTAGATTTGTCTTTTGAGTTGCAATAGCAATCATAAATCCACCTAAAAATAAGAAAATTATTGACTTTGAGTAGTTAACAGAAGTAGCGTTTGTACTCATTATGTCAAATGCAGGGAAAAGTAATATAGGAAGTAATGAAACTACTCCTAAAGGTAAAGCTTCATTTGTCCATAAAGCAACTAAAAACACTATAATACTAAGTAGTGTTGAATGCTGTGTGTTAAAAGCAAAGTTAGCTAAAAAAAATGTAGCTAATGCTAAGATTAATGCAATAAGTATTTTCTTCAAAGTGATCCTTTCTTTTTGAATACCATAGTTATTTTATTTACTATAGCCTAAATAACTCAAAAAGAAAGGAGTATAATTTCTTAATTAAATCCCGCTATTACGGATAGTAACAGAAAAAAATTTAATAACATTTATTATACATAATTAGTACATTTTATATACATTTTGTATATAATATAGTCTTTTATTTTTTCTTTGGTCTAAATGGTTTGATAACATTTTCATCACAAACCATATAAGGTCCTTCCATTAAATCTATACAATATGGAATAGCAGGGAAAACTGCATCTAAACACTCTCTAATTGATTTAGGCTTACCTGGAAGGTTTACGATAAGAGAACTACCTCTAAGTCCAGCTGTTTGTCTTGATAAAATTGCTGTAGGTACAAACTTCAATGACTCTGCTCTCATAAGTTCACCAAATCCTGGCATCATTCTATCACATACAGCCTCTGTAGCCTCTGGAGTTACATCTCTAGCAGCTGGGCCTGTCCCACCTGTAGTTACCACTAAACAACAGTTTTGTTCGTCAACTAACTCTTTTAATGTATTTTCAATAGTCTCTTGATCATCTTCAATACATCTATAAACTGGTTCCCAAGGTGAAGTTAAATACTCATTCATAGTATCTTCTATGGCTTTACCACTAATATCTTCATATACACCTTTACTAGCCCTATCACTAGCAGTAATAATTCCTATTTTAGCTATTTGTTCGCTCATATCTTTCCTTTAAATATATTTGTATTTATAAAATATGCCCTTTTTCTTTTATAAAATATACTGTAGCTATATCTTTAAAAAAGTCACAGGCTTTTTGTGCATCGATTATTTTATCATCACTACCTAAAAAAACCTCTATTTTAACTCCCCTTTTAATAAGTGATTCTAACTTGTGTTTATCCCACTCATAATATAGAAGTTCTTCAAGCTCTTCATAAGTACCAGCTTTAAAATATTTTGATATATCTTTGTTTGTTGGGTGAGTCACATTTTTCAAAAAGTTTTCACAATAAGCACTACTATCTTTTTTAAAAAACATAAGTTGCATTCTTTTAAACTTTTTATCTTTTGTTTGAAAAAATGCAGGAGAAAAAAGCTGTATCTTATCAACTCTTTTATTAGTAGCGTATACTTCCTCAAAAGCTTTTATCGCTCCATAAGAGAACCCTGCAACTGTAAAATCATTTTCTAGCAAGTACTCTTTAAATAACTCTTTTTCGTTTTCTAAACAAAATCCTGAGAAAAAACTTTTAAATATCATCTTTTAAAATAACCTCTTTTTGTAGCATGATAGTCTTTAGTCTTTCTACTTCTGTTGCATTATGTGACAATTCTGCTCTTAAATCATTTTTAATATTTGTGATTAAGTCATCAACTGAAGTTGCCATTTTGTACTTTTCTACTATCTCTCTTGCTACTTCAAAAGCATTTTCCAAATCTTTATGATTTACTGCATACTTCTCTTTTTTAATAACTTCAACACCTATAAACCCAGCTAAATCTCTTTTGATATTCTCACAAAGCTCATGATATGAGGGATATGTAGATTCAAGTTTTTTAATACTCTCATCAAAAAGTGCAATTTTTGATTTTGCGATATATGCTTTTGAGGCTTGATAAATCGCTAAAATCTCTTTTTGTTTCTCATCTAATATCTTAATTTGCTTTTTCCCAAACTCTAATTTGTTTTTTGCTACTTCTATATCATCCATACTAAGTATTTTAGATTCTCTTTTTATCATATTTAAAAGTGCTTCATTTATTAAAGTAGATAGCGTGGCTGAACTAAATCCTGATGTATCATTTGATAACTTATCAATATCAACTTCATGGTTTTTCTCTTTTAAGTAAAGCTCTAATATATGTTTTCTATCATTTATATTTGGTAAAGATACATGAACCCTTCTATCAAACCTACCAGCTCTTAAAAGTGCATCATCTAAAACCTCTATTTTATTAGTAGCAGCTATTACTATTACACCACTATCGCCCTCAAAACCATCCATTTGTGTTAATAGCTCGTTTAATGTAGCTTCTCTTTCATCATTTGATTTACCACTTCTTTTTTTACCTACTGCATCAATTTCATCAATAAATACAATAGCAGGAGCACTAGCTTTTGCTTTTGCAAACAACTCTCTTACTTTCTTTGCTCCCATTCCAACATATATCTGAACAAAGCTTGAACCACTTTGATAGAAAAATGGTACATCAGCCTCACCAGCAACTGCTCTTGCTATAAGTGTTTTACCAACTCCAGGAGGGCCTACTAAAAGAACACCTTTTGGAAGTTTAACTCCATGCTCTAAAAACTTTTTTGGTTTATTTAAAAAGTCTACTACCTCTTCTAACTCTTCTTTTATCTCACTAATTCCTGCAACATTTTTAAATGTTACATTTGAAGTAACTGCCTCTATATTGCTATTAAATTCAGTTGAAGCTTTTGCTCTTGATTTTACTAACTCTTCATCAAAAGCATTGCTTTGATTCTTAACACCTCTTTTTTTATCAAAATAGGCTTTTATTTTTGATTCATTTGCCTTTAATACAAATGCAAAAATTAAAAGTAAAAAAAGGAATCCTATACCAAGATAGTAAGAACTGTTGTGTATATGTGAGTTACTTTTGTATAGTGTGTAAACAAACAGTACAAGAAGTACTGTTGCAGACATTATCATCAGTTTTAAGTTTTTGTCTATTGCTTTTTTATTATCGTTATCATGTGAATTTTGCGACATTTTTATCAGCCTTTGCTTCATAGTCATCTATAAAAATCCAATCCCCAGTAATATCAACTGGTGAATCTACCTCTATTTGATTAAAGAATTGATCAAGCCCAACATACTTTCCATTTTTTTGCTGTTCTATTAAAACCTCTAAAGTTTGATTGTTCTCTTTTCTAAAATCAAGATTTTTCTTATTTATAATCTCTGTCAATTCGTTATATCGTAATTTAGCTATATCACCTCTAACCTCAGGTTTCATTGTTGCACTTGGTGTTCCATCTCTTTTTGAATATGTAAATGCATGAACATGAGTTAAAGGAAATTTTTGTAAGTTTTCCATAGCCTCTTTCCATATCTCATTCGTCTCCCCTGGATGCCCAACTATAAAATCAGTCCCTAAAGCATATCCATTATCTTTTAAAAACTCAAATAGCTCTAAATCAGATAATACTTTATTTCTTCTATTCATTATCTTTAACATATCTTTTGATGTGTGCTGAAGTGCAATATGAAGATGTTTTGCCATAAATGGTTCATTTATTATCTCTTTAAACTCATCATCAATTTGAATAGGTTCAATACTTCCCATTCTAATTCTTCTAACACCTTTTATCTGTGACATCTTTTTAAGAAGTTTTGCCAATGAGGTATGTTGTTTTTTACCATAACTTCCAACATTTGTACCTGTTAAAATAAATTCACCAAAACCATTCGCTGCTAAAGTAGTTACTTGCTCTAAAATCTTATCTTCTTTATAACTTCTTGCATCACCTCTTACATAAGGTATAATACAGTAACTACATCTAAAATCACAACCCTCTTGAATCTTTATAAAAGCCCTACTTTTTCCTACAAACTCTTCAACAATAGTATCATCAATATGTTCTAAATCACCTGCTTGGAAAAATCTTTCATCTTTTTTTAGAAGTTCATTTATATTCTCTTTTTCACTATGTCCAAAAAGTGAATCGATTTTATTGTCTTCATATAATGACTCCCCTTTTGTCCAAACTCCACAACCTGTGAAGATAACTCTTGGATCCTTTGGTAACTTTTTTAAACCGTTTATATAACCTCTAGCTGTAGAATCAGCTCCATTTGTAACAGTACATGAGTTAATAATAACTACATCTGCTTGTTTTTCATCTTTTGTAATTTCAAAATCTTTTAGATTACTCATCATAACTTGAGTATCAAAAACATTTGTTCTACAACCAAAAGTTTTAAAAAATACTTTTGGTTTATCTTCTGAAAAATTCATTCTAAAATATTCCTCTTAATCTCTTATCTTATCTACTTATAATTTCGTCTTCTAAATCTCTTGGCTTATGTCTTTGTTTTACAGAAACTCCATAAGCATTATCAGTTTTATTAACATTGATTTGTTGAGTTGGGAATGCGATATGAATATCATCTTCTTTCATAAATGCATTAACTATTTCAGGTGACATTGTACTTCTTAACTGTAGTGCAGCATAAGAGTTTGTCAAATACCATCCTGAAATAACCATACCATAGTCCTCAACAAAAGTAAATACTCTTGGTTCTACACCTGTAGCTCTTAGCTGATACTTACTTCTCATTTTTGAAAGCTGTTTTCTTGTAATATCTGTATAACCTTTTGAATAGTGTTTTAAGATATCTTTCATAATTTTTTGAGCTTTTTTGTGATTTGAATCAAAAGTAATAGTAACATCAATCCCATCCCAAACTGTCCTTAGTCCTGAATGTGTATAGTTTGCTAACATCTCAGAAAATATGTAGTTATTTGGGATAAAAAAGATTCTACCTGTTCTTCTGTTAACTGTATATGATGTATATGTAATATCTTCTCTAATAGTTATTTTAAATAGGGAAATATCTAAAACATCACCTACAGCTTCTAAACCATTTCTTGTAACTTTTATTCTATCACCAACTTGAATTGAACCTGATGTAACTATTACCATCCATCCAAAAATTGACATAAACCAATCTTTTAGAGCAATAGCAATACCAGCTGAAGCAAAACCTAAAATAGTTACTAAATATGAAACATTGTCTATGTATGAAAATAAAATAACCATAATAATTAGAAATACTAAAGTGAAATTAATCACTTTATTTGTCATATAGTAGCTTTCATTTTGTGAAAAATACTTTTTTAATGTCAATTTAACTAAAAATGATAAAAATGAAAGAACTAAAATGATTGAGAAAATAATCAATATTTTCTGTACTTGATCTGAAATTTGATCTTTGATTTCTAATATTATCTGTTCTATCTTTCTTGTATAAACTACTTCTGTAGTAGATACAATCTCTAAAACCATATTAAAATCTTTTTTCTGTTTATCTAAAAAAGTGATTTTATCTTTATATTCACTATTTTCAACAAGGTTAAATAAATCTAAAAATAGAATTAACTCTTTATCAAGTTTATCTACTAGACTTCTTAAATTACTTTCTAACTCTTGAAATTGCTTTTTATTGTCTTCAAGTTTTTTGATATGAGAAAGTGCATTTATAATACCAAATGGATTAGATATCTCTTCATACTCTTCTATCTCTGGTGGATTTATAAGTCCACCTATTGGAGAGCCTTTATACTCTTTTATTAGTTCTAGTTCATTCTCTTTTACTTTTATTTTATTGTGAAGTCTAAAAAGTTTCTCTTCATCATTGTGTTTTTTCTTCTTTTTAAGCTCTATTTTTAGATTTGCTAATTCTGTTGATATTTTTGTATATGAAATATAGTTTGAATATCTTTTCAATAAAATATTATCTTTTAACTCTAACTCTATTTTTCTAATCTTATCTTTTATTTGATTTATTTTAGCAAGATTTTGCATATCTATATCTCTTGATTGCTTCTCAGCTAACTCTCTTGCCTTTTGTGCCTCTAACTCTTTTTGAGCTTGGTCATATTTCTCTTTTATTATTTTTTGTTCAATCTCATCAACTAAAGCTTTATCTTCAGGTTTTATCTTTTCAATAACTCTTTCATGAGGAGGTACACTCTCTTGTGCAAAGGCTAAGGTACTAACAAACAATAAAGATATAGTTAGAAAAATTTTCTGTATCAATTAAAAGCCCTTTAATATTTCTATAACATCATCTTTTTTTACTTCATCAGTTATCAAACAGTCACCTAAACCTTTTGGTAAAATGAACTTGATTTTATTGTCTAATGATTTTTTATCCAAGAAAAAATGCTCATAAAAGTCCTCAACATCCTTAATCTCATAAGATGTTGGAATATCATATTTTTCTAATAAGCTTTTAACTCTTAATGCCTCATTTTCACTCATAAGATTAAGTTTTACTGCTAAAGTATTTGCCATAACTATACCTATTCCAACTGCTTCTCCATGTAAATATTTAGAGTATTTAGTTTCATTCTCAATCACATGTCCAAATGTATGTCCATAGTTTAGTGCAGCTCTAATACCATGCTCTTTTTCATCTTTTGATACAACATCAGCTTTTGTTTGTACTGATTTTGCAATAGCTTTTTTTATATTTTCTTCATCAGTTAAATCATTTTGTTCTAGCCACTCAAAAAACTCTTTATTGAATGTAACTGCCATCTTAACTATCTCTGCTACACCTGCAGCGAACTCTCTTTTTGGAAGAGTATTTAACATATATGGATCTATATAAACAGCTTTTGGCTGGTGAAATGCCCCAATAAGGTTTTTACCAAATTTATTATTTATTCCTGTTTTTCCTCCAACACTTGCATCAACTTGTGATAATAAAGTAGTTGGTATTTGAATAAAGTCAATACCTCTTTGGTATATTGAAGCTGCAAAGCCTGTCATATCGCCTATAACACCACCACCAAAAGCGATAAGTAAAGATTTTCTATCAAGTCTGTTTTCAAAACAGTGCTCTAAAATCATCTCAATAGTCTCCATATTTTTATACTCTTCCCCATCTGGAATAGTAACTACACTAAACTGTTTTGCACTTAATTTCTCTTTTAGATATTCTAAGTGAAACCCACTAACTGTTGGGTTAGTTACAACAACAACTTTTGTATCAAAATATATATCTTTTAATCTATCAATAGTAATATCATATGTTTTATCATCTGCAAGTGTAATATTAACAATCATCCATTATCCATTTTTATGTTTTTAAAGATTTTATCTAAAAATTTCTAATTAAAGCTTTAAAACTTCTATGCTATGGGCACTATTAAGTATAACTCAGTTTTAAGATTAGTTTGTTAAAGTTTAGACATTATTTAATTATCTTTTAAATAAGGGGTCTAAATGAAAATAGCTAATGTTGGTTTTTTTAAAGGTATGAATCGAAAAATGTCGATTATATCAATGTTTATAATAATAATATCAGTTTTGTTAACTGCATATTATCCAAATAAAAGTTCCATATATTTAGAAAAAACAAGAACCTACCTAAACCCCTTTTTAGAATGGTATTATATACTTTTAGTAGCTTTTTTACTCTTCTTTATGATTTGGCTTGGAATGGGAAGATATAGAAATATAAGACTTGGTGGGGATTTAGAACAGCCTGAATTTACTTTCTTCTCTTGGGTATCTATGCTTTTTGCTGCAGGAACTGGTGTAGGTATTCTTTTCTGGTCTGTAGCTCAACCTATAATGCAATTTCAAGACAATCCATTTACAGGTACCACTATGACACCTGAAGCTGCAATTACTGGGATGAGTTTGAGTTATTTTCACTGGGGTTTAAATGGATGGGCGATATTTTCATTTATTGCTATTACAATGGCTTATTTTTCATTTAGACATGATTATCCTTTAACTATTCGTTCTGCACTTTATCCTATTTTTGGAAGAAAAGTTGACTCTATCTTTGGTGATATTATTGATGTTTTAGCAGTATTTGGTACTGTTTTTGGTATTGCTACAACACTTGGATTAGGTGTAGAGCAAATGAATGCAGGATTAAAAGAGGTTTTAGGTATAGAAACATCACTTACTTTACAACTAACTGTTATGGTTATTATCATGCTTATTGCTGTTGCCTCTGTAGTTTCAGGTGTAAGCAAAGGTGTAAAGTTTCTATCTGAGAGTAACTTCTGGCTTAGTATAGTTGCTTTAACCTTTTTACTTCTTTTTGGTCCTACACAGTACCTAATTGGTATTACTATTGAGTCTACAGGACACTATATACAAAATATTTTAAGACTTACTTTTCATACAAATGTAACCCATAGTAGTGACTGGCAAGCTGTATGGACTGTTTTCTTTTGGGGTTGGTGGATAGCTTGGTCGCCATTTGTTGGGATGTTTATTGCTAGAATTTCAAGGGGTAGAACCTTTGGTGAGTTTGTTGCAGGTGTACTTTTAACACCTACACTTATTACAATTGTATGGATTGGGCTTTTTGGAGGAACTGCTTTATATGAGGAGTTGTTTTTACAAAAAGATATTGTAACAGCTGTAAATCAAGATGTATCAAGTGCACTGTTTGTAATGCTAGAAAACTTAAGTCTTGGTACGCTTGGTGAAATTATGTCATTTATTATGATAGTACTAATTGCAACCTATCTAATCACATCAGCAAATGCAGGTACACTTGTAATCACAACAATACTAGCAGCAGGTTCAACAACACCACCATCAAGTCATAGAATACTTTGGGGTATAATCCTTACATTACTTACAGGTGTACTTATAGTAGCAGGTGGGTTACAAACCCTACAAGCTGCTGTTATTACAGCTGCTTTACCTTTTTCATTTGTAATTATTTTGATGATAATAGGACTTTTAAAGAGTCTAAGTCTAGAAGAGACACCAGCTAGATCTGGTAATGAATCTCTAAGTGTTAGAGAACCTTGGATTATCGAAAAAGATGTTGGGGAAGAACCTACTATTATCGATGAATTAAATCCTGATGTAAAAGAGATAGAAGAACCGGAGTATAAATAAATACAGAAATTTGTAAAAAGTGGGTAGAAAAAGTGAGTGATCTTTAATCTTATAATACTCATATACTTCCCTACTTTAAAGACTATATTCAATGAGCATATTGAAGATTATATGAGCGGAACTTTAAAAAGCTTATAAAAGCCCTTTAAATCGTTGGCGACCCCAGTATGATTCGAACATACGTTTTTGGGAGGAAATCCCAACGTCCTTGGCCACTAGACGATAGGGTCGATTTTAAGAGAGGAATTATATTACATAATCCATTTTAAATATCTTAAATATTTGATTTTATTCTAAATTATTTAATTTTAAGAAGTTAGCAGATCTTTTATGACCATTTGCACTTGCTCTTTTTAGCCAGTACTTTGCCTCTTCGATATTTTGTTCTACTCCTTTTCCTTCAAACAAATAATACCCTACATAGTACATAGCTTTATTTTTGCCTTTTTTAGCAGCCATCATATAGTATTTATATGATTTTTCATAATCAGCTGTTACATCATTTGCTACTCTATATATATCTGCAACTTTTAGTTGAGAGTTTGTATTGCCTTGGTTTGCTGAAAGAGTTAGAAGCTTAACAGCTTTATCAATATCTTTTACTACTGTATCACCTATTAGGTACATCATACCTAAGTTATACTGTGCTAATGGATTATTTCCTTTAAGTGCTTGTTCATACCAAAAAAGAGCTTTTTCTTTAGACTTTTCTACTCCCTTTCCATAATAATACATAGAACCTAAATTGTTCTGGGCCATTATCACACCTTTTTTAGCAGCCTTTTTATACCACTCATAAGCTTTTTTTAGATTCTCTTTTTTTAATGATTTTTCATAAAGCATTGCTAGATTTAGTTGTGCAAGTGCATAGCCTTGCTTTGCAGAAGACTCATAAAGTTCTTTTGCTTTTTGTATGTCTTTATTTACACCCTGCCCTAGATGATACATATGTCCTAAGTTATTCATAGCTTGTAAGCTGCCATTTTGTGCAGCTTGCTTATACCAAAAAACTGCAAGTTCCATATCTGTAGGTACACCTAAACCTTTATAATTCATAAGTCCTAAATTATATTGGGCTTTACTATCCTCTTGAAGTGCTAATTGCATTAGTTGTTGTTGTGCTTTTGAATACTCTTTATCTTTTAAACTTTTAGCTGCATCTTCAAAAGTCAAAGCAAAAAGTGATGTAGAAATAATCATAAAACTAAAAAAAGCTTTCATAATGTCACTCCTTACTCTTCAAGAGTCTTTATCTTGTCTAAAGTCTCATCTATATTATCATTTACTTTTTTGTCTAAAGCGTTTATCTCTTTATCTAATGTATCAATTAACTCACTCTCTTCATTTGCCTCTTCTTCTACTTGATTTAATATATCATCTTTTGGTTCATCCTCAAGTGTAAGAACTATATCATCAGCTAATAAATCTTCTTTATTTTCAACACTTTTATCTAAGTATCTGTCTTTTCTTTCAGTTATGTAAATATCTTCTACTATATCATCTTTATTTGGAGTAACAACCTTTTGTAAATCCACATCACATAATGTTTGATTGTGATTAAAAATAGTACTATACTCTTCACAAGTATACCATTTGGTTTTAATTCCAAGCAAGTAATCGAGTCTAGAATAGAAAAAATCATATAAATCTTTTTTGAAATATGCAGGGTTTTTTTCATCAAAATCAATTATTCTTTTTATTTCAAGTTTTGTCTTACTTCTATTATCTTTTTGCTCTACACTTAGTGTCCATATATCTTTTGAAGTGTATGCATACATTGGATATGCGTTTACTTTTACTTTTATTGCAGTCATTGAGCTTCTATATGAATCAATCAAAAACTTTCTATCTCCTGCAAAGATAAAAATCTTCTTTGCTGCTTCTAAAATTGCATCTTTTGAGACACCCTCATAAACTCTTTTTTTATAATCTGCATTTTCCACTTTCACATTTTTTGTAGCACATGAGGTAAAAAATATTGCTACAAATACTACGAAAAATACTTTTTTTATTCTATTTACTTGTTGCATAAGCACCCAACCTATCTAATAAATCATAATCTAAATCTAGCTTCACACTATCACCAATAATCTCTATATCATTTAATTGACCATATATCAAGATATTTTTAACCTTATGCTTTTTAAGAGTATCATTTGTAAAACCTGTAGTATAGTCTTTATGCATTCTTATATATGTCAATGGTAAATTATCTAACTGCTCTAAAGGGAAATCTTCTGTTTTATATCTTTTTAGAAGTGTTTTTAATCCTAATTTATCAACCTCTTCTACAAACGTAACAAAATCAATTTTATGCATTTGTGCTGTATATGAAGTGATACTAAACACCACTTGTTTCATATACTCTTGATTTTTTTTAGTAAACTCATCAAGCCACATCAAGAAACTTGCGTTTTTTATACTAACCCAAGATAAGTTTACTGATAACTCATAATCGCAGTTAGAATTTTTAATATACTCTACTGTTTTTTCTATAACTTGTTTATCAAAAGAGTCAATTATATCAAGTTTTTGGGCAACAGATACAAAGGAACCTATCATCAGTTTTTCACCGTGATGATCATAAAGCTGTGGGGCTACTTCTTTCATTATTAACTTTTGTGTCTCATCAAATAAATATGTATCCAATACAAAATCAATAGTAAAGTTAGAGTTCTCAATAATATCTTTTACATTGTTATCAATCTCTTCGTAGTTTTTAGCCACCTCTTCTTTTGAGATGATTTTAAAGCTATTGTTTTTCTCTTTTGAATCTTCATATGCTTTATTTGCTGAGTCTAATACACTATCAATAGTTCCATATAAATCAATATATGTACCACCTAACTGTATAAGTCTTGTAGGTACATCAAAGTTTTTAGACATTTTTAGAGTAATCTCTTCAATAATATTTGTAGCAACCTTTCTGATTACTTCATAATCATCAGTTTTAATAATAACTGCAAAAAGTGAACCATAAAACCTATAAATTTTACTATTTGATTTGCTATTTTTATAAACTGTGTTTTTTATGATATTTGAATAATGCTCAATAAAATTGTTTATATACCCTGTGTCGTGTTTTTTGCTAAGTTGTGCTAAATCCTCGACTTTAATAACAAAAACATAACCATTTATTGAAGATACAAACATATTTTTTAAATCAAAATCAAAAATCTTTTTATTTGGTAAACCTGTTAAAGTATCTGTAGAGACTTTTAACTCTAAAGACTCTTTATTCATATTTAATTCATTTGTAAGAGATGCGATTTTTGAAGATATTTTTGAAACTTTTTTTATAAGTTCATTGATCTCTTTTGTACCCTCTAACTTATCTTTTTTTAATTTTACATACTTACTTTGTATTATGTTTTCTAGGTGTTCATTTAATCTTGATACTGGCCTTTTCACGTACTTTCTCATAATATATTTATGATAAAAACCAATTGTAAAAGTAAGAGGAATTAGCATAATTGAAGTGAAGATTATAAGTTTTAAAATAAATATTTCAAGTTCTGTTTTTATAAGTTCTGTATTTAGTTCGTAAGTTACATTCGCATATTCAAAACCATCAATATCTACTTTATATGTATCCTTTAACTCATCAACACTTATAATTTTATCTGTAAGGTTTGTGAACTTTTGATTTTTATAAGATTTAATATATGTGATATCCGAAAATTTTAAAGTAGCAATAAAGTTTTTAATCACTGAATTTTTGTATAGTTGTAATCTGATATTTAAATCATTGTCTATATCAAAATCCCTTGATGGCAAGAACTCATAGAGATTTGTATCTTTTACTTTTTTTAGTTCACCTAATGCTACATCAACCGTAACTTCTGCAATACTCCAAGACTTATCACTAAATTCATCAATAGAGTCAATTAAAATACTTTTATTGAAGATGTATTTTTCATAATTTATATCAATGCTTTCAAAGATACTTAAATCAGTTTTTGACTTTATATCCTCAAGTACAACTTCACCTTTATTTATAAGGTTTTTATCTAAATATGTATTGATATATTTCTTATTTATCTCATATGTTTTATAGCTTTTTTCTAGCAACTCTTTCTTGTAACTATCATAAAAAAACTTACTTGATATAAAAAAAAGAAAAGTAAAAGCAACTATCAAAAAGATAAGGTTTTTCTTTTTTCCTAACTTTACTACCACTTTACTTTCCTAATTTTAAATTGTTCTTTTTAAACAGTTCTTGAGTTTTTCCTATTTTTCTTATTATAGGTTTGTTCTTTTTAATAGACTCTGGTAACTGTTCTAATACCTCTTTTACTTTAGAGTAACTATCATAAATCCCATACATAATCATTGCTTGTCCCGCAGTTGTCTGAACAACTACTGTATCATTTTCTAAATAGTTTCTATCTATATACTCTACACCTTTTTCCATTGTAGGTAAACTAGCAATATGTAAAGAGTAGTAATCTTTTGGAGACTCTAAATATTTATTTATCAACTCTTTATTTGCTAAAGGATAAAGCTCTTCATTCTCTTCTAAACTCTCTTCTACAATTTTTGTTTTTTGCTTTGGTTTTTCTTCTTTTTTTATAGGTTCTTCTACTATTTGTTGAACTTTTTCATTTGAATCAACATACTCATATTTTACTTCTTTTTTCTTCTTTTTATTTAAATCAATATTTTCATTATATAACTCTTGAATTGATTTTATATCCTCAACCACAGGGAAGATATTATCACCCTTGATACCTTTATATTTGATATAATTTTTAGCTTCATTATAATCATCGAACAGACCATAAACAAGTTTGTATAAGCTTCCATTCTCACCATACTTAAAGAATAGTGACTCTTCATATATATCGTTTTGGTTTATTACATTCTCAACATCATCAAGCTTAGTAAATGTAGATATATTAATAGTAAAGTCATTCTCTTTTGCATTTAAAAATTTAGTTTTAAATGCTTCATTTGTTTCAAACACTTTTTCTTCAACTGGTTTTAAATATCTATCTACAACTACTTTTTCTACTTTTACTTCTACTTTAGTTTTAGGCTTTTCAACCTTTAGTCCACTTATATATTTATAATACTGTGTTCTTAAATCTTTCACTGAAGCTACTTCGTACTCTTTACTATCAAAGGCTTTTTGCATTCTTTCTAGATACTCTTGTGCCTCTTTTTTAGTCTTAAAGTTATTATGAACAACTACAGTTTTAATCTCATAATCATCAATAACATCAAAAACCAATGAGTTCTCTTCTATTTTTAACTCTCTAATAAACTTAAAAGATTCAAATATATTCTTAAATGTTCCTACTTTTATCATATATGTATTTTCATCAAAGTTTAAGAACTGTTTTGTATAAGAATCAATAGCCTCATCTAGTGAAATTTTCTTATCTAAAAGCTTTAATTGTGGCTCTTGTATATTTTCAATCTCATCAATACCATCTAACTCACTCTCATCTAACTTATCTTCTTTATCTAAAATATCATCTTTTAATGTAGGCTCTTTCTCTTCTTCATTTTCTTTATCTAATGTTTTTAGATCTAAACCTTTATTTGGTGTTAAATCTCCAGTATAATCACTTTTTGAGAAGTCTAAATACTTTTGACTAGCTGGATCAATATCAAAGAAGTTTGTTAAACTTCCTGTTAGTTGTAAGATATTAAATAAAGAAGTTATATACTCTTTCTCAAACTTAACTAGCTCTTTTTCTGCTGTATTTAACTGTCTTTGGCCTTGTAATAAAGATGGTAAGTCCTGCTCACCTAGTTTGAACTCATCCCAATAAGAACTAACCATCTTTCTTGAAGCAATTATTTCATTTTTTGTACTTTCTAAAGCTTGTGACACTGAGTCTACTGCAGTATAAAGTTTTGATAGGTTCCATTTAACTTTTTTCTTCTCTTCTTCTAGTTTATAGTTTAAATCTCTAATAGTACTACTAACTTCAAGAATTTTATTTTCGTCTCTTCCTGCATTGTAAAGATTGTATTTTAGTTTTACTTTTCCATTTACTCTATCTTCATGCTCTAGCATATCTTCTTTATTTAAAACTTTTTTATAAGATACCTGTAAATCAACAGTTGGCTTAAATGCAGCTTCTGCTCTTTTTATATTATACTTCTCAGCCTCTATTGTTTTATAATAATTGATTAAATCTTTATTATTTTCTAAGGCTCTTTTATAAAGTTTATCAAAATCAGTAACATTTATATCAAAATATTTTTCATAAGGAATAGTTTTTTTAAACCTTTCTCCTACAATATATTCATAATACCTAAGTGATTCTATTAGTTTTGATTTTACTTTTACTAATTTAGTCATTGCATTAGCAAAACTTGCTTTTATTGATGTTAAATCACCAATTGATGCAGCCCCATTATCATACTTAACTGTAACAATATCAAGTATCTTTTGAAGCTTCTTCATATTTCTTTCATTTACCATAACAGTACGCTTTGCAAATACAACATCAAAGTATGCTTTTATAGCTTTCTTAATCTCTTTTTGTAATTGAATATTATATTTATTTTGTGAAACTTCAAACTTTTTTATAACACTTTTTACATTTTTATCTATACTTCCACCTGAGTATAAATTTTGTCTTAGAACAAATCTATAGTTCCTATCATTGAAATACTTATACTCTTTATCTTCATCTCCACTAGGACTTAGCTGTGTTCTTCCAAAATTGTACTCAAAATCAAGTGTAGGATAATGCTCTGAAATCGCATTTCTTACTTTTATTTCATACTGTATTACTTTTTCTCTAGCTGATTTTAGAACATCACTTCTTGAAACAGTTTCTAAAACAACATCTATAAGTTTTACTTTCTTATATTTAGTAGTATCTATAGCATCTTTGTATTTATCTTTTTTACCCTGTTTTTGAAGTTTATCTATTTTTACTGGCTGTTTCTTCTGTTTAGGATTATCTTCACTATTTAGAGGATTTACTATAAACAATGGTAAGATTGATGCTACTATTAATACTTTTTTCACTACTTTTTAATCCTAATCACTAAATATCCATTATCTTTATTGAATTGTTCTTTAACCTCAGTTTCAGCTAATAAATCAATTCTTACATCTTTTTTGTCATAACCAAATTTTCTTATTAAGTTTCTAGCTCCTATTGACCTTGCTAAGGAGATTTGTTTCGCAACAGTTGCACTTGCTTGACCTTTTACGTCTGATGCAGTTATAAGTACTTTATGCTCTTTATACTTATCTTGTACTTCTTTGATAAAGTTTTCTAAATCTTTTGATGTTTTAGCTTCAAGAAAAATCTCGTTTCCTTTATATGTAACAATAAAATAATCATCTGTTTTAATTAACTCTTGCTTTGTATCATCGTCATCATCAACATCATTTACATCAATACCACCTGCTTTAACTTCAGCCTCTTCTTTCTCTTTTGCTTTTACAGTCTTTTCCTCAATAATCTTCTTCAATCTAATTATTTCAGCTTGCATTTGTTGTACTGATTGTGATTGTGATTCACTTTGAGATTCACTTTGGCTTTGAGACTTACTACTTTCATGAAGCTTTCTAATCAGCTTATCACTTGTTTGTGTAGAGTCTGGATTTGAGTTTAGTATTAAATCATCTGTTGCTATTGTACCTGTATATGAGACTTTGAATTTAAACTGTGCATAGTATCCTAAACTTACTAGCAAAACCAATAAAAAAAGTAACATTACTAAAATCACCGATGAAAAAATATCAACAAATGATGGCCAAGGGTTAAACTCATCTTCACATCTTTTAGCCATAAAACCCTACTTGTTTTCTAACTTATCTATTCTATTGTTTAATGACTGAACTAACTCTAATAAAATTTTATTATTCTCTTCTTGTAATTGCAGACTCTTTTTCATCGTTTTATGTTCTGACATTATTACATTTGAGATCTCTTGCAGTGACTCCTCCATCATTGAAGCATTTGAGAATTGGTTTACATTTAACTCTCTTAGGTTATTTACCACATCCTCTAAAAGCATTGACTCTTTTTCGTTTGTTTTATTACTACTATTTAAACTTTCACTAATAGCTTTAAACATCTCTTCATTGTATGTATTTGACTTTTCTAACTTATCTGTAAAATTACTCATTGTATCTACAAAAACATCCAAGAAACCACCTGTAGGTGCTTGTGCTGTTCCTCCTGCTGGTTGTGCAGCTGCAGAGGGAACCTGTGATCTAACAACACCTGTTTCATCTTCAAATAAATCAGATGTTTGTGATTCTATGATTTTACCTTTCATCCAGTCCTCAACATCATGTAAAAAAGCAGCTTGGTTTCTTGTAAGAATATACTGCATTACATTTAAAATAACTGCTGAGGCAACACCAAATAAAGATGAGGCAAAACCAACTGACATACCACCTAGTGGTCCAGAGAAACTTGTCATAACTTCACCTAAATCAATATCATCTCCACCAAAAGATAAGATAATAGCACCCATCTCATCAATTGCTACTAATAAACCTGTAAATGTACCAAAAAGACCCAGCATAAGAGAGGTACCAACAAAAAAGTTAGTATAACCTTTTTGGTTAAAAAACTGCTCCCCCAACCATTCACTTACGTCTTTTGCTTCATTTTGAGTAAAGTATAATACTCCTCTTTTAGCTCTTTTATTAAACATATGAGCAATAGTTGCAGGAAAAATTCCTGTAATTCCCTGTAAATAAAACTCTAAATCTTTACCTTTTTTATATGCTAAAATACCAAATGTACCAGATAACATAGTAAGTTTAATAGCAGATTGATACAGTATCAATAAGCCAATAGAAAAGATTGTCAAAATTGCAACGTTAAACGTTAGTGTTGCAAAAAAGAATGTACTAATCAGTTGTAAGTTTGAAAAAACTAAAAAAACTAAAAAAAGTATAAAAATAAAATATATCTTTAATATCTTGATTCTTCTCATTAATTAGAACCTTCTTAAAACATAAATAGTAATATTGATATTACTAATCCAAGAGCAACTGTTGTAACTGTCTTAGTCATTTTATCAACAATATTAACAAAAGCCCCACTATTTGCAACTGTTTGACCTAAAACAATAACTCCAATAACATTACCATTTATATCAGAAACCTTTTGAACTGTTCTATAAAACTGATCATCTACATAGTAACCACTACTTAGCATTTTTTCGTACTCTTCTTTACCATTTTCAATGATTTTAGAGTAGAATTGATTGTCGTATTTCTCTTCTTGTACATATAAGTCATCTACAACTTCTCTATATTTTCCATTTCTTGCATTTATTGATAGTTTATTTAACATTCTACCCTCAATCAAAAATAGAAACATTGAGTCTTCATTTGTGTATAGTCTTCTTAGATTATGTAGCTTCTCTTTTATCTCTACTACTGCAATAACTGCATCTTCTCTTACTATAGGTTCAATCTGTACAAAATAGACTCCATCTAATAAAACCTCTAATCCAAAAATCTTATTTCTTGAAGAAATAACTGAATTAATACTATTTCTGTACTGGTTAACTTGATTTATAACTGGATAGAAACTTAACTCTAAACTATCAAATCCACTACTTTGAAAGTTGTCATTATATCTACTAATGATATTTCCGACTTCAACAAGGTTATTATCTTGTATATTAGTTACAAAGTTTTCATTTGACTTTACTGATAAAAGTACTTTTTCAAACTCTAACTCTTTTTTATAAAACTTGTTGTCCAAGTTTTTATCATATGTTTTTGAAATACTGCTGTAAACTTCTTTTGAGGCAGTTTGTGTCATATGAGTTAGTAAATAAAGTGAAAGAAATATACCTGTGATTGATAAAACAGCAAGTATAGTAAACCACAAACCTTTGTTTTGTTTTAAATTTTTAATAGTGTTTTGAAGAAACTTAAAGAAACTAAACATGAAATCCTCTTGAATATTTACATAAAATAACAAAAATAATACCATATCCAAGCTTTTACTAAGCTAAAAAATAACTATAAAGTTACAATAATACATAAGAAAAAAACTTATTGTTCACTAAGTGCGTTTCTTCTTATGTCCTTAAGTGGTTTTAAAATATACTCTAAAATTGTCTTTTTTCCTGTTAGGATATTAACATTTGCAATCATACCAGGAAGAATTGGCATATTTGGTGCAAACTGATTTTTATTTACTTTTATTTTTGCAATATAATATACACTTCCATTTCTATCCTCAAATGAATCAGGGGAAATAGAAATCAACTTACCCTCTAATAAACCATATTTTGAAAAATCATAAGCTGTAATCTCAACTGAGACATCTTGCCCTGACCACACTAAAGCTCTATCTGAGGTCTTAATCTTTGCTTCAATTGATAAATTATCTTCTACAGGTGTTATTTCTGCTAATTTATCACCTGATTTTACAATACCACCTATTGTATAGAAGTGTAGCTTATTTACAATCCCATTTACAGGTGAAATAACATCTTTTCTTAACTCTCTATCTGTATTTGCTTTATTTCTCTCAATAAGCTTATTTATTTCTGCTTTTATTTTAGAATATTGCTTTAGATATTTAGTTCTAATTTCTGATTTTATCTCTATTACTTTCTTTTTTGCTTCTTCTATCTCTTCTTTTATAACAGGAATTTTATTTCTTGTATCTGATAGTTTAGTTACAATATTCTGTTTTTTTGATAACTCTGCTATATAATCTTTTTTTGAAACTACGTTCTTCTTATAAAGCTTTTCTAAAATCTTCATATTTACTTGTGCTAAATCAAGTTCAATACTTAGATTCTCAAACTTATTTTCTGCTTCATCAAGCTTTAACTGCTTTTGTCTCAACTGATCTCTTGCTATTTCTACTTTATTGTTTAAAGATGATAAATCCTCTTGAAAAAGACTTCTTTCATTTGCAATAATATCAGGTATCTTCTCTTGAAACTCTTTTGGAAATTCAATTTTTTTCTTACCTTCAATAAATGCTTTAAGTCTAATCTCACTAGCTTTAAATGCAAGTAAATCAATCTCTTTAGATTTTAAATCTGCTTTAAAAAACTCATTTGAAAGAGTATATAAAGTATCACCTTTTTTTACAGTATCCCCCTCATTTACATGAATTTTTGAGATAATACCACCCTCTAAGTTTTGTATCACTTTTGTTTGTCCTGAGGGTACAACTTTTCCAACTCCCCTTACAACTTCATCAATTTGGTTATATGATGACCACGTGATAAAAGCTATAAAAAAAAGCATTATAGGAATAACTGATACATAATAGTTCCATTTATTCTCTTCAAAAAACTTACTATTCATTTGTTTTCTTCTTTTGTTGTAAAGCTGCTAATACTTTATTTTTTTCACCATCAGCTACTATTTTTCCATTGTTTAAAACAATAACTCTATCTACTAACTCTAAGGCTGCAAACCTATGTGTGATAACTAAAAGTGTTCTATCATGTAACAACTTTTTCATATGAGAAATAAGTGTTTTTTCCAACCCTATATCCATACCTGTTGTTGGTTCATCTAAAACCACTATTGAGGGATCATTTAAAATAGCTCTTGCTAAAGCTACTAAGTGTCTTTGACCAACTGAAAGGTTACTTCCCCTCTCACCTACTTGTAAAGCATCACCTTGCCCTGATTTTTTCACTAACTCATCTAAGCCTGTTAGTTTAATGATATTCATTAGCTTTTCTTTACTAATAGGAGTTGATAGTTCAATATTCTCTTTTAATGTACCAGAGAATAAAAATGGCTCTTGGGGCATAACTCCAATATTTTGCCTTACTTCAACTGGGTGTATTGTAGAGATTTCGTGTCCATCAAGAAAAATACTACCTTTTGTAGCACTATCTAAGCCTGTTAATAATCTCATAAAAGTTGTTTTACCAGCTCCTGTTTGACCTATGATACCTACTTTTTCACCTGGCTTTATTTTTAAATTACACTCTTGTAAAGATGGGTATTTACTCTCTTTATAGTAAAACTCCACATCTTTGAACTCAATCTCACCTTTTAGTTTTCCTATGCCTATATCAGGGCTTTTATCATTTTCTAAAGGTAAATGCCAAAATTCATTTATATTATTTAGTGACTCTTTAATCTCTTTAAACTTTATAACCATCATTGAAGTTTGAATCACAGGAACCATTGCTCTACTTGATAAAATTGTTACTGCAATTAACCCACCAACTGTTAGGTTTTTATCTGCTATTTCAAAAACACCTACAACAATTACAGCCATTGTAACAAACTGAACTACTGTTTGAGATAGGTTCATAGAAAAGACATTTAAGGATTGTATCTTTTGAGTAATAGAATCAGTAACAGCTACTAAATTTCTCCAATTAAACAGTTTAGTTGAACTTGCATTTGATAGTTTTATACTCTCTGTTCCTTGTATAGTCTCAATTAAGTAGCTGTTTTTAGCTTGAACATTTTGTACATTTTTCTTACTTAAATTTGAAATTGGAATTTGCATAACTATATTAAATAGTATAATCAAAATAGCAACTATAATAGGTACAGCTGCAACTGCTGGTGATATTAAGTATATAACAAAAACTGCTATAAAGAAAAACGGTAGGTCAATTACTTGTAAAATTGATTTTGTAGCAAAGAAATCTCTTATTTGATTTAATTCTCTAAATAAGTTTGCTTTAGAACCAACCAAAATATTATCAAATTCTGATTTGATACTAAGCATCCTTTTCATCAACTCCTCTTCTAAATAAACACCTAGTTTTTTACCCACTTTTTCAATAATATGATTTCTTACACTTTTAAAGTATATATCAAAAAGTAAAATTATCACAACTCCACTAGCTAAAACAAAAAGTGTTTCAGTTGCGTTATTTGGAACTACTCTATCATATACACTCATTGTAAATAAAGGAACAGCTAAAGCAAAAATATTTATAAAAAGGGTTAATATACCCACTTCAATATATGAACGCCAAAACTTTTTTACAGGACTCCAAAACCAGTTTTTTTCTCTTTTTTTATCTAATATCTCTTCTTTATTAGGGTTTCTAAAAACTAAAATAGACTTTTGGAAATTCTTTAAAAAAGCTTTTGACTCTTGTACTTCTTGCTGTTTTATTGGATCCCAAAGATATACATCTTTATCTTTTTTTAAAAGAACAAAAGGTTTATCTTCTTTATCTATTATAATACAAGGGAAGAAGTGACTTGGAATATCTTTTGCATCAATATCTTTGAATGCACTATTTAATCCAACCTCTTCTATAACATCAATAGCAATTTCAGGAGTAAAGCCAGCTGTATTAACAGCTGACATATTTAAGATAGTCTCTACTGATATTTCACCAAAATAAAAATCTAATACATACTTCAATGAGTATAATAATGGATACTCTTGTCTGTTGGCTAGTTCTTTCTCATTTGAAATATTATCTGTTTTTATATTATCTTCCAATTACTCACCCAAACTATACTTTTATTTTAAAATTAGAAGATAGTTTATCATAAATAGACTGAAACACACTATCCCAAACTTTATACGTTTTTTGTCTAAATAGTTTTGCACTTGCATACCATTGAGATTTTTCACCTTTGTTTTGCCATCTCCAATCAGGAACTTTTTGAAGTGGTATCCACACTTTTTTATTTAGTGCTCCTGCTAAATGTGCTACAGAAGTATCAGATGAAATTACTAAATCTAACTCATTCATTAAACTTGCAGTTTTTGAAAAATCAGCTAGTTTATTGGTTAAATCAATAACTTTATCTTCATATCCTAACTTCTTAATATCTTCATTTTCTGGTCCCACTTGTAAAGAGTATACATTTACTTTATCGCTATTAATTAATCTTTCAAAATACTTCAAATCAAATACTTTACCCTCATAACTCTCACCTGTAACAGATGCTGACCAACAAATCCCAATATTTAATTCCCCATTTTTCTTTTCAAGCTTAAACTCTTCATCCTCTTTTGCTTTTAGATATCCATCTTTAAAAGGAATTTGAGAGGTTGATTTTATTTTTAGTATGTAAGGCATACTCATAATTGGTAAGTGATAATCAAAAGCAGGTGTAGGCTCACTTCTATTTGTCAAGATATCAATTTCATCAATACACTTAAATAACTCTTTTAATTCATCTCTACACTTAACAGCAATTTTACAGTTATACTTCTCTTTTAATTTTGGTAAAAATCTAATAAACTGAATTGAATCACCAAAACCTTGCTCTGAGTGAAGCAATAGAGTTTTATTTTCTATATTTTCATCACCTGTAAACATTGGCTTTGAGAAGATATCTTTATTATTTAAGATATGACCTTTCATCTCATCTTTTTTAAATCTCCACTCATACTCTTTAAACCCTTTTTCATAATCACCTTTTGCTAAATATACAGTTGCTAAATCAAAGTGGGCATTTACAAAGTTTTCATCCAGTTCTATTGCTTTTTTATATGAGTCAATAGCTTTATTTGTTTGATTTAGATATTTATATGAAGTACCAACATTACTATATGCATTTGAACCATCTGGTGCTAATTGTATTGATTTTTCATGAAGTTTAGCAGCTTTTTTATAATCATCAAGTTTATTATAAACATTACCTAAATTTGTATATGCTCCTGCATTATTTGGGTCTTTTTGTATTGCTAAATCTAAATATTTTATAGCATTATCATAATCTTTTAGCTTATTATAACAAGCTCCAATATTACTGTTTAATTCATGGTAATCTTTATCGATATTTAAAGCAATTTTAAAAATATCAATAGCCTCTTGGTACTTTTTTTGTTTATATAAAACAACTCCAATATTATTAACTGCTTTTGAAAAGTTTGGATCAATTTTTACAGCCTCTTTATATGAGCTAATTGCTCTATTATTATCACCCATTGCTTCATAAGTAATACCTAAATTATTATAAGCACTAGCATTTTTCATATCTCTTTTTATACAATCACTAAAAGCTAAAATAGCCCTTTTGTAATCTTTTATCTCTTTTAGTGCATTTCCTAAATTATTGTATGTTAGCGGATTGTGTGGATTTATTTTTATTGCTTTTACATAATAATCTATTGCCTCTTTTGCTCTATTTTGTCGCTTTAGTATAACTCCTAAATTTGTTAGTGCATCTTCATTTTCAGGTTCAATTTCTAATATTTTTAGGTATTTGTTTTTTGTCTCTTCAATTTTTTTGTTTTCATATAGTTTCATTGCTTCTTTGCTTAATTTTTTTACTTCTTCATTATTTGAAGTTTGTTTAAAACCTTTTGAATTTTTAAGAAGACTAATAAAAGTTAATTTTGAGATTTTTTCATCACTTATCTCTTTTGGTAAATTTGATTGTTCAAGTAATTCAAATCTAAAATTTAATAAAGCATTAATATCTATTTTATTATCTGCCCAACCTTTGTTTGTTGGGACTGCACTTACTTTATTGTTTAACACATAAAACAAAGAGTCTTTTTTTAGTGCTTTTTTGATTGTATCCACGTCTATTTGAGGTGATAAACAGTGTTGTAAAACCCAAATAGCATACCCTAAATCAAACCTAAAACCTCTATTTATATTATACTCTAACTCTTTTGGGGATAATACTCTAAAATTATCACTATTTACATACTCTACTGCCATTTTCCTCATTGAAGCTGAGATATCAACTCCAACTACTTTACAAGATGTCTTTTCTATAAGCTCTTTCGCAACTCTTCCAATACCACAACCAAAATCCAATACTGTTGTATTTTCATTTGGTTTTAGCTTTTTTATAATATCTTCAACAACATAAGGAGTCTCTTTTTCCCATCTCTCTTCACTTTTTATATCACCCTCATTTGTAAGTATGATTTTTTTTGCTTCTTCTATATTTTCTTGTTCAAAAATATTTGGATTGTAAACTGTCTTATTCATCTTTCTCCCTAAATTATTGAATATCAATTATTAATGTAACATCATCTGTACCGTCATTTAATGTGTAAGATGTACCACTAGTTAATGCAGTAGTATCACTATCATCACCACCATATTTTGTACCATTTTTATCTGTAAACTCTAGTCTTGATGCATCTGTTGAATCAAGTTTTAATCTCAATGAGTTTCCACCATCTGTCCAGTTAGAGATTAAATCTCCTGTTAGTTCAAACTCTGCATTTGTTCCACCATCTGTAGTATCACTACCTACATTTAGTGATAACGAAGTGAAGTCTAACTCTTCAATATTATCAAAACTATTTGCATTTCCAAAGTTTGTATCACTTGATATACTAGCTCCTGTATCTCCTGAAAGATTAACAGTATCTCCTGAAGTGTCACTTCCACCATCAATAGTAAAGTTATCAATGTTACTAAAGTCTAAATCAAACGTATCATCTCCACCTTCACCATTTATATTAGAGGCTTCATCTCCACTAATTGTTAGGTTATCATCTGCACTAGAAAGATTTAGATTTTCAAAATCATTTAACTTACTAAAGTCTAAATCACCACTTACAGAAGTACTTCCAAAGTCAATAGTATCAGTTCCACTTGCATCTGAAATATTTGTAAACTCATTAATAAATGTATCAAAATCAGTACCATTATCAAATGTTACAGTATCATCTCCACTACTTAAATTTAAGTTTTCAAAACCATTTGTTGCAGTTAAACTATCAGAATCAATCACTCCTGAATTTGTTAAGTTTAATGAGTCAGTACCTGCTTGACCATCTAAATTATCAGCACTAGATAAATCGCTTGTAGAAACATTAACAGTATCGTTTCCACCTCCTAAATTAACTGTATCATCTCCACTACTTAGATTAACAGTGTCATCATTTGATGTACCTGTGATATTTTCATTTCCTACTGCATCATTGATTGTCACATCATTTGTAATAGCAAAATCATTTAGATCAATCGTATCTCCACTTGTTACATTTATTGTGTTGGCATTTTGTAAAGTAATTGTTCCACTTGTTTCACTAGTTAACATATCAAGTAGTTGTGTTGAAGAAAGTGTACTATCTGTTACTATTATATTTTCATTACCAAGTCCACTTGTATTTGTAGCATTATAAACTGCATTTATATCATCAATGTCACCACTTATTGTTGTAGCATTATTAAGTGTCATTGTTCCTGTTCCAATATCATCTAAAATAGTTTTTATATTAGCTGCATCTACAGTTCCATTATCTGTAAGAGTAATTGAATAATTTGTAGCTGTAGAATAAGTAGCACTTGTATCATTTGTAATATCAAGAGCCTCAGATATGGTACTACTTGTGATATTTGTCACACTGCTCATATCTACTGTACCTACAGCATTATCTTGTGCCAATGAAGTAATCTGTGTAGCTGTAAGATCTGTATCAGTAAGCTCAACGTTTAGGCTATTATCATTAACTGTATCTATTCCTGAAGCACTTAGTACTGAATTTATAGCTGTAAGTGTTCCTACAAGTGCAGTTATTTTTGTAGCATCAATATTCACTGATGTTTTTGTATCAAGTGTTGTAAGGTCTGTAGCTTGTGTAGAGGTAGCTGAGATAGTTAAATCTAAAGCATTAACTTGCCCTCCTGTATCATCTAAAGTTCCATTAAGATTACTTGCCGTATCTTCACTCACAGTTGCTGTTACAATTCCATCTGTATCATTTGCAATTGTGTTTACATCTGTTGCACTTGCAGTGTCACTTAATGTTGTTGCATAATCTGTTGCAGTTGTAAATGTGGCACCTGTATTATTTACAATTTCTAATACATCTGCTGTTGTGCCATTTATAGTAGTAGCATTTGAGATATCTATTGTTCCTGATGTTCCTGTATTTACTACTTTTATATCTGATGCTGATAGCGAATTATTTGAGATAACTACATTCCAGTTATCATCTACTCCTGCTGTAGTTTTATTTGTTACAAGTGTTTTTACATCTGCTATTGCACTACTTGTAATATCTGTGATACTTGAAGCATCAACATTTACGCTTGTTTTACTATCAAGTGTATTTAAATCAATTGCTGATGCTGAAGTTGCATCTAAAACAAGTGTTAATGCATCTGTTCCTGTTGTTGCGTTTGATAGTGCTGTATTTAAATCTGCTACTGAACCTGTTGCTGTTACTGTTGCTGTTACGTCTCCTGTTGTATTTCCAAGTATCTCGTTAACATTTGATGCAGATATTTCATTTGTGATTTCAACCATTTCATCTCCATCTAGAACTCCACTTGTAAGTGCTGTATTAACCTCTGCAAAATCAGCTGCATTGGCTGTAAGTTTTGTAACTCCACCATCACTTAAATTATCTATCAAGTCATTAAGGGTATTAAACTGCGTTGCATCAACTGTTGCGGTATTAAGTGTTGCTGTATAAATATTATTTGCATTAGCATCATCTAAAGTTAAAAGTGTAGCCATATCAGTTTCACTTATAGATGTATTAAGAATACCGCTTGTAGCACTATCTATTATATTTGCATTTGCTACTGATATATTACCAGTAATCGTTACACTTTCTGTACCACCAGTGATTGTTAATGCATCTGTAATATTTACTGCACTTGCACCTATATTACCTGCATCTTCTGTTATTGTATTTATTGATGTTACTGTAAAGTCATCAACTAAATCATTTAATGCTACTATATCTGTTGCATCTGCACTTATATCATCTGTTGTAAATGTTATTACATCATCTGTATCCACATTACCTATTGCACCTAATGTGTCTGATACCGCTCCTGTTGTTATTGTTGCTGTTACTGCACCACTTGTTGCACCTGCAATAGTGTTAAGATCATTTGCACTAATATCACCATCTGTAATAGTAACTGTTTCATTACCATCAAGCAGAGACAAGGCATCTGTTAGCTCTTTTGCATTTGTTCCTATAGTTGATGCTTTCTCTGTAAGTCCTGTTATTGAAGTATAATTAGATACATCAACTTTAGCATCTAAATCAACTAAGTCAGATGCATCTACTCCAGTAGTATCTGTAGAAGTAAATGTAATATTATCATTTTCATCTACATTAGTAATTGTATTTAAAGTAGTAGTAACTGTACCATCAGTAATGGTTGCAGTTGTTACTCCATCTATAGCAGCTGCTACTGCATCTACATCACTTGCATCCACATTTGTATCACTAAGCGTAACATTTCCTGCTCCACTTAATACATCTGTTTTACCATCAAGTTTAATAAATGAAGTTGTTAGAGTAACTCCACTATCAACCTCAATAGTAGAGTTATCAAAGTTTCCAGTAAATGTTGAATCAGCTGTAAATTTAACAGTTTCATTTGCTCCATTATCTAAAGCTAAAATAGATGTAAAGTCTGTAGCACTATCACTACTTACCTCAACGGTAGCACTTCCTGCACCTATGATTGGTTTTTCTGGACTTAATACTTGTGTTTCAGTTAGTGTTAACTCTCCGTTTGTAACCTCAAAACTATCAACAGGGCCTAAATCTCTTGTTGTTAAATCTATACTATTATTTACTATTAACTCAATAGAACCTGAACCACTATTTGTAACTCCTCCAAAATCATGGTCGCTTACAGTTGTAGTTGCTATAACCTCAACTTTTCCAGTTGAATTTGTATTTATAGTCAATGTTTTATCATCTAAATCAGTTGCACTTAAAGTAAGTGTATCACCATCAGCCACTTCAATCTCTTCAAAGTTTCTTAACTCAACAGATGATAAATCAATTGTTCCACTAAGTCTTAATACATCTTTTGTTGTCTCAGAACCTGCATCTAAAATCTCTATTCCATTTGTTGAACTAACATCAAAAATATCATCACCATTACCAGTTTTGATAATCTCCACGTTTGATATTGAATCAGTGTTTGTTCCATCAGATATAGTTTCTGGATTAGCACCATCAATAGTTACTGTTAAATCTGTATTATCTGTAATATTATAATCAATAGTATCACTACTTCCTGCACCATCAAAAGTTATATTTGAAACAGCAGTAGTATTTAATGTATCATTTTGTGCTGACCCTTCAAAGTTTTCAAAACTCTCAAATGTATCTGTACCAATACTAGAACCTGATGTTGTTCCATTTTTATTTGTAGTATCCGTTAAGTCAATAGTCACATTACTAGTTGCATGAGCTACACTTAATGTATCATTTCCAGCTCCACCTATTAAACTGTTATTATAAACATTACCTTTTACAATATCATCACCATCTCCCATTTGAAGATGTTCAATATTTTCAATAGTATCATCTCCATCACCAGTGGCTGTTTTATTTGCTAAATCCACATTAATACTATTTGATGTGTCACTATAATCTAGCCAGTCACCGTTTGTATCAGTTCCACCATCAATATTATCTACTCCACTTCCTGCAAAGATTCTATCATCACCTGCTCCACCTTGAAGGTCATCATTTCCACCTTCTCCTCTTAGTGTATCATCTCCTCCAAGTCCTTCTAAGGTGTTGTTTTCACTATTACCTTGTATTGAGTCATCTTGAGTATTTGAACCTCTCAAGTTTTCAATTCCAGTTAAAGTATCAGATCCATCAATATTTACAGTTGCATCTCCACTAGCTCCTAATGTTACATTTAGTGAAGCATCTACAGAGCTATAATCAACTGTATCACTATCATCTCCACCATCAATTACATCATCACCAGCAGTTGTTATAAATGAATCATTTCCAGTTCCACCATACAGTTCATCATTCCCGATACCACCGTCGATATAATCATTATCAGCTTCACCATAAATAGTATCATTTCCATCTAAACCATATAAATTATCAGAACCTGAGTTACCATTAATTATATTTTTAATATTTGAACCATAAATATTATCTTGACTATTAGAACCTATAACATTTTCAAAACCGTCTAATGTATCTGTACCCTCACCAGTTGCAGTATTTGCAGCTACTCCTCCATGGGCTGAAGTACTATCAATATTAATATTTACTCCTGTTAAAGAACTATCATACACAACCCAGTCATTAGTACTATCATCAGTAGTTTCATCTCCACCGTAAAGTGTGTCATTTCCTAATCCACCCTCAATTGAGTCATCACCAGTTCCACCTGTTATGTAATCATTACCTGCAAGACCTTCAATTGAATCATCACCTGCATTTGCATTTATTGTATTATCTACATTACCTGTTTTTGTTCCAGTGATTAAATCATCTTTTGAACTACCATTTACATTTTCAATATCTAATAGTGTTTGATTGTATTGTGTTGTTCCAATAGTAAATACAGCATTATCTTGATCTTCCAAATCTATCTTATTATCTATAACTCCATCACCTGCTGTACCATCTACTGTAACCTCTGAGAAGTCAATTAGATCTTCAGTGCCTGTACTTCCATCTAGTTTATCATCTCCAATACTTATGTAGAAAGTATCATCACCACCTTTACCTTTAAATTCGTTATCTGAGTCATTTCCTCTAAATGTATCATCGTGAGATGTACCCTCAACATTTTCAATATTTCTAATAGTTTCAGTGTTTCCGTATGAATCAGTAGAGGCATCAGTAGTTCCATCTAGCTCTACAACAACACCTTGTGTACCACCTACATAGAATAAATCATCAACTTCACTTCCACCATCTAGTACATCAGCTCCATCTTCATTATAAATAGTATCTAAACCAGCATCACCATTTACATCATCATTTCCTGTTCCTGTGTAAATAATATCATTACCTGTACCACCTCGAATATCATCATCATCTGCTCCACCATCAAGATAGTCATTAGATGAACCACCGTTTATATTATCATTTCCATTCTCACCATAAATAGTGTCATCATCTGACTCTCCATTTAAGTTATCAGCACCTTCACCACCGTAAATTAAATCAGCACCATTATGTCCATCAATTCTATCATTTCCACCCATACCAAGAACAATATCATTTCCTTCGTAAGCTTCAACATAGTTAGCAGCTTCATCACCAACCATAGTATCTGCTCTTGTAGTTAAATAAAAGTTCTCGAAATCTGATGTTGAGTCAGCTTCTTGATAAATATAATCAGTAAATCCTCTTCCATCTGTAATTTCATAGAAAGTATGATCTCCATCACTAAGAGTGTGAAGTCCTTCTAAAGTTAAACTTGTTGTAGATGAAGTCACACTTAAATCACCAATACTATCATTATCTGTATCAATATTAGCATTTTGTAAAATTACTTTTGACCCTTGATTTGAGCCTAAATAATGTCTATAATCAAGTCTATCTGTACCATCACCACCAATTAAAGTATCACTTCCATAGTTAGCTGATGCTCTATCATTTCCTGTTCCTAAGTCATAAACATCATCACCTTGTCTACCTAAAATATGGTCATTTCCATCATACATGATAAATGTATTTTCACCTGTTGAACCCCAAATAGTTCTACTAGAACCTGTTTGTCTATCTAAAATATTTTCAATATTATAAATACCATTTACACCTGAATTTAAATCAATGTTTTGTGCATAATACTCTAAACTTAACCAGTCACTTCCACCTTCTCCATCTACATAGTTATTTCCTATAGAGTTTGAGTGGAAAATAGTATCATCTCCCTCACCTGCTAATATAGAGTTATCTTCACTATTATTTCCACCTAATATATCTGCATTATCAGTACCTACTATATTCTCAATTTGAGATATTAAATCAAAATCACTTGGATTATCATTATTTATAACTTTTGTATAAGTACCATTTAAAGTATCATTTGTACTATCTAATACATAAGTTGAATCAGCAATATTACCATTTAAATCAACAGTAATAGAACTTGACGAATTAGAGTAATCAATCCAATCTTCCTCAACATCACTTCCATCTACAATATCCCCAAATAAAACAGCTTTATCAAAACTTCCCGTAATAGTATCAATACCTTCTTGACCAAATACTACATCTTCACTAGTATCATCTGTGTCAGTACCTGAATAAATTCTATCTGTTCCAGTTCCTGCATAAATAGTGTCAAAACCACCTTGTCCATCTATAGTATCACTTCCACCATAACCATAAATAATATTATTGTTTGCATCACCAGTTAAGTTATCACCATAAGTTAATGTACCTTTTATATTTTCCACATTACTTATAGCACCTGATTCTGTATTTCCATACCCATCATTATTAACTGTTGAAGTTGATAAATCCACATCTACAGAGGCTTGCTCATCATAGAAACTTATATAGTCAAAGTCACCTGCTCCACCATCATAAGTATCAATTCCATCTCCACCTATTAAAGTGTCATTTCCATCATTTCCTAGTAAGTGATCATTTCCTAAACCACCATTTAATACATCATCACCTAAATTACCATCTAATGAGTTATCATTATCATCACCTGTTAACTCATCGTTTTGAACACTACCATAAAGGTTTTCAATATCTGTAATATTTGTAGTTCCTAAACCACCAGTAATAGTTCCATCTTTCATAATAGCAGTAACAGAAGTATTTAAAGCTTCAAAACTTAGCCAGTCACCACCACCAGCACCTGCTGTATGACTACCACCATCAATAGTATCACCACCATCAGTTGCTATAATAGTATCATCTTGGGCACCTGCTTTGATGATATTTGTATTTGCATCACCTTTGATTATATCTTTTTGGCTAGAACCAATAACATTTTCTACATCTGTTACTGTATCTTGTGTACCAAATCCATCTTCCATAACCTCATATGCAACTGCATCATTGTTTTTATCACTACCATCAAGATATACTTCTACACCAGTGTTAGCATCTGAGAAATCAATAGTATCATTTCCACTTCCACCATCAATTTCGTCATTTCCAGCTTGTCCTCTTAATTCATCAATTCCTGTACCACCATATAAAGTATCATCTCCAATTCCACCATAAATACTATCATTTGAACCAAGTCCATATAAAGTATCACTATAATCAGAACCTTCATCATTTCCATCATAACCAATGATTTTATCACCTTGTGTTGAACCTTTGATGATTTCAATATGATCTTTTAATGTATCAGTGTCACCTCCGTTTGTAACAGTACCAAAGTCTCCTGATACACCACTTCCTAAGTTTACTTCCACTGGGTTTGATGTAATTTGTTCATAAGTTAAAGTATCACTATTATCTCCACCTGTGATTTCATCATCACCTGTACTTCCATAGATTAAGTCGTTTCCTGTTCCTGCATCTATTGTATCATTTCCTGCACCCTCTAACTGCTCTAAGATATCATCTCCAGCTCCTGCAATTATTGAGTCATTTCCATTTCCACCTTGAAGTACATCATTACCAGCTCCACCTTCAAGTGTATCAAGTGCATCTCCACCATAAATTGAGTCGTTATTATCTCCACCTTGAAGTAAGTCCTCTCCTGCAAGACCTTTTAGTGTATCCTCTCCCTCATTTCCTACTAAAGTATTTGCTTCACTACTACCTGTTAGTTGATCATCTCCTGTAGTACCTATAACAACTTCAATATCCTCAAGTGTATCAACCACTGCATTACCAGCATTTTCATATCCATCATTTGAAGCTTGTTCTAATCCTAAATCAACTATTACAGCATTTCCATCATCAGCAGTTGTAGCAGTAGAAGAGTTTGTATCAATATAACTAAAATCAACTGTATCAACACCATCTCCACCTAAGAATGAATCTACACCTTTTGAAGCAATAAATGAATCATCTCCTTTGTAACCATCTAAAACATTTACTTCATTGAAATCATCACTACCTTTTAATTTATCATCATTTTTAGTAGCAATAACATTTTCAATTCCCTCAACACTATCACTATTAGAGGCATTTCCAATCTCTTTAATCTCTTCTTCACTATTTGTACTATTATTTCCATCATCAAGTGATAAATCCACATCAATAGCAGTTGTATCTGTTAAGTAACTATAATCAACTGTATCAATTCCATCATCTGTATGTGTAGAACCATCATAAGATCCACCATAGATTTTATCGCTATCTAAGCCACCTAAGATAGTGTCATTATCACCATCACCAATTAATACATCAGCTCCACCTTGTCCTATTAGTAAGTCATTTCCACCTTGGCCTTGAAGTGAGTTATCTTGATCGTTTCCTACTAATGTATCTGTTATATTAGAACCTATAACATCTTGAATATCATATAATCTATCAGTACCCTCACCAACTGCTGTTTGAGTTCCTAATGTAGTTGATGTCTCTTTTGATAAGTTTATCGTGCTATTTGTTGAAGATAGATTTAATAGTATTGAGTTTGAAGCATCTGAATAATCTACAACATCTCTGCTTGCATCTACACTTGATACATTCTCTTCATTTCCATAAATAAAGTCATCTCCTGCTCCACCTGAGAAAGTATCACTTCCTAACTGTCCTATTAAAGTATCACTTCCACCTTCACCTTTGATAACATCATCATTTGCTTTCCCCTCAAATCTGTTATCTTTTGAGTCACCAATAATTTCATCTTTTGAGTCAGTTCCAATGATGTTTTCTATACTATTTATATACTCTGTATTTCCAAAACCATCATCTTGAACTATATAAGTTGTGTCATCTGCTAAATTTTGAACTTTATTTAAATCTACATCTATACCTTGTGTACCATCACTAAAGTCTATAGTATCATCATCTCCATCTCCACCATCTATATAGTCTTGACCTTCTAAACCTTTAAATACATCATTATCAGCACCACCTTCTAAAGTGTTGTTATTTTCATCACCTGTAATATTATCTGCTCTATTTGTACCAATTACATTTTCAATATTTCTTAGAACATCATCTTTACCATTTGATGTTGCTGTACCTGCTGCACCATTTGAAATATCATTGTCATCATCTAAATCAACAGTTACTCCATAAGCTAAATCAGAGAAATCAGCTGTATCTTCATTTTCTCCACCATCTAACACGTCAGAGTTAGCACCACCTCTTAAAGTATCATCACCTTTTCCAGTAGTTATAGTGTTTGATTGACTATCAGCATAAACTATATCATCACCATCACCTGTTATGATATTTTCTACACCATCTAAGAACTCTTTATTTCCATGTCCGTCATTTTCAACTCTATAAGTATCACTACTTCCATTAGTTTGTGCTTTTTGCATATCAATCACAACATTTTGTGTACCATCACTAAAGTCTGCTGTATCAATTCCAGTTCCACCAATTAATCTATCAGAACCCTCTAATCCTCTTAAATAATCATCACCTGCATTTCCAACAAATGTATTATTAAGACTATTACCACTTATATAGTCACCTTTATTAGAACCAATTATATTTTCAATATTTGTTATAGTATCAGTTCCATATTCATTGTGGATTCTTTGGGCACTTGTAGTAGTTAAATCAACTTCAATACCAAGATATGCATCATCTGCACTTGTTGTAGAGTCTGCTCCTGCTCCATCCACATCTCTTGTATCTCCTGTATCATCGTTTATTCCTAATATACTAAAGTCTAATGTATCGCTTGTACCATTAATAGTAGAGCCATCTGTATCATCACCATCTATAATATCATTACCTGCTCCTGCATAGATATAGTCATCACCAGCACCACCCTCTACAAAGTCATCTCCTGCTAGTTCAGAAATAGTATCATCACCTGCTAGACCTTTTAAGGTATTTTCTCCACCATCACCTGTAATATCATCACCAGATCCACCTAAGTTTGTACCTGTGATATTTTCTATACTACTAAATGTATCTATTCCAATTGAACTACCAGTTGCAAAATTACTTTGAATATTTGCACTTACACTTGAACTTTCTTTAGAGTAATCAGCTGTATCACTACCATCATCACCTTTTAGTTTATCATCACCTGCTCCACCTATTAAAGTATCATCGCCTAATCCACCCTCTAAGGTATCAACACCAGCTCCACCCTCTAAAGTATCATCTTGTTCACCACCATATAATTTATCACTATCATCTCCACCAATTATATGATCAACTCCTGTTCCACCATAAATAGTATCTAAGCCTAATCCACCTATTAAAGACTCAGTACCAGTTGCATTTGCACCACCTTCAATATAGTCATCACCAGCAGCACCATCAATATAATCAGTTCCAGCATTTCCTATAAGACTGTTTTTATCTGCATCACCTGTAATATTATCTGCTAAAGCTGTTCCGTAAACATTTTCTATATTTACTATTGTATGGTCATTGGCACTGCCATCTACTGTTACATTTGAAACGGTAGAGTCATTTAGAGTTAATTCAACACCTGATGTAGTAACAGTAGTATTACTATAATCAACTGTATCACTTCCTCTTGAGGAGTCATCTTCATTTCCACCATCTATAACATCACCTGTAAAACCTGTACCATCAAAAGTATCATCACCTGCACTACCATATAATTCATCAGCAGCTGCACCACCTGTGATTTTATCATTTCCAATTCCACCATCTATATAGTCAGCTCCACCCTGACCTGACAATTCATCATTTCCAGCTTTTCCTAATAGTGTGTTTTCTAAACTATCACCTGTAATAGTATCCTGGTTTGTACTACCTGTAACATTTTCAATATTTTTTATTTGGTCGTTTTGTTCTCCTGTGATATCAACTGTAGCTGTTGTTGAACCATTTAAAGTAACATTTATAGAGTTATTTCTAGTACTGTAATCTATAGTATCGCCATTTGTTTCATCGGTGCTTGAAGTTCCACCATCTATAACATTTGTTTCATTGTTTGCAGTAGTAAAGTTATCATCATACGATGAACCTATGATATTCTCTATTGATGTTAAAGTATCTACAACACCACCTGCTTCAGTTGCTGTGTTATTTTCTAAATCAACTGTAACTCCTGCACCATTATCATAGTCATATCTAACCTCATCAGTTCCACTTCCACCATCTAATGTATTCTCTAAAGCACTTCCTGTAAAAGTATCATCACCTGCACCACCAATGATATTTTCTATTCCATTTATAGTATCATCATCACCTGTTGCTAAATCTACAGTTGAATCAGCTGTTTGTGATAGTGTTGCTATGATTTTATTTGAACTATCTGTTATAACACTGTAATCAACTGTATCACTACCAGTTCCACCAGTAATTTCATCAATACCATCACTAGCACTTGTAGCTACAAAAGAGTCATCTCCACTATTTCCTAGTAATGTATCAGCACCACTATCACCATAGATTAAGTCGTTTCCATCATCTCCGTTTATGCTATCGTTGTCATTTCCACCATGAAGTTCATCGTTATTATCTCCACCAAATAGTGTATCTTGTCCATCTTCACCATAAAGCTTATCATCACCACCTTTACCACTTAAAGTGTTAGTTTCATCATTTCCTGTGATTTCATCTGCTTCTAAATTTGAACCTATGATATTCTCTATTCCGTATAACTCATCATCACCTTGATCTGCACTACTTGCAGTTCCTTTAGCATTTCCATTTGCTAAATTTACAGTCATACCTTTAATTGCTTGTGAATAATCAACAGTATCAGCTCCACTATCTGCTGCTTCATCTCCACCATAAACTATATCAACTTTATTATCTGCTTGTTCAAAAGTAATAACATCATCACCAGCTCCTGCGTAGATTGTATCTGCACCTAAACCACCGTTAATATCATCTGCTCCAGTCCCAGCGTAGATAATGTCATCTTCTGACTCACCTTTTATAACATCAAGTCCATCTTCACCATAAATTGTATCTTTTCCAGTACCACCTATTAGTTCGTCATCTCCATCACCACCTCTAATAAAGTCATCTCCTGCTTTACCATCAATAGTATCATCTCCTGAATCTGTACTGTTTTCTTCATTTGCACCACCATATAGATAATCACCACTAGATTGACCGAAAATCTCATCATCTTCGCCCATTCCTTCAACTCTATTTAGGTTTGCATCTCCTGTTAGTCTATCTTGTAAATTTGTACCTACTAAATGCTCAATTCCATTTAAAGTGTGAGTTTGTCCAGCTATATCAACTGTAACTGTTGAACCTGACTCTAAGTTAATATCAACTCCTGTTGTTGTAACTCCATTATAATTTACAGTATCAAAGTCATCTCCACCTAAAATTTCATCACCACTATTTGTAATATCATCATCAGTCACATAGAATAAATCATCACCTGCATTACCCTCAAGTCTATCAACACCTGCTTTACCTTGTAGTGTATCATCACCTGCATTTCCAATAAATGTATTATCTAATGAGTTACCATATAGTGTATCGTTGTTATTTGTCGCTTTAATATTTTCAATATCATAAAGTCTATCTGTATATACGTTTGAGTTATCACTATCAAGCAATACATTAACTTGTGTATAGTCATTTCCATCTGTATTTATATTACTTAAATCTACATCTAGTTTGTTGTTTGCATTTAGTGAGTTACTATAATCAATCAAGTCTCCATTTATATGACTATCTGTATGATTACTTGAAGCGTCTAAACTACCACCATAGATAAAGTCATCTGCAAGTGAACTTATAAATGTATCATCACCAGCTGCACCTTGAAGTGTATTTACTAAAGAGTTACCTTTTATTTGGTCATTTAAGCTTCCACCTATAGCATTTTCTATACTTACAAGAGTATCACTATCATTTGCATCGATTGTTGCAGTTCCCGCATCTAAATCAATATTTGCAGTTTTTGAAGTTAGGTAACTATAGCTTACTGTATCATTTTGAGTTGTTGCTTCACTTTGTCCTTTTGTGAACCCATAAATAGTGTCAATACCATCATCACCTGATAATGTATCTTCTCCTGCTCCACCTTGTATTTCATTTGAAGCTGCATTTGCTGTAATAGTATCATCACCTTTTGTACCTATGATATTTTCAACTTCTTTTACAATATCATTATCTCCATTAGCAACATCAACTTCCCAAGAGTCAAATCCTCCTGTACCATCAAAATCAACAGTAGCAGCAGTACTTAAATCTAGGTTTATTCTATTTGTTGAATCTAGTGCTGAGTAATCTAGTGTATCGCTATCCTCACCACCATCATAGTAATCAACTCCATCGTTTGCACTAGTAGCAACTATAGTATCATTTTGAGTTCCAGCCTCTATAGTGTCATTTCCATCTCTAGCCTCTATATAGTCATCACTTCCTTGAGTTCTTAAAATATTTTTAGAGTCATTTCCATAAACTGTATCTTGTGCAAAATCTGAACCAATAATATTTTCTATCCCATATAACTCATCTACACCTTGACCCTGAGCTCCTGTTGAACCTACTGATTTACCCTCAATAGAGCCATCTGTAGCTAAACCACCAGTTGCATCTAAGTCTAAGTCGATTGTTAATTTTTCTAAGGCATCTGTATAATCAACTGTATCAATTCCACTATCAGAAGAGTCATCACCACCATAGATTTTGTCACTTCCTAAACTTCCTGTTAGTGAGTCATCGCCTGCTTGTCCCATAAGAGTATCATCACCTGCTCCACCTCTTAATGTGTCATTATTTGCACCACCATATAGTTTATCAGCTCCAGCTTCACCCTCTAAAATATCATCACCGGCATTTCCAACTAAAGAGTTATTTTGAACATCACCTTTGATTGAATCTGCATCTTGTGTACCATTTATATTTTCAACATTTAAGATTGTATCATTTGAAGCATTTTTAACATTAACTGTTACTTCATTTGCTCCATCTAGTGTAACTTCTATTCCATTATTTCCAATAACTGAATAATCAGCCCAATCTTGAGTTCCTATTCCACCATCAAAATAATCAGAGCCATCATCAACCCAAGCATCCATAGTTCCATCATTATCACTATCTGTACCAGCTTTAAAGATATCATCACCTTTATTACCCTCAATAGAGTTATCCTCCAATGAACCAATAAATGAATCATCATTTGATGAACCTAATACATTTTCAACATCAATAATAGTATCAATATCATCATCACTTGCATTATCTACTATAGTTTGAGCTGCTGTTGTACTTAGGTTTACATTTACACCATTTGATGAGTAGTTTTCATAAGAGATAGTGTCTTCATCTGCTTTACCATTTACAGTATTGTCTTTATTGTCTTCATTCATAATAAACTTATCTTTAGCAGTTCCACCTATAGCATTTTCTATATCTACTAAAGTATCTGTTTGTGTAGCTGTTGAAGCTTGGTTATTTACAAAATCAACTGTAACGGCATTTGTGTCACCCTCATAAGATACAGTATCACTTCCTGCACCTCCATCAAGATAATCATCTCCACCTTTTCCATTGATTACATCATCACCTGCTAAACCTTTTAGGGTATTTTCATCCCCATCACCTGTTAGAGTGTCATTTCCTAAACTACCTGTAACATTTTCAATATCTTTTAAATAGTCAGTCGTAGCAAGATTTCCATCTTGATAAATTTGTGCTTTAAAATATCCATCTGAATCTTGTGTTCCTGAAAGATCAACTACAACTTTATCGTTTATTTCATCACCACTATCTACATTTACATTTTCATATGAAATACTATCTCCAAATATTTCATTTCCTGTTGAACCATCAAACTTGTTTGAAACATCAAGTTTTGATACAAATGTATCATCATAAGCAGAACCTATAGCATTTTCAATACCATATAGCTTATCTATTCCCTCACCTGTAGCTTCATTATTTACAAAATCAACAGTTACACCATTTGTAGAGTTTTCATATGTTACTGTATCTGCATCTCCATA
>JASMTK010000127.1:0-8493 GCA_041694355.1 Arcobacteraceae bacterium | reverse complement strand
ATCTTGAAAAAAACAAACAAAGAGTTAAAGAAGAGGTTCAAGAGGTTTACAAGTTAATCACTAAAGAGAAAAACCAAGCAGAGAGATTACTAAAAAAAGAGATTAAGCAAAGAGTATATGAAGCACACAATATAGCTTCAAGTATATATAACAGTGCAAGAGATGATAGACTATATGAACATCTACACTCTAAAGAACATGTTTTTCAAACAATTAAAAGTGTTCTTGGAAGTATTATATACAATAATGGTAGAGGTTACTACTTTATAGATGATATAAATGGCGTAAAACATTTACAACCTTTAAATAAAAGTTTTGAAGGAGTTAATCTAAGTGAGTATGAAGATGCAAAAGGTTACAACTTCGTAAAGAAAATAAAAGAGACTATAAGAAATAAAACAGAAGCTTATGATTCTTACTATTGGTATAAACCAAACGATGATAAAGTTGCTTATAAAAAAATAAGTTTCTACAAATACTTTGAACCATACAATGTAGCAATAGGTACAGGTGAATATGTAAAGGATTTTGAGAAAGAACTACAAGACAGCCTACTAAATAAAATAAAAAACATTAGATATGGTGATAATGGCTATATTTTTATCTATGATTTAAAAGGAAATTGTCTTTCACATTACAAAAAAGAGTTTATAGGTACAAATCGATTAAACTATACTAATGAAAATGGAGTAAATCTAACAAAAAAAGTTATTGAGTTCGCAAAAGTTCAAAAGGCTGGTTTCACTTCATATAATGCCACACTTAATCCAAATAGCGGTATAAATAGTATAGATTCCACATCAAAAATATCTTATGTAAAATTATTAGAAGATTGGAACTGGGTTATTGGTACTGGGTTTTACTTAGATTCCTTAAAAGAAGAGATAAGAAAAAAAGAGGAGTTATTAGAAGAATCAGAACAAAACTCTATTAGAAAAATAATATATATTAGTGCTATATTAACACTTCTGTTTATTGTATTATCTTTTATGATTTCAAAATACTTGGAGAAGATATTTAAAACTTATAAAATAAACCTAAATAAAGAGACAGAAGAGAAGATTGAACAAGAGAAGATGCTAGTACAACAATCAAAGATGGCAACAATGGGAGAGATGATAGGGAATATTGCTCATCAATGGAAACAACCACTAAACTTAATCTCAATGTCAAATGGGTTGATAAAGATTAATCAAGATATGAAAGATTTTAGTTCTAAAGAAGAGATTGATGATGCAATAGAAAATATAGATGTATCAGTACAACATCTATCTACAACAATAGATGATTTTAGAAACTTTTTCAAACCAGAAAAAGAAAAGAAAGAGTATGACTTAGAGTATGTTTTTGAAAAAACATTTAAGCTTATTAATTCACAGTTTAAAAACAACAACATAGAAATTGTAAAAGAGATAAACAACTCTAATCTTTACGGTTATCCAAATGAGCTTTTACAAGTACTTATAAACATCATAAAAAATGCAAGAGATGAGCTAGTAAATCTAGAAAAAGAGAAAGATAGAGTTCTTTTTATAACTAGTTATGAAAATAATGACAAAGTATATATAGAGATAAAAGATAATGCAGGTGGTGTTTCTGAAAAAATAATAGATAAGATATTTGATAGATATTTTACTACAAAAAAAGATGATGAGGGTACAGGTATTGGACTATATATGAGCAAACAGATAATTGAGGGAATGAATGGTCAAATAACTGTTGAGAACCAAACTTTTGACTTTAAGGGCAACTCTTATAAAGGTGCCTTGTTTACTATATGCTTAACACATAAATTTAAATAAAGGGAGAGAATGAATTCAAAGCAAAAAATAATTACAGCACTAATTTTAATACTTATACTTTTTTTTATTTCTATTAGTGTAAGTACTTTGAATAACTTTAGAGACTATGGTATAAAGTCTGCTGAAAAGAAAGCAAGATTAACTGCAGAAGTAATAAAATCAGGATTAACTGCTCATATGGTAAACAATATGATGCCACAAAGAGAATACTTCTTAAATCAAATAGAGCAGTCTGAAAATATTACTGAACTTTGGTTATCAAGATCCCCTACTGTTATCAAACAATATGGAGAGGGGTTTAACAATGAAATTCCAAGAGATGATATAGATAAAGATGTTCTAAAAACAGGAAATACAATATCAAAAGTAACAGAAACAGTTGATAAAAGTCTTATGAGAATAACTATTCCTTATAGTCTTTACACTTATTTTGATAATCTTAATATTTGTATTAATATCTAGATTTATTAGACCTTATGTAAGTATTTTCTACTCTATACAAGATGTTATGAAAGCTGCATACAATGGTAACTATACTCTTAGAGTAGAAAGTTCTGATCACCCTGAAAGTAAAAATGTTGCTTCTTTACTAAATACTTTATTAGAAAAACTTCAACATACACTTGAAGAGTTAGATAGAAAAGTATATGTTTTCATAAAAAATAAAAACTATGTAAAAGATCCTGATCCTTTAAAAAATGTTAACAATACTATTGATAGATTATCTGATATTTATAAGTTTAAACAAACTATTGAAAATGACGATAAGCTTGAAGATATTTACAATAGAATCGCTTTTGTTCTAAAAAAGAGATTTAACTTAGATAACTTCACTTTAACAGAAATTGATAATGACTCAAAAACAAAAAAGATAGTATACGGTAAAGATAAATGCCAATGTGGTATTTTAGAAGGTGTTTGTAGAGCAAATAGAATTCATGCTCACGTTGACTCTAGTATCTTTGAGGGTTCTTGTTCTTTATTTAATGATACAGGAGAAGAGGACTATATATGTGCTCCTTATACTATATCAAACAGTATGACACTTATCTTGACAATTATCACAAAATCAAAAGAAGAGACTACAAGAGTCAGAGAGATTATGACTGATATTGAGGACTATATAACTACAGCAAGACCTGCAATAGTTAGTAAAAAACTAATGGAAATGTTAAATCTTATGGCAAGAGTTGATCAACTAACTGGTATGTACAACAGAAAGTTCTTAGATGAATTTGCTGATGTTTCTATTCCACAAGCTGCTAGAACAAAAACTTCATACACGGTTCTTATGATTGATATTGATTATTTTAAGATGATAAATGACAACTATGGTCACGATATTGGTGATGATGCTATTAGGATAGTTTCAAGAGTTATAAAAGAGAATATTAGAAAATCTGATATAGCTATTAGATATGGTGGTGAAGAGTTTTTGGTACTACTACATAATTGTAATGAAGAGAATATTTTAAAAATAGCCAACAATATTAGAAAAGCATTTTCAAAAGAGAAAATCAATGCAAACGGTGAGACTTTCACAAAAACATTAAGTGTTGGATGTTCTGTATTTCCAACTGATAGTGATAGTATTTGGAAGTGTATTAAGTTTGCTGATATGTCACTATATGAAGCTAAACAAACAGGTAGAAATAAAGTAGTTAAGTTTACAAAAGAACTTCTTGAAAATGAGAATATAGGAGAGAGTTATTAAATAAAGCAGTTTAAACTGCTTTATTCTACTCTATCATCTGTTCTTCATTTAACTCTTGAAATTCACTTTTTTCTATAACCTCTTCACTAAAATACTCTATTTTATCTTCTGCTTTTTCTAAATCATCAAAATTAGCTATATGAAATATTGCATCACCCTCTTGAACTAATGGTATTTCACTTCTTCCAATAATAATACCATCAAAAGGTGCAATTATAACATCCCCATCATCTTCAAGAGGTTCATTTATATAAGCTATTATATCACCTTTACTAACTGTATCACCTAATGATTTTAGTGATCTTAATAAACCACTTTGTGTTGCTCTTGTCCAAGATGATTTTTTAGCTATTATAGGGATTCTAATCTTACTTTTTTTAGTTGATTTAGCTAACATATCCATTTTTCTTAGAATATTGATTATACCTTTTACCCCTATTCTTATACTTGTTTCATCAAACCTTAAAGCCTCCCCTGCTTCATAAAGTAAGATAGGAGTTTTTTCATCCATTGCTAAAGACCTTAAAGAACCATCCCTTAAAGCTGAATGCAATACCACAGGAGCTTCAAAGGCTTTAGCTAAACTATATGTAAAACTATTTTTTATATCTGTTCTTATTTGCGGTAAGTTTGATCTATGTATAGCACCTGTGTGTAAATCTATACCTAAATCAGATTTTATGACTATTTCATCAAAAAATATTTTTGCTATTCTTGCGGCTAAAGAGCCTTTTTCACTTCCAGGAAAAGATCTATTTAAGTCTCTTCTATCTGGTAAGTATCTTGATAAAGTCATTAATCCATAGACATTTACAACTGGAACAAGTATTAAAGTACCTTTTAATCTTTTTAAGATATTTACTTTTTTTAATCTTCTTATTATTTCAATACCGTTAATCTCATCACCGTGAATAGCAGCACTTACAAATACTGTAGGACCATTTCTTTTTCCTCTGATGACATTTACTCTTAGTTTTGAAGGTGTGTTATAAAGACTTGGTAGTTCAATATCAATATTTCTATTTTCACCTTTTTTTATCTCTTGACCACCAATCATCAATATATCATTCAAATTTATACTCCGATGTTATCTTTTTTTGCTTTTTTTGTAGTTTTTTTAACTACTTCATTGTTTTCATTTAAAGTAGTTATATTTTTTTCTATATAATCCATAACTTTACTAGCTATATCAACCTGTGTAGCTTTCTCTATACCCTCTAGTCCAGGTGATGAGTTTACTTCCATAACTAAAGGTCCTCTTTTTGAGGGAATCATATCAACACCACATATTCCAAGTCCCATAGCCTTTGCAGCTGCTAGGGCAGTTGATTTTTCTTTTCTTGTTAGTCTATGTAATTTTGCTGAACCACCTTGATGGAGATTTGATCTAAAATCCCCCTCTGCACCCTGTCTTTTCATAGCTCCAACAACTTGCCCATGAACTATAAATACTCTTATATCAGAACCATTCGCCTCTTCAATAAACTCTTGAACAAGTAAGTTTACATCCATTCCATAAAAGGCATCAAGAACTGATTTTGCTGCTTTCTCACTATCCACAAGAACTACTCCAACCCCTTGTGTTCCCTCAAGTATTTTTAAAACTAAAGGTGCTCCACCACTTAAAGCAATAACATCTTTTGCACTTGATTTGTTAGATGCAAAAACTGTCTTTGGCATATCAACACCACGTTTAGAAAGTACTTGTAAACTTCTTAATTTATCTCTACTTCTATTTATAGCTAAACTTCCTGATGTTGAAAATACATCCATAACTTCAAAGTGTCTTACTATAGCAGTACCATAAAAAGTTCTACTTGCACCAATTCTTGGTATTATTGCATCTGGTTTAGGAAGAGGTTTTCCTTTGTAATTTATATAAAGTTCACCTTTCATAATCTCAATTGAACACTTTAAAAAGTCTACAACTTCAACTTCCCAACCTCTTTGTTGTGCCGCCTCTACAAGTCTTCTTGTAGAGTAAAGGTTTTCATTTCTTGATAATACATAAACTAACATTCTCTTCCTTTCTTATTGATTTGTCATATACTCTTTTGATACATCCACCAAAAATCTATTGTTTAAAAACTTTCTACCTATTAACATAGGAGTTTTCATATCTTTTCTATTTGTTAGAGAGATAACACTAACATAACTATTACTAAAAAAGTTAATATTTACTTTGATAAAAGGTCTTAACTGTACTTGTCCATTGGAGCTTTTAACCTTTTTCATTTTATGTAAAGGATACTTTATCGTTCTTCCATGATATGAGGGATGTACCTCATCAAGCAATGAGAAGCTAACTTCATTTTTATCTTCATCAACTTCTATATTATCGCAATGTAAGGCATTGGAGTAAGCTCCTGTATCAACTTTTGCATCTAAATCATAAAGTTCTAAGCTTTCTATAGAGATTTTCTCTTTTTTCCCAATTATCTTTTTTTCCATAGAAACTCCCTTTTAGTAGTTTTTATCATACTTTCTAAAATTATTATATTTAAGTATTGAAATTATCTTTTTTGTATACTCTTCTTTTTGTTCTGAATAGTTTGTAAGATGCTTCGCTATTTCAATAGGATCATTACTATTATAGTTTACTTTTTTAAACTCTTTATATGCTTTATTAGTTGATAAAACTTTATAATAGTTTCTTATAGAATCTTCAATTGTTGAAAACTTTTTTAAATATATAGTTTCATTTCCTCTTTTTTTAGAAGCAGCTATTCTAGGTTCATTTTCATCAAAAGACCAAACCCCAAATATATTTTTTCCTTTTTTATAAAACCTTGATGTACCCCAACCACTTTCAATAGCAGCTTGTGCTAATGCTATACTTATAGGATGAGGTTTAAGAGCTATTAAAAGTTCTTGATTTGTTTTAGCATTATACTCTTTTTTAAGTTCAATAAGTCTCTTATCTAAAGGATTTGTCTCAATAAGTTTTTCAACTTTTACAAACTTCTCATAAAGTGTACTATATACATATGTGATTTTTGGAACAAAAGTTTTAATAAAACCTTTTTTCTTCTCTGCAACTGTCAACTCATCAGTTTTGACTTTTTTCGTCTCTTCTTTCTCAATAATTTTGTTATTATTTACCTGAACAAATACCATTATACCTATAAAAAATAGTACTAAAATTATAAATGGTTTTTTCATTTGCATCACAAACCTTTCTTACATACTTTGTTATATTGTATTAAAAAACTACTTTAATGTACAGTTGATTTTTTATTTAGTAAAGTTAAGCTATTATCCGCAAATGAAAAAACAACCTTATGATCTTATTGTAATTGGTTCTGGCGCTGCTGGAATGATGTCTGCAATTACTGCAAAAAACAGATGTGAAAATATACTTTTAATAGAACAGCTACCTACTTTGGGTTCTAAACTTAAAGCTACAGGTGGAGGAAGATGTAACTTATCAAATACATTAGATGATTTAACCTTTATGAACTCTTTTGGTAAAAATGGAAGATTTATGAGGGATGCATTAAATCTTTTTAATCATAACTCTTTGATAGAGTTTTTAGGTAATATTGGTGTTGAAACACATATACCTGATGGTTTCCGTATCTTTCCTGTGACTCACAACTCATCAACTATCATAAATGCACTAAAAGATGAACTTAATAGATTAAATATCCAAATAAAATGTTCTACTAAAGTAGAAGAGTTAGTTTATGAAGCTGAAAAAATAGTTGGTGTAAAAACTTCAGAAGAGACTATAAATACTCAAAATGTAATTGTAGCTACAGGAGGGCTTGGATATCCAATGCTTGGTGCAAATGGTGATGGCTTTGAGTTTGCTTCAAAACTAGGTCATAAAATAACTCCACTGTATCCTGCAATGCTTCCTTTAAAGACAAAAGAGACTTGGGTAGCTTCTTGTAGAGCAGATACTATTGCTAAGGCTTGTATGAAAATTGACTTACCAAAAGCAAAAAAGTTAAAAGCTACTGGAGATTTGATATTTACTTCTAAAGGTATTAGAGGTCCTGTGGTACTTGACTTTGCTAGAGAGATAACACCCTTTTTAGAAAAATATGGTGAAGTTCCTATTTTGGTAAACCTAGTAAAAGGTATGAATGAAAATGATATTTTTGCACACTTGAAAAAAGAGATTCAAAAAAACCCTGATAAAAATGTGGTTGAATCTTTATCATCACTTTTACCAAATAGTGTAGCTAAAGAGTTAGCACTATTAGCAGGTGCAAATATAAAAGAGAAGTTCAATAAGCAAAGTGGTGAGATAAGAAACCAAATAGTAAAAACCTTAGCATGGACACCTCTTACTATAATTGGGCATGATGGATTTAAAAAAGCTATGATAACTAGAGGTGGGGTATCCCTAAAAGATATAAATCCTAAAACTATGCAAAGTAAACATATAAAAGGTCTTTATTTTTGTGGGGAGGTTGTAGACTTAGATGGTCCTTGTGGAGGATATAACTTACAATGGTCTTTTTCTAGTGGATATTTAGCTGGGCATCTTAAAAGTTAGTGATTTAAGGTATATAAAAAGTTCAAAAGACTACACAAGTATAGTCTTACTTTGAACTTTAAAGTAGAAAAACTTAGATAGTTTCTACATTTTGGGCGAAATCACCCTTTTCATTTGTTCCGATTAGGAAACTTACTTTTTGATTCTCTTCTAATGAAACTCTTCCATAACCACTATGATTAACTTCTCTGTAGTGTACAAATACATCTTTTGCACCATCTTCCAATTGGATAAATCCAAAACCTTTTTCATCATTGAACCATTTTACAGTTCCGTTGTATCTATTTGACATAGAAATCCTTTTTTGTATATTACTTCTGATATGAAGTTTTAGTAAAGCTAACCAGGTTTTAAATTTTGAGAGTTAAGTGTAAACATAGATGTTGCATTAAATCAAACAAAGAAATAAGTACTAATTTTCTTTAAGTAGTGACATCATAACTGAATAAAAAGTAAATAGCAAGCTTTTT
>JASMTK010000126.1:0-4307 GCA_041694355.1 Arcobacteraceae bacterium | reverse complement strand
GATACTGAGATCTAAAAGTGCTTCAAAAATCAAACATTTGCAAGTGATTTTATCACTTGAAATGTTCTTTAAAAACTTATTGTTAATAAACTATTGTCTTTTTAAAAATTTCCTTTCAATTTAAGTTATTCTTTATAAAAAGGCTTTTTAAAAAATCTGTTTATAAATTGGTTATCGATTGAAGTTATCTTATCAAAAGAGCCTTCATAAATAATCTTTTTCTCATCAATAACCGCAAATCTATCCAAGGTATCGTAAATAGATTTTAGATCATGAGATACCATCACTATTGTTAAACCTAATAGCTCTCTTAGATTTAAGATAAGCTTATCAAAATCTCTTGCAGAAATTGGATCCAATCCGCTTGTAGGTTCATCTAAAAATAAAAGCTTTGGATCAAGTGCTAAAGCTCTTGCAAGAGCTGCTTTTTTCTTCATACCTCCACTTATCTGTGAAGGATACAAATCTATATCTGATCTTTTTAATCCTACGATATTGATTTTAAACTCAATGATCTCTTTTATCATCGTTTCATTTAAATCCGTATACTCTTTAAGAGGTAAAGCAATATTCTCACCAATACTTAATGATGAAAACAAAGCACCAAATTGAAAAAGTACCCCCCAGCTTTGTCTTAAAAGTTGAATTTCAGCTATACTTATATGATTCAAATCTTTTCCTAATATCTCTATAGTTCCGCCTTGAAATCGTTCTAACATAACTATCTGGCGAAGCAATGTTGTTTTGCCACAACCACTCGGACCTAAAAGCCCGTATATTTCCCCTTCATTTATAGACAAATTCAAACCATCATGGACAACTTTATCTCCAAAAACAGTTTTTATCCCTTTTATATTTATGATCTCTTTCATTAAATATCCAAATTTGTAAAGATAATAGAAAAAAGAGCATCACAGATAATAACGGCAAAAATTGATTCCACTACACTTTTAGTCGTATTGTACCCTATACTTTGAGTGTCATTTTTTACCATTAACCCTCGATAAATTGCTATAGAAGCGATAAGTATTGCAAAAAAAGGTCCTTTTACTATTCCTACTAAAAAATGTCTTATTTCTATTACATTACTAAATCTATCAAGAAACAAATCAAAACTAAGACCCAAATCTAAGTTTGCAATCAACATACCCCCAAATACAGCTGTAATATCTGATATAAAAATCAATACCGGCATCATAATAATAAGGGCTATGACTCTTGGTAAAACTAAAAACATATAAGGCTCAAAGCCCATTGAACGCATAGCATCTAATTCTTGTGTAATTTTCATGGCTCCTATTTGTGCAGTAAATGCCGAACCGCTTCGTCCTGCAATTATAACCGCTGTTATCACAGGAGACAACTCTCTTAACATAGAAAGACCTATCATATCCACGATAAAAATATTTGCTCCATATAGGCTTAATTGATTTGCAGATTGGTATGCAATTACAATCCCCACAAGAAAACTACTTAAAGCAACTATAAAAAAAGCTTTAATTGCACTTTCGTTGATTTCAAATAAAATCTCTTTGTATCGTAACTTTTTGGGATTTTTGAAGATATAAAACAAGTTTATAAATAATTCTCCAAGAAAAGCCAAAAAAGATAAAACTGTAAGAGAATATGTATATACAATCTTTCCTATAGATTTTATAATATTATCTTTCTGTTTCAAAGGTACATTAGAACTATTTTTCATCGTATTTTGAATAAGTTTTAAAGTGTTTGCTATATCTTCACTATTATTTTCTATTTGTATTTTTCTATTTTTTAGCAAAAATTCATTATAAAGATCATTAATAAAAATTGCAGAAGCAGTATCTACAAAATCTACATTTTTTAGATCAAGCACTATAGTATTAATTTTGGAAATATTTATATTATTAATCAATATTTGGTATTGATTGATTTGATATAATGTAAATTCTCCATTAAATTGAAGAGTTAATTCATCATCAATAATATTGGTTTCTAAAAATGCTTTTTTCACGAGTTGCCTTCTTTTGAAAGATTATCTTTTAAAAGTACAGAAACCCAATGATATCTCTGCGTATTTTCACAAGCTAAATTTATAGCCATAGTTAAAGGAACAGATAAAAGCATCCCTAAAAACCCAAATATCCATCCCCAAAGAACCATAGAACTAAAAACTACAAAAGTAGAGAGATTTAATTTATTTCCCATTATTTTTGGTTCTATAATATTACCTATTACAAGATTTACAATCAAATAACCCAAAGAGATAATTGCCGTATCTATTAAAGTTAATTGTAGTAAAGAGACAAATATAGCAAAAAATGCCGCTATAAAAGATCCAATACTTGGGATGTAATTTAATAAAAAAGTGAGTAAAGCAAAGAAAAAAGCGTGAGGAAGTTCAAAATAAGATAACAATATCCAAACAAGAAGCCCTGTAAGTAAAGAGGTAAATGTTTTAATTAAAAAATATCTATTAATACTCTCAAAAAAAGTATCTACTTTATTTTTACCATCACTTGTTTTTACAAAATAGTCTATCTTTTTTGAAATAGTATCTGATTCTAATAATAAAAATGTAAGTAAAAGAATAGTTAAAGAGATATCTAAAAGAAAATCTTTCATATTACTAAAAAAACCTGTAATATACTGGATTAATTTACCGGGTTCAATGGCTTTAATTAGACTGCTCCACTCAAATGATATATTGAATTGTTCAAAAAAAGAGATGATTTTTGGAATGGTTTCTTGGTATTTATTTTGATACACATTAAGATTTTGTATTATATCTTGATTTGCAGATATAAAATATGAACTAAATAAAAAAAGTGTAAAAATTATACCTAATAAAATTAACAAAATACTCACTATATTAGGTACGGAATATCTATTTAACTTTTTAACAAAAGGTAAAAATATAATAAATAAAAAAAGTGCCGTTAAAAAAGGTAAAATTATACCACTACCCCATTTTAAACCCACTATTATGATAACAAGATATGCCAATGTTGAAAATGTATTTTTTTGTTCAGTTACCATTGTAATTTTTCCTACTTAACTTTATTAAAATAAACTTCTAAAAAACGAAAAGCCAAAACTTATCTTAGTATTATTCTTATTATAATCTATTAAGCTTTCGCCATACCCGTTAAAAGCTTTGATATACCAGTAAGTATTTTTAGCATTTTGTATGGGCATTGACCAATCAAGCTCTATAGCACCTCTATTTTCCGATTGCAGATTATTTCTTAACATAAGTCCAAGTTGATGTTTACCGTATAAATATTTTATATCAATCTCTCCGTATCCTAAATAATCTTCAATATCAGGATTATCATCCCCTTTATCATTAATATTCGTTCCGTCATAAAAACCCGACCCTTTACTATCTTCAGGAATTCTATACCATCCTTCTGCTTTTAAAAATAAATTATCCCATTGCCAAAAACCGGCTAAAAACAACCTGTCCCAAGAGCGAGAGCGATATCCATCTTGACCGTTAGATTGATGTCTAAACCCAAATTTTATTGCTTTTAAATTATTATCTTTATCAATATCATATGAAGTAGGTATGGTAACAAATACTTCTGGGGTATAGTTTGTTTCTCTAAACGGTGCAGAGTCCGTATACATCTGCCACCAAACATGTTGCGTATATCCAACGGAGATATATTCATTTAATCCAAAAAGATTATAACTTAAATTTTTTTGAAGACTTAATTGAAATTCTACTTCGGTGTTACTATCATATTTTTCATTACTTGATTGTAGAGTAGAATATTGTTTTGTGTAACTATTCTTATTATATGAAATCGGTAAAATATAATTGGAGTGGTAAGGTAAAATTCCAAAATCTTTATTAACAATTTTTCCTAATTCATCTTTTACATTAGGAGAAGTTAAATCTAGTTTACTAAACATAAATTGTAGTCCTTCTTGTTCTTTATTTATATCATCTTTTTGAATATTATTTGTAGAAACTTTAGAAATTTCTTTTTCATGCTTTTGTTCAATATAAGCATAAGTTGAAGAAGCTTTTTTATACCAATATATAGATTGCTCTAAATCTTTTTCAATTCCATATCCATTTTCATAAAAACTTGCTAAGAGATACTGAGCTTCTTTATTACCCCTTTTTGCCTCTTCAAGAATTATAGGATAGGCTTTTTGATATTGTTGTGGGCACCTCTAAAAATTAGTCAATTTTCATAAAAATTGCAAATATTCTTAAAATCACTGATGATGTATACTTTGTAATAAAGCGATAAAACCCTTTATATAAGGGCTTTTGTAGGACTTTTTAGCTAAAATATCTATATAAATATAGG
>JASMTK010000125.1:0-22316 GCA_041694355.1 Arcobacteraceae bacterium | reverse complement strand
TATTATAATACCTTAATATATCAATTACTTTAGAAGCATATCCCCACTCATTGTCATACCAAACTAATAGTTTTATCATCTTTTTATTTTTTACATCTGTGTATCTATGGTCTACAATTGTAGTTTTATTTTGTTTTTTAAAGTCACTTGATACTAACGGCTCAAAGTTATTTAATACTACTTTAAACTCTTGCTTTGTTTCATAAGCTTTAAATATATCTATTATCTCTTCTTTTGTTGAATCTTCTTTTGTAAATAAAGTCACATTTATAGCCCCAACTGTATCTGTTGGAACCCTAAGTGAATTTGATGAGATTAATTCATGGTTAATTTTTGGCATAGCAAAAGAACAAGCTTTTATTGTTGTTGTATTGTTTGGGATAATATTTTGTGTTGCTGATCTTCCAAATTCAAAATTGTAGTCAACATCTCTTGTTGCACTACCTACAAAATTGCCATCAAGAACCCTTTGGTGATTTAATAAAGGATGAATTGTAGCTATATCACCACATATAATATCTTTGTATTCATCTATGATTTTAAGAGCAGGTAGAAGTGCTGTGGCATTACATGAACTTGTTGAGATGATATTGTGTTTTGATTTATCAAGGGTGTTTTCATTTACACCTAAGATTAGGTTTATATGGGCATCTTTATTTGCGTGAGTTAAGAAAGTAGCTTTTACATCTAATTTATTAAGTGCTTTTATATCCTCTTTTACACCACTTGCATCAATAATATAGTCTATGTCTTTTAAGTTAATATTAAAAAGTGATTTATGGTTTAATATTTTAATCTTACTTTTTGAGTTTTGAATATAGTTGTTTTCACTAACCTTATACTTATCTTCAAGATTGCCATATGTTGAATCATAATTAATAGAGTAAACTATGTTTTCAATATATGGATTTATCTCATTTATTGCAACTATTTCAAAACTCTCATCTCCGATAAGCTGTTTTAAAATCGCTTTTCCAATTCTTCCTACACCATTTAGTAGTATTTTTTCTCTCATAATTGCCTATACCTATTTTTATAATGATGTATTTTATCATATATTCTATTATCTTCTAATCATCTTTTAATATTATAATATATACTTATAATATAAAGATAATAAATATTTATTAATATAAGGTTTATTTAAGTTTGTATATATTAGAATACATTTATCAAAAGATAAAAATTATCCTTTGAAATAAACAAATAAAGGTTTAGTATGGCTTGTGATACAGGTTCAAAACCAATTGAAGAAAACGAAACAGTTATAAATAATAATGAAAATAAAATTGATAATAATAAGGAAGAAAAAATGAGTTCAAGTTTAGTATTAAGAAATGCACCAGAGTTTAAGATGGATGCGTATGATTCAAAGTCAGGTCATTACACAGAAGTAAAAAGTGAAGATTATAAAGGTAAATGGCATGTAGTTTGTTTCTATCCAGCAGACTTTACATTTGTTTGTCCAACAGAAATTGCTGCTATGAATGCAAAATATGATGAGTTCCAAGAGCTTGGTGTGGAGATTCTAGCAGTATCAACTGATACTAAATTTTCACATAAGAGATTTGTGGAAACTGAACCATTATTAAAAGATTTAAAATTAACTATTGGTGCTGATCCTACAGGAGTTGTGAGTAGAGCATTTGGTGTAATGATAGAAGAAGAGGGAGTTGCATTAAGAGGTAGATTTTTAATTAATCCAGAAGGAACAGTAGTAGCTCAAGAAGTTCAAGCTCCAATGGTTGGAAGAAATGTAAATGAATTCTTAAGACAAGTAAAAGCTTGGCAACATGCAGAAAAAACTGGTGAAGTTTGTCCTGCTGGATGGGTTCCTGGTAAAAAAACACTTCCAGTAAATACTGATGTAGAGCAAATGACAGGTAGAGTAGGTGATTATATCACTGTGGAAGAGATTTTATCTTAATAGAAAAGAAGAGTTTTACTCTTCTTTCATTTCAATAAAAAGAAAATGTGAGTTCTCAGTTGCCTTGATTTCAAGATTACTCTCTTTTGTGATTTCCATAGCATCACCATGGTTTAATTTAATGCCATTTATTAAAGCATCTCCTTCAATTAAAACAAAATATACCTGCCTATTCTTTTTTATATTAAACTCTAAACTTTTATCTTTTTCAAGTTCACTTACATAAAACTGTACATCTTGATAGATTTTTATTTTTGCGTTTCCATCTTGTGAAGATACTATATTTAAAAGTTTGTTTTCTCTTTCTTCTTTTGTAAACTTATGATAACCATACAGTCTAGGTAGTCCTCTTTTTGGAGGATAAACCCATATTTGTAGAAGTCTTAAATCTTCACTTTTATGAATATTATGCTCACTATGAAAAATCCCATTTCCTGCACTTAGGTATTGAACCTCACCTCTTTTTAGAGTCTCTTGATTACCCATAGAGTCTTTATGTGTAATCTCTCCATCAACTACATAAGAGATGATTTCCATATTTTCATGGGGATGAGTGTCAAAGCCACTTTGTGGATGAACAATATCATCATTTAATACTCTTAAAACTCCAAAGTTTATATTTTCAGGGTTTCTATATTCGGCAAATGAGAAGTGAAATCTACTCTCTAGCCATCCAAGGTTTGAAGTTCCCATATTTTCTTTCGGTAATTTTTTTAACATTTTTAATCCTTTGTATCAAAAGCAAAACATTCCATTGAAATATTTGAATAAACAATCTCACTATTAAATGATATTGCCTTTTTATTTAAAGCACTACCAAATGCAATAAATAGTGGTAAAAAGTGTTCATCAGTAGGGTGATTCATATAAAAAGTAGGTTCATTTCTACTTTGTAGTAACTTTTGTGATTTACCATTAGTTATTGCATCATAAATATAGTCATTAAAATCTTTTGCATATTTCTTTACAGTTGGATTGGCACTCATATCTCTTAGATTATGTGTTGCTCCTCCACTTGCAATTATGATAGCTTCATCTTTTAACTCTTTTAGTATTTCTCCTAGGTTTATTAGTTGCTCATCACTAAAACTTCTAGGTAGACTTATTTGAACTACAGGAATATCAAGCTTATCATACATCATAGACAAAGTTGTCCAAACTCCATGATCAAAGCTATTTTTATCTTTGTGTATTGAGGCATCTAAATTATGGGAATTTAGATGCTTCAATACTTTAAGAGAACAAAGTTTATCACTATTTATTTCGTATTCATATTCATATAGCTCTTTTTCAAAACCATAAAAATCATACAATAGTTCAGGTTTTTCATAATCTAAAATTTTCAAATCATTAGTTATATAATGAGCTGAAAAAATTATGATATATTTAGGTTTTTTAAGAGTTTTTGCAAATTTTTTTATATTTTTCTTTGAAAAGGAGTTACCTAATATTATATTAGGTGCTCCATGTGAAATAAATAGTGATGGGTACATGATAATCCTTATTTTTTTAAGATACCTTCAAGTTCCACAATTAGTTTTACATCTTCACCAACTGCAACACCACCTGCTTCTAAAATTTTATTATATTTTATCCCATAATCAAATCTATTAACTTCACCTTCTAAAACAACACCCATTCTTGTATTTCCCCATGGATCTTTGATAGTTTGACTAGTTTCAAGATCTAAAGCAACATCTTTAGTAACACCTCTCATCGTTAATTTACCATATGCTTTATCACCCTCAACTCTGTCTAAATCAAACTTTATATTAGGGTATTTCTCTGCTGCAAAGAAATCTGATTGTCTTAAGTGATTATCTCTTTTTTCATTTGCTGTATTAATAGATTTAACTACTACTGTTCCTTCTAAATTCTTTAGTTTTTTAGCTTCTTCATCATATTCAAATTTCCCATTAAACTCCTCAAACTTTCCACTAACATTTGAAATCATCATATGTTTTACTTTAAATCCAACATTTGAGTGACTCTTGTCAATATTAAATGTTCCTGCATATAATGCACTTGCACTTAAAAGTGAAGCTATACCTAATTTCATCAATTTATTCATTTTTTATCCTTTTTATATTGTATTTTATACTACTAATTAGTATTATTTATGTAAAATTTTTTAATTTGCTTTATAAACTTTATTTAGAAGTTCATACAAAGTGTCCAGTTCTTCATCACTTAACACTTCTAATAGTTTATAAACATTCCTTGCGTGATCTGGAAATAACTGTTCAATTATCTCAATTCCTTTTTGAGTGATAGTTAAAATTGAAGCTCTACTATCTTCTGGGTCTTTTATCGCTGTAATCCATCCATCTCTTTTTAGGTTTCTTACAACAACTGTAATATTACCAGGGGTACTCATAGTAAGTTTTGTAATTGAACTAATATTCAAATCACCTCTATGATAAAGTACTTCAAGCACTTTAAACTGATTAAATGTCAAGTCAAAATCATGCAAATAGTCAATTAGCTTATTATGAAATTTTGTTCTAAACTTCTCTATTCTTACAATAGTTTTCATAGATTTATCTGTTCTTTTTCCATAACTTTTAATTGATTGTGTCTTCATGTTTTTAACTCCTTGAAGAATTATAGTACTAATTAGTAGTAAAAGTCAAGAGGAAAATAAAAAATTTGTAAAATTTCAAAATCTTATGATTTTTTTGCAGTTGACATAAAAATAGCTGCTAATATTAAGAAGATTCCTGTGATTCTGTTTTGAATCTTCATAGCTTTTACATCTTTTACTAAAAAACTAAGTTTTGAAGCAAGTCCTGAATATCCAGTCATAACCAAAATATCAACCAAACATAAAGTAATACCAATTATTATAAACTGTATAAGAAGTGATTCATTTGGATTTAAAAACTGAGGAATAAATGCCACTAAAAAAACTGTTGCTTTAGTATTTGTAAGATTAATAAGTGAAGCATTTACAAATGATTTCTTAGCACAATAATCGTTTAATCTATTTTGATTATCTATAGCTTCAACTTTTTTAAAAAAATTAGAAAGTCCTAAATATACTAGATATGCAACACCTATCCACTTTATAATATTAAACAAAATTACAGATTTAGCAATTAAAGCACCAAGTCCAACAACTACTATAAAAGTTTGTATTATATAACCAACTTGAAGTCCAAAAATAGCAGGGTAAGACTTTTTAAGTCCATATTTTATTCCGTGATTCATAGATACAACTGCACCAGCTCCTGGTGATAATGATATGGCAATTGATGCTAAAAGTAAAGTTATATAGACATTTAAATCCATTAGATTCTCTTTGTGTAAGTATTAAATAGTGATTTTATAAAAGTAATTGTTAATAGTAGATTATAGTGATTAAGTAAAAACTAAAAGACAATCGCCTTTTAGTTTTTGTTTGTTTAAATTATGCAGCTTTTTTAGCAGCTTTCTTAGCAACTTTTTTAGCAGTCTTAACTTTTTTAGGACTAGCTTTTAAAACTTTTTTAGTAACTTTTTTAGCAACTTTTTTTACGTCTTTTTTCTTAGCAACTTTTTTAGCAGCTTTCTTTGCGATTTTTGCTACTTTTTTCTCTTTTAATTCTTTAGCCATATTTTTTCCTTTTTTGTTTGTTATAAAATCTATTACTTATGGTAAAAAGTAATATATTATGGTGAATTGTACAGGAAAAAAAATATTTTGTCAATAGAAAAATAATAAATTTATGAAAAAAGCATTATTTCAACCTTTAACCGTTTAATAATAAACAATTAGATAAAATATCCCGTTTTGCTATAAAGAAAGAATTTAAGGATACGATATGCTATTAACTCCAGGTCCAACTCCAGTACCAGAATTTGTAAGAAAAGCAATGGCTGATGTTACAATTCATCATAGAACACCTGAATTTGAAGCAATCTTTGCTCAAACAAGAGAATTACTATTTGAACTATATAATATGGATGAAGTTGTTATGCTTGCATCTAGTGGTTCAGGTGCAATGGAAGCTTGTGTTACAAACCTGACACATAAAAAAGCTTTGACAATTAACTCAGGAAAATTTGGTGAGAGATTTGGAAAAATCTGTAAAGCATTTGAAATTGACTATACAGAAATTACAAACGAATGGAACACTCCTGTTAGTGTAGAAACAGTTGTTGAAGCAGTTAAAAATGATAGTGATATAGATGCAATATTTATCCAACTTTGTGAGAGTGCAGGTGGGTTAAGACATCCTGTGGAAGATATTGCAAAGGCAGTTAAAGAGATAAATAGTGAGATTACAATAGTAGCTGATGGAATTACTGCAATTGGAGTAGAAGAGGTTGATACTTCAAATTTAGATGCAGTAATTACAGGAAGTCAAAAAGCCCTTATGCTACCACCTGGTCTAGCAGTGATTGGTTTATCAAATGAAGCAGTTAACAAAATAGAAACAAAAGCAAGAGGTTTTTACTTCAATCTAGCAACTGAGATTAAAAAACAAAGAACAAATACAACTGCATGGACAGCAGCCACGACATTAATTATTGGATTAAAAGAGATTTTAGCTCACATAAAAGACAATGGTGGGTTTAAAGCTTTATATGAAAAAACTGCAAAAAGAGCAAGTGCTACAAGAAGAGCATTAAAAGCACTAGAGTTAGAGATTTATCCAAAAGCTCCTGCAAACTCAATGACTGCAATTTACAATGAAAAATCTAATGAGATAAGAAAAATACTAAAAACAAAATACAATGTTAATATTGCAGGTGGTCAAGAACACTTAAAAGGTAACCTATTTAGAATTAATCATATGGGATTAGTTGAGGATTATGAAGCCTCTTGGGTTATTAATGCAATTGAATTAACACTAGATGAATTAGAGATTAGACCTTACAATGGTGTAGGTAATAAAGTCTTTAGTGAAGAAATGTTTAAAGGATAGAGTGGGTTATGGTATTTGAACACGAAATTCCAAAAGGAAGTAGATTATACTTTGGTAAAGCAGCTAAAGCAAAAAGAGAACTAGAAAATAAAGTAAGTGATATTTTAGATGAAAATGGTTTTGAAGAGATTCTAACACCAAACTTCTCTTACTCTCAGCACCAAGCAATTGCTGATGACAAAAAACTAATTAAGTTTTCAGATGAACAAAATGAACAAGTTGCATTAAGAGCTGACTCTACTTTGGATGTTGTAAGAATTATTTCAAAAAGATTAGGAAGAGCAACTAGTCATAAAAAGTGGTATTATGTTCAACCAATATTTACTTACCCTTCAAAAGAAGAGTACCAAATTGGATGTGAGTGGATTGAGCATGACAATATTACTGATATTATGAATTTAACAGCTGATATTTTAAAGAAATTAAAGTTAAATCCAGTATTTCAAATATCAAACATCAATATTCCAAAGCTTGTTGCAAAAGAGTTGAATATTGATATTGATTTATTTAAAAATGGTGAAATAGCTGAACTTTTTAAATTAGATGTAAATTGGTTAAATGCATTAATAAAAGTTAAGAATATTGAAGATTTAAAAAATACTTTAGAGTTAGTTCCAGACTCTTTAAAAGTTGAAATTAAAAAACTTTTAGAAAAGGCTGTGGAAGTAGACTATAATAATTGTGTAATAGCACCACTATATTATGGTTCATTAAAGTACTACAATGATGTTTACTACAGAGTAATAAGTGATAATTTAACAGTGTGTAAAGGTGGAATGTATTCAAGTGAGGGAATAAGTTCTTTAGGGTTTGCACTTTATACAGATAGTTTATTAAAAATATTAGAGGATTAGGATTAGATAAATGAAAGCAGATTTAATAGTTGGTATCCAGTGGGGAGATGAAGGAAAAGGTAAGATAGTTGATATGCTTGCCCAAAATTATGATATGGTTTGTAGAAGTCAAGGTGGACATAATGCAGGTCATACAATATGGGTTGATGGTGTTAAGTATGCATTACACTTAATTCCTTCAGGAGTGTTAAATCCAAATGCAATCAATGTTATTGGTAATGGGGTTGTTTTATCTCCTGAGTCAATTATAAAAGAGATGAGTCAATTTGAGAATTTAGAGGGTAGACTTTATATTTCTGATAAAGCTCATTTAAACTTACCATATCACGCATTAATTGATCAAGCAAAAGAGAAATTAAAAGGTGATAAAGCTATAGGTACTACAGGAAAAGGTATTGGTCCAGCTTACTCTGATAAGATTAATAGAATCGGTCATAGAGTAGGTGAGTTACTTAACCCTGAAAAGCTAGCTTCAAAAGTAATAGATTACTTTGAACAAAATAGAGCATTTTTTGATGTATTAGGTATTGATACACCATCAAATGAGGAGTTGATTTCTTTATTAACTGAGTACAAAAATGCACTAGAACCTTTTATAACAAACACTACAAATATGATTTGGACAGCACTTGATGAAGAGAAAAAAGTTTTATTAGAGGGTGCTCAGGGAACTATGCTTGATATTGATCATGGAACTTATCCTTATGTAACTTCTTCAAGTACTGTTAGTGCAGGTGCTTGTACAGGACTAGGAATCAATCCAAAAGATATAGGAGTAGTAACAGGTATTACAAAAGCATATTGTACAAGGGTAGGAAATGGTCCTTTCCCAACAGAAGATTTTGGAACTGATGGTGATACAATGGCTGAAGTTGGAAAAGAGTTCGGAACAACTACAGGAAGAAAAAGAAGATGTGGTTGGTTTGACGCAGTTGCTGTTAAACATGCGGGTAGATTAAATGGTTGTGACCAATTAGCACTTATGAAGCTTGATGTTTTAGATGGATTTGAAACACTTAAAATCTGTACAGCATATGAATTAGAATCAGGTGAGATTATTGATTATGTTCCATCTGATTTAGAGGGTGTAAAACCTGTTTATGAAGAGATTGAAGGTTGGGAGAGTGTAGTTGGTTGTAGAAAATATGACTCTTTACCTGATAATGCAAAAAGATATATTGAAAAAATTGAAGAGGTAACATCTGTAAAAGTAGGGATAGTTTCAACATCTCCTGAGAGAGCAGACACAATTATAAGGGGGTAGAAATGAGAATCAAATTACATCATACGCCATATGTTTCAAGAAGAGTTACAAGAGATTTAATCAATTGTGACTTTGTTGAAATAAGAAAAGATAAAAGTAGTATTGAAGCTCAAATAGAAAGAATCTTAGATGAGGATATCGAAAAAGAGTTTGAGCTTGATGAAAAAGTTGATGATATTTTAGATGAGCAAGAAGAAGAAATAGAGATGCTAAATGCTGATAGAAGACAGCTATTTTGGATGACTAAAAAAAGACTTGCAAATGATTTTGGTGTTATTTTAAATAATGAAGATAGATTCTCAGATATGGCTCATAAAGTATTAGATTACTTATGGGAAGAAGATTATATACACTATGATTGTTCTGATAATCAGGTGAAAAATGTTATATTCTCATCAATAGATGAATTTATAAAAGGTTTTGAGGAAGCAGACTCAGCTGTATTAGCAAAACTTAAAAATTATAAAAGAAAGTTAATACCAGGAACAGAGGACTATGATTTAGTTTATCATAGATTGTATGAAGAAGAATTAATAAAAAGAGGATTGATTTAACATGCAAAAAGTGTGGATTTACTTAGAAAATGGAACATTCTTAGAGGCAAAGTCTTTTGGTGCAACTGGAACATCAGTTGGTGAAATTGTATTTAATACATCATTAACTGGTTACCAAGAAATTATTACTGATCCATCATACGCTGGGCAGTTTATTACTTTTACAATGCCAGAGATTGGTAATGTTGGTGTAAATGAAGATGATATGGAAAGCAATACAGCTCATTGTAAAGGTGTGATTGTAAGAAATTACCACCATGAACACTCAAACTTTAGGTCTCAAGGTGATTTAGACTCTTTACTAAAAGAACACAATGTATTAGGTATTTGTGAGATTGATACAAGATATTTAACAAAAATGATTAGAGATGAAGGGGCTATGATGATGATAGCTTCTACTGAAATCAGTGATAAAGAAGAGTTAGCAAAACAGTTAAAAGAGTCACCAAGAATTGAAGATATAAACTATATTGAGCAAGTTTCAACAAAAGAGCCTTATGTACATAAATTTGGAGCTTGGAATCATGCACAAAAATCATATAACAAAGCAGTTATGAGTGATAAAAAAATTGTAGTTGTTGACTTTGGTGTAAAAAGAAATATTTTAAATGAACTAGTAGAGTCAGGACTTGAGGTTGAAGTAGTACCATCAAGTTTTAAAGCTGCTGATTTAATTGCAAGATATGAAGCAAAGGAAATAGGTGGTATCTTCTTATCAAATGGTCCTGGTGACCCGCTTACTTTAACTGAAGAGAAAAAAGAGGTTCAAAAACTTATAAATGCAGATATTCCTATGTTTGCTATTTGTTTAGGACATCAGATGTTATCTATTGCTCATGGTTTTGATACATACAAACTAAAATTTGGTCAACACGGTGGTAACCACCCTGTAGCAAATCCTGAGACAAAAGTTGTAGAAATTACAGCACAAAATCATAACTACAATGTTCCAGATGAGATTGTAGAAATTGCAGAAATTACGCATAAAAATTTATTTGATAATACAATTGAGGGTGTTAAATACAAAAATAAAGAGATTTTCTCAGTGCAACATCACCCAGAAGCAAGTCCTGGACCACATGAGTCAAAATATATATTTGAAGAGTTTGCTAAGATTGTAAAGTAAGTCATCTTATTTTACAATCTTAAGAAAAGTATTTAAAAAATAAACTTTTCAAGAAGGTGGTAAACACCACCTGCACTTATCCCAGCTACTATTCCAGCTAATACATCATCTAGCATAACACCCCAACCACCTTTTAGTTTTTCATCTATTCTACCTATTATTGATGGTTTCCAAATATCAAAAATCCTAAAAAAGATAAACGCTAAAATTGACATAACTATTATATTTGATTGAGTAATTCCACAAATTGATAAAGCTATCCACATTCCAGCAAGTTCATCTATAACAATCTCTTTGCTATCATGAGCACCAACCTCTTTTTCATAGATATCAATTTGTTTTACTGATACAACTGTAACTAATAGTGCAAGTAAAAAAAGAGTTGAGGATGGGAAAAATTGAAGAATAGCCAATCCTAAAAACAAAGCAACTAATGAGCCAGCTGTTCCAGGACCTTTTGGGAATAATCCACTATAAAATAGTGTTAGGTACATTTTTCTAATATTCAATATTTATCCTTACTTTTTCTTTTCAATTCCAAGTTTTTTTCTTTTTTCCCATAGAGATTTTCTAGAAATACCTAATTTTTTTGATAATTCAGTATCTGGATACTTAGTTTGATATGATAAAACCATTAGTTTTACATAATCGTTTATAGTCATAATATTTGTAGTTGAGATTAGCATATCTTTATTATTGAACTCAACCTTTCTATATGGGAACTCATCCTCTGCTTCTAAAGAGGATAATACACAGTTTTTATTCTCTATTGCTTTAATTAAATTATCTTTTGCAGTTTTCTTTAAAGAGTGAAATTCTGTTAGGTAGATGATAGTTTTTTCATCCACAGCATTTAATTTTTTTTGCCAACTTGATGAGTTTAAACTAATAAATTTAATAGGCATATCTAATTTTCTTGATAACTCAAATACTAACTTATCAGAGCTTTTTTGTGAGTTAGACTCAATAAGTGTTGGAAATGATGGAGGTAAAAATGTATCTGATGTATCGACATCTTCCATTATAAAATCAACATACTCTCTTAAAGTTTGTAGCTCTCTTTTTAGACTTCTGCACTCCTTGTAGTGATATATCTTTCTAACTAATTCATCCATTAAAAATGGCTTCATAATATAATCTTTTGCACCATCTTTGATTGGGTTTGTTACTGTTTCATCAGATATATAGGACACTAGAAGAAGAATAATAGAGTTTTCTTTATATTTTTTTATGATATTTTTACATAAACTAGATGGCAATGATGTAGAAAGTAAAACTATATCGTAATCTTTTGAAAGATTGTCAATGTTTGGCGATTCAATATAATCACAACTATGTCCGTCATCAAGAAGTCTTGATACTACTTTTTGTGCTAGATAAATTTCATTTTCGATAATTAATATATTCATATTCTCTTCCAGTTGTAGTATTTTAATGTAGCCACACTATGAACAGCTACTCCCTCTTTTCTACCAATAAATCCCATTTTTTCATTAGTAGTAGCTTTGATATTTATAAACTGTTTATCAATAGCTAAAAGGTTGCTAAGTGATTTTTTAATCTCATTTTTAATAGGGTTGATTTTTGGTTTTTCTGCAAGTATTGTTAAATCTATATTTACAATTTCATATCCAACATTGTAAATAAACTCAACTATCTCTTTTAAAAGTATTTTTGAATCGGCACCTTTATATTTTGGATCATCATCGGGGAAAAACTCTCCAATATCACCTGCCCCAGAGGCTCCTAATAATGCATCAATAACAGAGTGAATTAAGACATCACCATCACTATGTGCTTTAAAGCCATATTCACAAGGTACATAAACTCCACCTAAATACATATCTTTATTTTGTTCAAATTGATGGATATCTATTCCAAAGCCGGTAAAAAAGTTATTTGCTGGCTGTTTTAAACAACTTATATCTTTAAGTTCATCTCCAAAGGTTAGTTTTTTACTTTCAAGACTACCCTCTATATATTTTATATGACCATTAATCTTTTTTATTGCAGAACTTTCATCTGTAAACTCAATATTTGTATCAAGTGCATTTTTTAAACTGTTAGTTTTAGAAAGTTGAGGAGTTTGTATAAGTTTTACATTGTCTCTATTTATAGTATCTTCGTCATAAACTACTGTATCAGAAACATTGAGTGTAGGAACAACACAGTCAAAATCTTCTTTATTAGAAATAAGATCTAAAATCACTTTTTTAGGGACACATGATCTTGCAACATCAGTTATCATAACATAATCAGTTTCAACCTCATTTAAAGAGTTTTTTATTGATTCTTGTCTAGTGTTACCACCTGAAACAAAACAGAGTTCATCACTAAAATTCTTCATATAAGAAAGCTCATTTTTGTGAGAGGTTACAATAACCTTATTGAAGTCATAATAGCTTTCTAATCTCTTAGTGACATTTAGCCATAAAGGTTCATTATCTACTCTAAGCCATTGTTTTTTTGCTTTATGCATAAATCTACTAGAATTCCCAGCACAAAGTATTATTAATGTTACATTTGACACAAGTCCCCTTTTGTGTAAAAAAGTTACATATTATAATCTATTGTTTCTTATGAAAAGTTAAGAGAAATTAAAAGATTAGTGAAATTCTTTTTTTAATTCACTTGTAATTACTTCTAGTCTTTTTTTATCTAGTTTATACTCTTGTGCTTTTTGTAGTGCAATTTGTATTGCATCATCATTTAGTGGGTTTCGAATATCTACTAATGTTTTAACCACATCTAGTATTTGAGCCTTTTTCAAAAAGTTTTTTGGGCAGTTTTCTAAGTCTTGAACATAGCCAATTGGGTATATTATATTTTGTCCTAAAGACCAGTGTTTAAATATATATGAAGTGATTTTTGGAGTAGAAAAACCTACATACTTCTCTTCTAATTCAGATAAATTTTTATATCTATTTATCTCATTTTTAAAATCATCTTTTTTATTTTCTTGATCTAAAATAATTGAAACTATAAACTTACCTGTCTCTTGTAAAAAAGCAGGCATAAGAAGTTCTTCTTTTAAATCAAAATCTTTTTTACCAATCCACTCATCAACTATATTAGAAGACAGAGCACAAAGTCTCATAAACTCATCTAAAGATACTCTATAAGGCGCTAAATTGGATTTTATAGTATTTTGCACGATTGAGCCAAAAGCAATCGAAACAGTAAAGTTAACTCCTAGAAGTGTAATAGCTCTACTTAATGTATCTACACTATTTCTAAATCCAAACATTGATGAGTTTGCAACTTTTAGTATATTTGCAACTAAAAGTGGATCTTTTTTTATAATATCAATTAAAATAAGTGGATCAGAAGTCTTTAGTTTTCTAAATTCTTCTAATTCAATAATACTATTTGGTAATTGTGGGAGTGATTTTATTTTCTCTTTTAATTTCTGCTTCATTATGTACGAATCCTATTAACTTTAATCAATTATATAGAAAAGAAACTTATATTAGTAATAACTAAGAAATTTAGACTTCAATTAAGGTTTTATAATAAACTTTAGATATAATGAAAAATCAATCAAATAAATATTATAGGATTTTAAAATGAGAGATTGGCTAGATAATCATAAAAATGATAAAGTTAGAACACAAATGTATTATGCTAAGCAAGGTATTATTACTCCTGATATGGAATATGTTGCAAAGGTTGAAAATATTGATCCAGAATTAGTAAGAAGTGAAGTGGCAAGAGGTAGGATGATTATTCCTGCAAACATTAATCATAGGAAACTAAATCCTATGGCTATTGGTATTGCAACTTCTTGTAAAATCAATGCTAATATTGGTTCATCTGCTCTTGCGTCTGATATTGAAGGAGAAATAGAGAAAGTTGACGTTAGTTTAAAATATGGAGCTGATACTATTATGGATTTAAGTACAGGTGGTGACTTAGATGCAATTAGACAAGCTGTTATTGATCACTCAACAGTTCCAATTGGTACAGTTCCTATGTATCAAATCTTACATGATGTAAACAATAAAATTGAAGATTTAACTATTGATGTTATGCTTGATGTTTTAGAAAAACAAGCAAAACAAGGAGTTTCATACTTCACAATTCATGCAGGTTTCTTACTTCAATTTATGCCTCATATTGCAAAAAGAAAAATGGGTATTGTTAGTAGAGGTGGTTCACTTATGGCATCTTGGATGATGCACTACCATAAAGAAAACCCATTTTATGATGCATTTGATGATATCTTAGAGATTTGTAGAAAATATGATGTATCACTATCACTTGGTGATTCTTTAAGACCTGGGTGTTTAGCAGATGCATCTGATGAGGCTCAATTATCAGAACTTAAAGTAATGGGTGAACTTACTTTAAGAGCATGGGAAAAAGATGTTCAAGTTATGATTGAGGGACCAGGACATGTTCCATTAAATCAAATTGAAAGAAATATGAAAATAGAGCAAGAGTATTGTCATGAAGCTCCTTTTTATATTTTAGGACCTTTAACTACTGATATTGCTGCTGGATATGATCATATTTCATCTGCAATTGGTGCTGCTGTTGGTGGATGGCACGGGGCTTCAATGCTTTGTTATGTTACACCAAAAGAGCACTTAGGGTTACCAAATGCTAAAGATGTTAGAGAGGGGATTATTGCTTATAAAATTGCTGCTCACTCTGCTGATATTGCAAGAGGTAGAAAGGGTGCAAGAGATATTGATGATGAGATGTCAGATGCAAGATACTCATTTGATTGGAATAAGCAGTTTGAACTTTGTTTAGACCCTGAAAGAGCAAAAGAGTACCATGATGAGACACTTCCTCAAGATGTATTTAAAGAAGCAGAATTTTGTTCTATGTGTGGACCAAAGTTTTGTTCATACAAAATTACACAAAAAATTGTTGAAGATCATGGTGAAGCTATGGAGAATGCAGGTTAATCCTGTATTCTTCCTCAACAAATTCTTACAAAAATTCTTTCAATTTCACAAATTTATGATAAAATAAAACTGTTTAAAAAAAGTAAAAAAAACTTTACTTTCTATAATTTAAAATAAATATAGGTTTAATTAAGACAAAAATTATCCTATTTAAAATATAATACTTCAAACAAACAAATATTAAAGGAATTTTCTATGGCAAGTATAGAAGAGATTAAGAAAGAACTTGAAAAAGTAAAATATCCAGGATTTGAAAAATCTATTATCGATTTTGGTTTTGTAAAAGATATTCAACTTGAAGGGAACACAGCTTCAATTGTATTAGATATCACATCTAGTGCTGCAGAGGTTGAGGATCAGTTAAGAAAAGATATTCATGCCTGTATTAGTGCTATTGGACTTGAAGCTAGACTTGGGTTCAATAAGCCAGAAGCACCAAAACAACAAAGTAATAGTACAAGTGGAAAAAATATTGCACCACAAATTAAAAAGATTGTGATGGTTAGTTCAGGAAAAGGTGGAGTTGGTAAATCAACTACAACTGTTAACTTAGCAGTTGCTTCTGCAATGCAAGGTAAAAAAGTAGGTATCTTAGATGCGGATGTTTATGGTCCTAATATTCCAAGAATGATGGGATTACAAGGTCAAGAAGTAGAAGTTGTTGGAGATAAAGCAAAACCATTAAATGCATATGGAGTTGATGTAATGTCAATGGGTGTATTAATGGATGAAGGGCAAGCTCTTATTTGGAGAGGTGCTATGATTATGAAAGCTATTCAACAACTATTAAGAGATATTTTATGGGAAGATTTAGATATTTTATATATTGATATGCCACCAGGTACAGGTGATGCACAGTTAACTTTAGCTCAAAGTGTTCCAGTTGCAGCTGGTATTAATGTAACTACTCCTCAGCATGTAGCTTTAGATGATAGTAGAAGAAGTTTAGATATGTTCTCAAAGCTTCATATTCCTATTGCTGGAATTGTTGAAAATATGAGTGGATTTATTTGTCCATCTTGTGAAACAGAATCAGATATTTTTGGTATGGGGACTTGTGAAAACTTAGCAGATCAGTATAATACGCAGGTTTTAGGTAACCTACCAATTGAACCTGCAATTAGAGAAGGTGGTGATGGTGGTAAACCTATTACTTACTTTAATCCAGAATCAGTATCAGCAAAAAGATATATGGAAGCAGCAGCAAAAATTATTGAATTTGTAGATAATATTGATGATGGTAGAGATAATGCAGATATTCAACCAACAACACCTCCTGGTGTAAGTGCTTGTTCAACAACTGCAGCAGGTGCTAGTTCTGCACAGCAACCAAAACAAGAGCAATCAAGTGGTGGATGTGGTCCAAGCTGTGGTTGTAACTAAATAAAAAGTAGGAAATTTCCTACTTTTTTATCCACATTTAAAATACTCTAAATAAACCTCTTCAATTTTTTGTTTTACAAGATGGACTTTCCAGTTGTGTCTTTTACAAAAGGTTTAGGAATATTAATAATTGCTTTTTCAAAATAGGTATTTTTTTAGAGCAGTATTGACAGTGATTACCTACAATAACTTCTTTTTAAGAAATTATAGCTTTTAAAGTTTAAGTGCAACTTAGTTGCATATAAAGTAATAAATAATAAATATTACATTAATATTACAAAAAGCTTACATATATATGACATTTTATTATTAAAATTAGAAAAAACAATTAGGGGATAAAATGTCTACTTTTAAAAGTATTAGTATTGCAACGATACTTGCAGGATTATTAGTTGGTTGTGGTGGAGGAAGTGGTTCTAGTTCATCTACTACTTTAAATAAAGCAACATTTATTGATGATTTTGTTGCAGGTATTAAGTATGTAAACGGAACAAATGAAGGTTTTACAGATTCAAATGGTCAGTTTCCTTATGATAGTGGTAGTGTTGAGTTTTATATTGGAGATATAAGACTTGGAACACTTAGTTCTGTTCCCGTTGATAACAAAATATTTATTCAGGATTTAGTAGGAGTTTCAAGAACAGATACAACAAATTCTGAAGTTATAAAAATAGGAAGGTTCTTACAATCATTAGATTCAGATAAATCAACTGATAAAATCGAAATTACAAGAACTGATTTTGATAAATTTGAAGATACAAATGATACAAAGTCAAATCTTAATGATAACAGTGTAATAGTTGATACTCTTCTTTCAAATGTTGGGTTTGCAAATAAAGATATAGTAAGTGCAGCTAAAGCACAAAGTCATATTGAAAATATTTTGGAGTTTCATGGAGAAAAAACAACTTCGACTACTTTAAGCTTAACATCATCAAATATTAATTATGGTGATACTAATATCAATGAAGATACAGATATTAAACTTACTTTTAATGATGATATTCCAAGAAAATATCTTACAAATGATTATTTTATACTTACTACAAATGATAATACAAATACAAGAGTTAATACAACAATAACAAGAGATCAAAATGTAGTGACTGTTACACCAAATTCAGATTTAGACAATAGTGAAAACTATACTTTAACGATTAAGAATACTATTAAAAGTTATGCGGGAACTGATATTAATTTAGATGGTAATACAGATAAAATAATAGTTTTTACAACTCAAAGTGCAAACTTAGCTCCAGTGGCTAATGCTGGAGTTGACCAAATAGTGACTCAAGGTACTAGTGTAACTTTAGATGCGGGTGCTTCATCAGATAGTGATGGAACTATCTCTTCATATTCTTGGGCTGAGGGTTCAACTATTCTTTCGACTAACTCATCGTTTAATAAATCTGATTTTTCAGTTGGAACACATACTATTACTTTAACTGTTACTGATGATGATGGTGCTACTTCATCTGATGATGTGACTATTACTGTTAATCAAAGTTCTAATGTAATTCCAGTTGCAAATGCAGGAGCTGATCAAACAGTTACAGAAGGTTCAACTGTAACTTTAGATGGTAGTGCTTCAACTGATAGTGATGGAACAATTGTTTCTTATCAATGGATGGAAGGTAGTACTTTATTATCAAGTAATGAATCATTTACTAAATCTGATTTTAGTGTAGGAACTCATACTTTAGCTTTAACTGTTACTGATGATAATAATGGTGTTCATACAGATACTGTTACTATCACTGTTAATGCTGCTTCAAGTGGTGGTAATACTGGAGGGAATAGCAATCCATTTATTATAGATATTGATACTTCAAAAATTCCATCAACTTCTGTTGGTAATAATACTTCAAATACTACATTTAATATTAGAAACCTAATGAGTGGAAGTGCTTTAAGTATCGATTGTGAAAATGATGGAACAGCTGAAACAACATTGACTTATAATAATTTATATAGTTGTACATACCAAAACCCTGGTACTTATCAAGTTGCTATTAGTGAAACTACAAGTGGAAATCAAAGTTTAATACATTTTGGGGAGGACAATGTTTCTTGGGATACTCATAAGATTATTGAAGTTGCACAATGGGGTGATATAAAATGGGCATCGATGGATAAACTATTTTACAAAGGACAGTATTTCACAGGTATAAATTCAAGTGCAGGAATTCCTGATTTATCTCAAGCTACTACATTAGCTTTTACTTTTGCAGACACTCCTTTGTTTAATGCTGACTTAAGTTCATGGGATGTATCAAATATTTCAAGTTTAAGATCTACTTTCTTGGCAGCTAGAATTTTCAATGGAGATATAACAAATTGGAATACTAGTAATGTAACAACAATGTACAATACATTTGGAGGGGCAAGAGCATTTAATCAAGATATTAGTTCTTGGGATACAAGCAGTGTAAATACAATGTATACAATGTTTGAAGGAGCAATAGCCTTCAATCAAGATATTAGCTCTTGGGATGTAAGTTCAGTAACTAATATGGCTTATATGTTTAGATCAGCATTTGCATTTAATCAAGATATTAGTACTTGGCAAATCCAAAATGTAACAAATATGAATAATATGTTCAATAATGCAAGTGCATTTAATCAAGATTTATCAGCTTTATATCCTAGAAAAAATACAAGTTTAACTGTGAGTGATATATTTACAAACTCAGGTATGACTCAAGCAAACCAAGATTCATTTTTAGTTGGTCCTGCTTCAAGTACTCCATTAAATGCAGTTATTACGGCTCAGAGCCAAAGTGGTATACCGTTTTGTTCTCCAAGTCAAAGAGTAGGTTCTGAGTTTATTAGCTTTACTGGAAGTTCTTCTACTGGAAATATTGTTTCTTATACATGGACAGATGTAACAGCAGGTAATAATACTAACTTTATTGATGGTGGAACAACAGTTAGCGAGACATACTCTTGTGTAGGTTTACCAGGTGGCACAAGAACAATAAGACTTACAGTTGAAGATAGTTTAGGTAATACGGATACTCACGATCAAACAATTAATGTTGTTTACTAAATAAATAATAAAGAGAAGAACAACTTCTCTTTACTTTTAGGGGAAATAAAATGAAAAAAAGTAATAAATATATAAAGATTCTACTTTTAATTGGATTAGTATGTACTTCATTTGCACATGCAAATAAATTTGATCCAAGCTCAGTTCAATGTGCATTAGGTTCAAAAGATATTGGTAAAATGTATATAGGTTTAAAAGGTGATTATGAGTGGAAAAAAGGACTAAGTCAAATTAGTAAAAGTACAGGATACTTTGATACTAAAAAAATTACTCCAAAAGGTAAAAACTCTTGTCAAGTTGAATTAAAACAACACCAATGTCTTACTATGTTTTTAGACAAAAACTGGGAGAAAAAATTTGGTACAAGCAATCCTGAGTTCTCTTGTGTAAATCTAAGAACAGGTGAAGTTGTACCAACAGGAGAGATTGTTTATAAAAACAAAGTTCAAGAAAGAATGATAAAAATGAGATGTCCAAATAAAAATGGAATATCTGATTGTTCAAATGACTCAAACTCTAAAAGAGGAACTGATTTTAAAAAGGATGTTTTAGATAAAAATAATTGGGAAATGGAATCTGTTTGCGCAGGTTATATAAGAACACCTAGATATTTTAAAGCAGGAAAAGTTGGAGATAAAGCTCTTTGTGCTTTAACAAACCCACAAGGAAAAGCTTTATATAAAGTTATAATTCCTATGGAATATAGATACAATGCTCCTTTAAAGAAAATCAATGGTAAAACTGTTTCTTTTAAACCAAAAGAGATAAAAATAGATTCTAAGAATCCAAGCTCGATGGACTCTATTTTTATGAATAATAAAACACTTATGAGTATGGCTGGAACAAAGTCAGAGTTAGTAGCTATTGCTACGAGATGCTCTTCAAGATTATTCACAACTTTAGAAAAAAGTGGTGGAGCAGAAAATTTAATTAATCAAAATAAAAAACTTGTTATAAATAGAATGTCTGCTTGGAGTGACAAAATGGGACTTGTAATACCAGGAAAAGGAACAACACAAGAAAAACTTGAAGTTTTAACTAAATACCATAGTAGTAAATATGGAAATACTAAAGGTCCTACAGGTTTAGAAGCAGATGTAAAAAGTTGTATACCTATTTATCAACAAACTGGGCTTTATTAAAGAGAAGTTAATCTTCTCTTTGATTTAATATAGATAATAAAAAATTTAATAGGATTATTTTTGAGTTTAAAGTTTAAAATCTCAATATTGCATATTTTAGTGAGTTTTGTGACTCTTCTTTTTATCTATATGATTTATGACTCATATATAGTTAGTCAACAAAAAGATATTGAAAAGCAATTAATGAGAGTTTTAAAATTAAATCAAAATCATATGGAAAAAAGTCTACTTGAAATTAATAACTTGTTAGAAAGTAAAAAGCAAGTAACTCAAAAGATTCATTTGAATATACATCATAAATTAAAAAGTAAACCAAATTTAAAATTAGATTATTTGAGACAAAAAGCAAAAAAAGATTTTGATTTAAATAGAAAAAAACTAGATTTAGAGGTTTTTATAATAGACAATAATTATAAAATAATTGATACAACACATAAAAAAAATTTAAATCTTGATTTAAAGAAAAGTGAAAAATCAAAAGTTAGTTTAGATAGTTTAAATAATATTGATGAATATAATCGTTCTAATGATGTCTTTGTAGATTTTTTAGATTATGAGATGAAAAGCTTCTCATATTCAAAATTAAATGAAAACTATTTTTTAGGTATTGGAATAATATATAAAGAAGTTGGAAGGCAAAAAGAAGCATTTGATGAAATGATTGAAATTGCTAATACCAATATGGATATGTTTTGTATAATGAAAGATAGTCAAGGTAATGAGTACTATGAAAGTTTAGTAGCACATAAAAAAAAGTTTAAATCAAATGAAGAATATCTAAAAAGTAAAGAACTTTTTCCTGTAAATATAAATAGTGATGATTTAATTATAACTACTTCAAGAACATGGGAAATGCAAAATGAAAAAGTAGAAAATCTTTTAAAAATATATATACCACTTGTAAAAGAGAAAAATCCTCATATGGGAATACCTGGAAATATAGTTTTGAAAGTTGAACTTGATATTAGTGAAGAGAATCTATTCTTTGATACTATTTTTAATAAACTAGTCTTATTTATTTTGATTCACTTCATTTTGATTTTTTGGGACCGTTCCAAATTCTGTGTCAATCGGGTAGAATAACACAACCCAAAGGAATGACACATGAAAAAAGTAGAAGTAGACGTAGAGCAGTTTGCCCGTGATATAAAAGCGGGCAAGAGTATAGGCGGTGCAGATGGGGCATTGAGT
>JASMTK010000124.1:0-2696 GCA_041694355.1 Arcobacteraceae bacterium | reverse complement strand
TTAGAAAATATAAAAAATACCCTATGATAGTTCCAACAGTATTTGTACAGTAAGGATTTAAAAATGGACTTTAAAAATATCGTAAAAGAGGTGTTAAATACAGAGGCACAAGAGTTAACAAAAGCTGCACAGAATATTGAGTTTGATATAGATAAAGCTGTTGATTTAATTGTGAACTCAAAAGGAAAACTAATAGTAACAGGTGTGGGAAAATCTGGCCTTGTAGGTTCAAAGATAGCTGCTACACTTGCAAGTACGGGTACAAGTTCATTTTTCTTACATCCAACTGAAGCAATGCATGGTGATTTAGGGATGATTGGAAAAGATGATATTGTACTTGGTATCTCTTATAGTGGAGAGAGTGAAGAGCTTGTACAGATTCTTCCTCACCTAAAACGATTTGATATTCCTCTTATTTCTATGGCTAAAACAAAAAATTCAACCCTTGGTAAGTACTCTGATATTTTTATCAATATTAATGTGGATAAAGAGGCTTGTCCTTTAGACACTGCCCCAACATCCTCAACAACATTAACAATGGCTATGGGTGATGCACTAGCTGTATGTCTTATGAAAAAAAGAGATTTTCAAAAAGAGGATTTTGCTTCATTTCATCCAGGTGGAAGTCTTGGAAAAAAGCTTTTTGTAAAAGTGGATGACTTATTAAGAAAAGATAATTTACCTATAGTTTCACGTGAAACAAAACTTAAAGATGCAATTGTAACTATGAGTGAGGGTAGATTAGGAAATGTTATCATAATTGATGATAATAAAGTAATAGGGCTACTAAGTGATGGGGATTTAAGAAGAGCACTTATGAGTGATAGTTTCTCAATGGATTGTAAAATTGAAGAGATTGCTACAATGAACCCTAAAACTTTAAAAGATAAAGATCTATTAGCAAGTGATGCTTTATCAATAATAGAAGACTATAAAATACAACTTTTAATAGTTACACAAGATGACGACTCACTAGTAGGAGTTTTACATATTCACGATTTAATTGAAGCTGGAATAAAATGAAAAAAAACTATAACGAACCAACAAGACTAAATAAATTTATATCACATAACAGCCAATACTCTAGAAGAGAGGCTGATAAACTTATAGAAGAGGGGAAAGTAAAAGTAGACGGTAAAACAGTCTCAAACCTTGCTACTAAAGTTACAAACGATAATAAAGTTCAAATTGGGAAAAAAATTATCAAAGAAGATAGAGATAGAGTAATAACTGTAATAGTTTACAATAAACCAAAAGGGGAAATTGTATCAAAGAATGATCCACAAGGAAGACGTACTATTTTTGACTCTATATCTGGCAAATTTAAGCATTTTATGCCTATAGGTAGGTTGGACTATGCTTCGGAGGGTTTATTACTTCTAACGGATTCTGTGGACGTTATGAATGCATTAACAACTTCAGACCTTGAAAGAGTTTATAAACTAAAAGTTGATGGTGAAATTAATGCAAAAGTAGAAGATGCTATGCAAAACGGTTTAGAATTAGATGATGCCTCAAAAGGTGCCCATGAACTATCAGACATAAAAGAGATGAACTTTAAACCTTTTTTAGGGTATGACATCTTAAGAAATGATTCTAAATTTTCAAAAATTAAAGTAGCTATTACAGAGGGTAAAAACAGAGAACTTAGAAGATTTTTTGCCCACTTTGATTTAAATGTTTTAGATTTAAAAAGGTTTGAGTTTGGTGGTATATCACTAAACAATCTACCAACTGGAAAAACTAGATACTTAACTAGAGAAGAGTACAGAGACTTAAGATACTATTTAAACAAACAACAAAAAGATGACTGATTTATCAAATAAATTAAGACCTACAACATTAGATAATTTTGTAGGTCAATCTCATATAATCTCACAAAATAAAGCACTCTACAAATTAATCAAGAAAAAAGATATTCCTCATCTATTTTTTTATGGAAAGCCAGGAACTGGTAAAACAACATTAGCAAAAATTATTGCTAAAGAGATTGATACAGATTATTACTACTTCAATGCAACAACTATAAAAGTAGAGGAGTTAAGAAAGGTATTTGATAGATACAAAAATGCTTTAATTAAACCCTTAGTCTTTATAGATGAAGTTCATAGATTGTCAAAAAATCAACAAGAAGTTTTACTCCCAATAATGGAAAATTATGATGCTATAATAATAGGGGCTAGTACAGAAAATCCATTTTTTACTTTAACAAATGCAATAAGGTCAAGATCTTTTCTATATGAATTTAAAGCTTTAAGTAAAAAAGAGATGATAAACCTACTTGATAATGCATTGAGTAGCTTATCAGGAATATCAATAACAAAAGAGGCTAAAGAGTACTTAATACTTTCAAGTTCTGGTGATGCAAGAGCCATGTTAACTCTTCTTGATTTCTCTTCAAAAATAACCTCAAAAATCAATTTAGACACACTAAAAGAGTTAAGAAGTAATGTAATAGGTGATGGAGTATCCTCATCAGATTCTCACTATGATTTAGCTAGTGCAATGATAAAATCTATTCGTGGTTCTGATGTTGATGCAGCATTATACTATCTAGCTAGATTAATAAATGGTGGAGAGAGTGTAGACTTTATCACAAGAAGATTAGTAATTTTTGCAAGTGAAGATATAGGAAATGCAAACCCAAATGCATTAAATATTGCATCAAACACAATGTATACAGCAAATAAAATAGG
>JASMTK010000123.1:0-11626 GCA_041694355.1 Arcobacteraceae bacterium | reverse complement strand
TGCATTTGAGATATTAAAACATAACTCTTTTTTTGCTTCCACTTGGAATGCTCATGATAAGTTTTATGGTATTGCAAAAAACTCAATAAAAAACAAAGTAAATGTTATTTCAATTTCAAGAGGCAAAATCAAAGACTTTGAAAATTTATATGAAAATGTCTATACAATAAATATTACTGTTCCTAAAAAAGAATTAAGAACAAGACTAACTCTTAGAAAAAGAGAATCAAAAGAAGAGATAGAAAAAAGACTTAACAGAAGTTATAAGAAAATTGAAGCTAAAAATTTGATAGACTTTGAAAACATAAAAGAGGTAGAAGAAAGTACCGAAGAATTTATAAAACTATTAAGAAAGATTGCTAATGAGTAAACTAAATATTGCTACTTATAATATTTGGAAAAATGATGGGGACTTTCCTAAAAGAATATTTAACTTCAAAACAAAACTAGAGAATACAGATATTGATATATTTTGCTTTCAAGAGGATTATAATAGTGATGAATTCTCTAGTTCATCAACTTTAAATGATACTTTAAACTATAATTGTATTAGTACAAAAACAAGACAAAAAACTAGAGATGGGGTATTAAGTAGTTCTAATCTTACAACTTTAAGTAGATTTAAAACTAAACTTTTAAAAGTGTACTACTTAGATAAAGATGACAAAGAGGAGAGAGCTTGTCAGATTTTAGAGACTTATCTTGAAGATAAAAAAATCATAACTATAAATACACATTTATGCCATTTTAGCGAAGATAGAAGACTATATATTGTTTATAAAGTACTGGAGTTTTTAGATAATATAACTTATGATATGGCTCTTTTTTGTGGGGATTTAAACTCAAAGCCCACATCAAAAGTTTTAAAGATTTTAAGTGAATATGGCTTTGATTCGCAAAATACTAAAATCACCCATGAAAGAGGTGAAACTATTGATTATATTTTGTATAAAACTGATTTGGAAGTAAAAGTAAATAGTGAAATTGCTTTTAAAGAGTATAGTGACCACTACTGTTTGGTAAATAGCTTTGAATTTTGATTAAGGATAGACTTTGAAACTAAAATTTTTAGGAACAGCTGATAGTGCAGGTTTTCCAGTACATAACTGCCAATGTATGGTATGTACATATCACAGAGAAAAAGGACTAAAAAATCTATCAACAAGTGCATATATAAAAGTAGATAATAGTGTAATACTTTTAGATGCAGGTATTGAGGATATATCAAATATTTTTGATGGAAATGATATAAAAGCAGTATTTCTTACTCACTTTCATGCTGATCATTGTTTAGGGCTTTTAAGGCTAAGACATTCAGTGCAAAAAATAGAGTGTTTTCATCCAAAAGATAAAGATGGTTTTTCTGATTTATTTAAGCATAAACACTCAGTTTGTTATAACGAAATAGAAGAATTTAGTACACAAAACATCGATGATATAAGCTTTACAGCACTACCTTTGAAACACTCGAAGAATACTTTTGGTTATTTTATAAAAACAAAAAATAAAAACATAGCATACCTAACAGACTGTTCAGGAATACCAAAAGAGAGCCTAGATTTTTTAAAATCACAAAAAATAGACCTAGCTTTCATAGATGCTTGCTATGATGAGAGAAAAGAAGTAGGAAACCACCTAAACTACAATCAAGCAAGTGCCATACTAGATGAGTTAAAAGTAAAAGAGGGGTATTTGATGCATATTTCACATACTACTTTAGAGTATATACTAAAGAATAAAGTAAATTTGAAGTATAAGTATGTGAAAGCAGGGGATGAGTTTATGCTGGACTAATAATATGTAACTTACTGTTTTATATTAAATTGATGATATATGATTATAAAAATTTGATAACTCATATTTTTAAAACGACACGACCTGTCAAAACCCTATGTCATACTTTTTAAAATCAAAACTTTGGAGTTATGGGATGATTCGTTATGTTTTAGGTGGAGTTGCCTTAGCTGCTACTGGATATGGATTAAAAAGATATATTGAAGATGAAATTGCTATAAATAGTCTTTACAAAGGGTATGATAAAAACAGTACAAAAGATGATGAAGATGAAAAGCCTATACATGTGGATTTATATAGTGATGAGTTTGAAGTTTTACCTGAACTAAAAGAGGTGATAGAAAAATACAAAGATGCAAAAAGAGAACTTAGACAAAATAGTCTAAAAGAATTAAAAAGTGCATTATCAGAGATAAATGATATTGATACTGCTACTCAAAGGATAATTGCAAATTTTGATTATATAGAAAGGTATGATTTTAAAAGTTATAGTGATGAACTAATAAAAGAGTTTGAACACTATGCAAAAATTTTACAAGATACAAAAAACTATATAGATAAATACTTTGATAAGCTAGATACTATAATCATAGCAACACAAGATTATCAAAACTATAGCGATGAAGATAAAAAGCTAGTTGATACTTTTCTATCAATATGCACCATACTAGATAAGATTGATAATAGAAATATAACAGATGATAAAGAGACAATAGTTAGAGAGGTTAAAAGAGCTTATGCTAAAATAAATACAATTATTTATTAGTTTTTTAAGAGGTTAATAAATCACATAAATTTACATCTAAAATTTGTGAGATTTTTAGTAGTTGCTCTAGGTTGAAGTGATAATGTTTATGTAAGTGTATCTTCTGTGAAATATTGCTTTAAACACTATATATACAATGTATAATTAGAGATAGAAAGGGAAACATCTAATGGATGACGATTTAGAGTTTTTAAAAGATGTGAAGTCTAAAGATTTAAACAACTTGGTAAATATTTTAACAACTTCTAAAACTGAAGAATTAACAAAAAAAGATATTTATAAAGAGTTTACTCCAAATCATAATATTTATTGGGAAGAAATTGCTAAAGAACTTCAATATTTTGGAGGAAATACTATAGCAAATATTGCAAGAGGTAAAGGAGCTAAATATTCTGAAATATTAAAAGGTATTTGTAAAGCTTTTGAAATAAATACTGAAATCGAGGAAACAATATCAGATTATGATAGTGGTTTATTATCAAAACTAGCAACCAAAGTAATAAATAAAACCATAAATATAAATAAGAGGTCTTTGTATTTTTTAGAGGAAGAGTTATTAAGTAAGTTTACAGAAGATGAATTAAATAAAGCCATAAAAGAGTGCAATTCAACAACTAAATTAAATAATAAAGACTTATTACTTTTACCAATATTAGGTATTGGTGGTTTAATATCAAAAAGATTATCTGATCCAAATTTTCAAGTTACAGCACAAGCAGTTTATGAAATAGCAAAATTAAGAAGAAAATATAATTCAGAACCTCAAACATTGGCTTTGGAGTATTCTAAAAATAAAAATTTAGAGCTTGCCTATAGTGATAGTTTAAGTATCGTTGATGATAAAGATGTGAAGTTAGGTGAACTTAAAGTAATAGACCAAACTTCAATAAGTGACTTTGAGCTTGAAGATTTAGATAATGATGAGATTAATAGAGTAAGTCATATTATTGCAGATTTTTCAAAAGGACTTGTCGGCACTTCAAATCAGATAGTTGAACTTGTATTTACTCCAGATGTTCAGAAAGGATTAAAAAGTGGAATATATTATCAAACAGCAAATAGCCCAATTGCCAGAAGTACTTCTACAGGAAATATAAAAGAACACGGCAAGATTATTCAAAGTGGACAAACAAAACAATTACTAACAGGTGGTTATCAATTTTTAAGTATTGCAGTAGCACAATCACATCTTGCAGATATAGAAAAAAGTTTAAGTTCTATTAAGAGTTTAGTTAAAAGTATTCAAGATAAGCTTGAAGCTGAGGATATAGCAAACCTTACAGGAGCAATTAGATATATAAAAAACAAAATAATTCCTCTTATTGAAGATTTTAATGGTCAAAATGAAATAGCTCAAGAGTATAAAAATCAGCTTCAACATATAATTCGAGATATTTATACGTGGGAAGATAAATTTCTTGAAGAGTTTGAAATCTTAAATCAAGAGATACAACAACTTAAAAGTAAGGATACCTTTGGAACAGGGAATACATACGAAGAGTTAAAAATTCTTTTAAAAAGGATTGAACCCCTAAAAGATAGATATGGACTGATTTTAAAACTTACAAATATATTAAATCTTGTCCAAAAACTTATATATTTTTACGATACAAATGTTTCAAACATAGATATACAATTAGAATCTTTTAAAGCTTTAATGGATAAATACAATAGCTTTATAGATGGGAAAAAAGAGACTTTACTTGACTCAAATTTCAATAAAAACAATACTTTATCAGATAGAAGAAAAGTGATAAGTATTTTACAAAATAGACAAAATAATGATTTTGAGCAGTTTACTTTAGAGTATCAAAGACAATCACAATGTATTGATGAATATTTTGAAGATTTCAAAAATGGTAAAGCCAGTATTTTACTTTCTTTTGATGATAAATCAGAAATTGATAAATATGCAATAAATTTCAATTAACAGTAACAATAAAATTTAAGAAATAACGAGGAGAAAAAATGGATTTTGTAGATGTATTAAGAGGTGTGGGTTTTGCTTTAGATGTTGCAGATAGTATAAGACAAAAAAAATATGAAGATGAATTTTTAAGATACTTATTGAGCAAATAGATAACAAAGTTTTATATATAGATTCAAATATTTTTATGGCTGAAGCAAGTAGGTTTATGGATCGATTGTTCACTGAACTAAGAATGGAAGAAAAAATAAAAATTAAAATGCCAACAGAACAGTATGAAGAAATTTACACTTTGAAAAATAGTAGTGATGAAACAAAAGCTAAATTCGCTAGAGATGCTTTTAGAAGAATTGAAGAACTTGTTGATTCGGGTAATTTGAAGCTTCCTAAATTAAGTGATAAACCAATGTCAAATTCATATGCTGATCCTGCATTTATAAAAGCAATTATTGAAGATATAAAAAATGGGCAAAGAGTCTTTTTTATAACAGAAGATAAAGACTTGAAAATAAGATTAAAATCAAAAATGGAACAAGAAAATATTGATGACAGCAATATAATAATATGTAGCTTTGAAGCAATGCTTCAAGATAAAAATAAAATTGTAGATGAAGAAAGGGAAAGAGAAAAAGAAAGAATCAAAAAAGAAAAAGAAGCAAATGAGATGTTTGAAAAAATTGAAAAAGGTACTATTACACAAAGAGTAGTAGAAAATACACTTGTAAAATGGTTAAAATAATTTAAAAGTAGATTAAAAAATGATCCAGCCAAAACCATATAAACTAACTTGCCCTAAATGTGGATACTCAAAAAAAGTACAACCTAAAAGTGATACTTTAAATCCAGTTGAAGAGTTTCCATTTTGCCCAAAATGTAAGATAAAGATGGAAAGAGAAGAGTAAAGTACTTTTGATAATATCAAGAGTATTTTTAAATAAATTATAGGAGAAAAAAACCATGCTAACATACTTTAAAATACCATTTATATTAACTGTGATGTTTATAGTCTTAGCAATTACCACAAACATATTTACAACTATAAATCTTGTAGATTTTACCATAGCCTTTTGTATCGCTGTTGCAGTGTCATTTTTTATAGAGTACGGTAAAGTACAATCAAAATACTTACTGTTTTTGAGAAAATATTTTTAGTATATGACAAAATCACATGATTCCTTAGCTCAAAGGCTATCTTTAATACTTACAAAGTTTAATAACGGTGAAAGTTTCACTGTTATTGAATTAGCCAATGAGTTTAATGTAAGTGCTAGAACTATCCAAAGAGACATAAAAGAGAGATTATCTTACATACCTATTGAAAAAAATGGCGACTACTACAGTATGGAAAGCTACGCCCTTGGAAAACTAAGCTTTGAAGATATTAAAAGCTTTGCAACATTAAGTGGTATAAAAAATCTATATCCATCACTATCAAATGAATTTATCACAGATATTTTAAACGCAAAACTAAATAGTGCTTATCTTATCAAAAACCAAGGATTTGAAGATATAAGCTTAAAAAAAGAGTGCTTTGAAAAGATTAGTGCTGCTATAATTAAAAAAAGTCCTGTAAACTTTGAATACAAAGATAAACAAAGAATCGTAAACCCCTATAAGCTTATAAATAACGATGGTATCTGGTATTTATTAGCTGATGAAAATAGCAAACTAAAGACATTTACATTCTCTAAGATAGAAAAGTTTAAATGGGTAGATGACACGCAAATTTTTAAGCCTAAAAAAGAGTTTTTAGAACAAATTAAACAAAATGAACTCAACTGGTTTACATCAGATGAACTAATAGAAGTGACTTTACAAATAGACAATGTTGCTAAAGAGTATTTCACTAGAAAAGAGATACTACCAAATCAAAAAATCATAGAAGAAAATGATGATTACTTTATCGTCTGGACAAAAGTATCCTATGATGATGAGCTACTAAAGCTTGTGAAATACTGGATACCATACATCAAGATTGTTGAGCCAAAATATTTGAAAGAGAAGTTAGATATTGTACTAAAAGATTATATTGCTATAAAATAATTTATCTCTAATTTAAATAAATAATAATTAAACCATATTTTAGATAAAATCTACAATTAATATTTTATAGGAACTAAGTTAATTATGGAAGAAAACAAAACTCCACAACAAAAGTTAATCGAGCAAGGAATAGAGAAAAAACTTATCTCTTTTAACAAAGAAACAAATTACATTACATACGTCTATCAAAAAAAATCAAGAAACTATAATAATCCAGAAGAAAAAGTTCAAGCCTTAGCATTTTTAAAACTTGTATTAGAATATAACTACCCCGTTGAACATGTTAAACAATTTGTAACTGTACAAATGGGAAGTGAGAAAAAAGAAGCAGATATTATTGTCTATAACGATAAAGAACATTTATCACCTCATATTGTAGTAGAGTGTAAAAAAGAAGAGATAAGTGAACAAGAGTTTATCACAGCAGTTGACCAAGGGTTTAGTTATGCTGTTAGTGAGGGTGCTAAATATGTATGGACAACATCAGGTATCAAAGATGAATACTATGAAGTTCCAAGTGAAAGACCAAAAGAGAGAATCACAAGACCAGATATTCCATCTTTTGGAGAAAAGACTGTTTTTAAATACAAATATGTAAGAGGTGGTAAAAAAGACGGTAAAAAGTTTAATGACCTTGAAATAGTTTCAGAAGATAACTTAACAAAAAGATTCAAGCAAGCCCATAATGCCTTATGGGGTGGTGGGGAACTAAACCCTAGTGAAGCTTTTGATGAACTTGATAAACTTATATTTTGTAAGATTTGGGATGAAAGAAATTGTAAAAGAGGAGAGCCTTATAAATTTCAAGTTATCTCTGAGTTCGTAGTGAAAAATGGTAAAGAAGAACCATCTATTGAAGAGACAAATAAAAAACTTAAAGAGAGAATCGAAGAGCTTTATGAAGAGGGTAAGAAAAAAGACCCAGAAGTTTTTAAAGAGCCAGTCCGATTAAATGCAACGAAGATAAGAACAGTTGTTGGTTATTTAGAGGGAATCAACTTAAATAAAACAGACCTTGATAGTAAAGGTAGAGCCTTTGAAACCTTTATGGGTTCATTTTTTAGAGGTGACTTTGGTCAATACTTTACACCAAGACCTATAGTAAAATTTATTGTAGATGTGCTTCCTATTAAAAATGATTCTTATGTGCTAGATACTTCATGTGGTAGTGGTGGTTTTTTACTTCATGCACTTGAAAAAGTAAGATTACAAGCAAATGAAGAATTTCCAGATTTTGAAACTAATCCTGATGATAGAGTAGATTGGAAAAAATACTGGCATGATTTTGCAGAAAAATATCTATTTGGTATTGAGATAAATGAACAAATCGCAAGAACAGCTAAGATGAATATGATTATCCATGATGATGGGCATACAAATGTAATCTCTTGTGATGGACTTTTAAAGATAAATGATATACAAGCAAAAAGCAAAAACAAGGGCTTTAAAGAGAATCATTTTGATTTTATTATCACAAACCCACCTTTTGGTTCTCCTATAAAACAAACTGAAAAGGCTTATTTACACCAGTATGGCTTTGGAGTAAAAGAAACAGATTGGTTAGATACTAAAAACAGTGGAGTAAAAGGAAGAGATTCACAAAGTACGGAAGTACTTTTTATAGAACAAGCTCACAATTTTTTAAATGATGGTGGATACCTAGCTATTGTCATTCCTGATGGGATACTTACTAATAGTTCAATGCAATATGTTAGAGATGCTATTGAAGAGATGTATAGATTAGTAGCTGTTGTATCTATGCCACAAAGTGCATTTAGTGCAACAGGTGCAGGGGTAAAAAGTAGTGTATTATTTTTGAAAAAATATACTAAAAAACAATCACAAAATATCAAAACCTTAAAACTAAAACTGCAAAATGATATAAAAGCTAAGTACTCTTATGAAAAAGAGGTAAAAGCCTTAGAAGCAGAGAAAAAAGCTAAAACAAAAGAGCTAAATGCAAAGTATGAAAAAGGTAGCGATGAATTAAAAGAGGTAAAAGCCCAGCTTACAAAAGAGTATAAAGAGAAACTAGATAATTTAAAAGATACTCTAAAAGAGAGTTACAAACTATCAAAAAAAGAAGCCTTAGAAAAATATGACTATGATATTTTTATGGCAATTGCTGAAGATATAGGCTATGACACTACTGGAAAACCAACAGGCAACAATGAACTTGAATATATAGCAGAAAAACTAAAAGAGTTTATAGAGAGTATCGATAATGAGTGAGAATGTTTTTTTTACAAAGTTTAGTGAACTTAGTGGAGAGAGGTTTGATGCTCCATTTTTTGATTCTAAGCATATTGAAAATATAAATAAAATACAACAAGTAAATCATACTAAACTTTCCAATATAGTAAATTTTTCATCAGAAAGTTGGAATCAAAAAGATTATTTTGATAATAAATTTCCATATGTTGAAATTAGTGAAATTGATTTACAAACAGGAAACATCAATAATATTAAAATTGTTCCTAAAAATGAAGCTCCAAGTAGAGCAAAGATGATAGTACGACATAATGATATAATAATTTCTACAACAAGACCTACAAGAGGTGCAATTTCTCTTATAAAAACAAATGATATTTTAATTGCTTCAACTGGATTTGCAGTTATTAGAACATATTCAGACAAAATAAAAAAGGAATACATCTTTAATTGTCTTAAAATGCCAATTATATTAAATCAATTTGAACAACGAAGTAGTGGAGGAAATTATCCTGCAATAACTCTAGAAGAGCTATCTAAAGTAATTATTCCTCTCCCTTCATTAGAAATTCAAAATCAAATTATTTCAATTATGGATAGTGCTTACAAACAAAAAATACAAAAAGAACAAGAAGCAAAAGAAAAACTTGCATCTATAGATAAATACTTACTTAGTGAGCTTGGAATAGAGTTTAAAGAAAAAGAAACAGAAACTTTAGAACAAAGAGTATTTACTAGGAAATTTAGTGAAGTAAGTGAAAGTAGATTTGATGCACCATCTAATCATTCAAAATTCTCTTTTGAAGAATCAAAATATGACTTAATCAATTTTAGAGATTACATTGTTATTGATCCAAGTTTAAAAATAAAAAATATTGATTTGAATACTGAAGCAACTTTTTTACCAATGGAAAAAATCTCAGATATTTATGCAGAAGCTTTAAAGGATGAAACAAAAATTTTTTCAGTTTCAAATGGTTATACCAAATTTCAAGATGGAGACCTTCTTTGGTCTAAAATCACTCCATGTATGGAAAATGGAAAGTCAGCAGTAGTTGAAAATCTAAAAAATAGTATTGGTTTTGGTTCAACTGAATATTTTGTTTTTAGAGCTAAATGTGATAATGTAAATATTAAATATATCCATGCCCTATTAAGGCTTAAAAAATTAAGAAGTGAAGCAAAATTGTTTTTTTCTGGTACAGCAGGACATCAAAGAGTATCAAAAGAATTTTTCACATCTCTTAAAATACCTTTACCATCTCTTGATATTCAAAATAAAATAGTAGCTCATATCCAAACTTTACGAGATGAAGCAAAAACACTAGAAAACGATGCAAAAGAAGTTTATGAAAATGCAAAAAAAGAAGTAGAAGCTATTATTTTACAAAAGTGATGAAAATGAAAAGTGATAATCATATCCAAAAAGCTAAAAAAATCTTAGAAAAAAACAGACACTATGAGTTTTTTAAAATACATTTGTATGATTTTAGTGCTATTAACAATTACAAAGGATTTGAAAACTTAGACTCTTTTTTTGATGATGAACTTTATGATAGTAGCAATAAACCACATTTTAACCTCTCTTATGCATGCTGGTTTGTAGTTGTATGTGTTTTAAGTGACTTTGGCGATGATTTTAGTGAATTTGAAAATGATAGAGACGGATTTATTTATGATTATGAGTATATCAAAAAGCATAACCTATCAACAGTTTTTTGTGAGTTAAAAGAGTTTTTTTTAGCATACAAGATTCTTTGTAAAAACTCAGAAGCCAATAATAGTTTATGGTATGAAAATATACCTAGAAATTTAGAGTTTTAAATTAGGAAATAAAAGATGAACGAAAAACTATTAATCCAACTACTAAAAGTTATAAAACAAAGTAAACAACCAATTATAAAAGCTTTTGAGGATGATTTCTCAAGGGCTTCATTTGTTGATTCTGACACAGTATTAGAAGATATTCAAAAGCACACTAGAAGCCTTGCTAACTCCATAAAAAAAGAAGCACAAACTTTTAATTGTGATTACGAGAGTGAAGAGCAGATGATAAAAGCTGTAACAAACTCTTTTGAGAGTATCAAGTTAGAACTAAAAGAGCTTATCACTATCTATAAAGAGATAAATAGTAATATCGCAAACGGTAATATTCAAGCATTATTATCACTGCAAATTAGTAAAAAGATACTTTATGATTATATAGTTTGGTGTGAGAAGTTAGAAAATGCACTTGTGGATATCGGTAAAGATGAAGCTGTATTTATTCCAAATACTGCAATTGAAAGTGAGATAATAAGCTTTATAGCAAATAATACAAAATCAAACGATCTTAATTGTTGGCTACCGTTCTTTGGTGGTATTAGTTTAGGGTTTTTGCTTGATGAAGACTAGAGTTTATAAATCATTAAACCATTTAAAACAACATCTGCAAGTACCAGAAATAAATACTAATAAAATGTTTTCTCATAATGGTCAAGCTAATGGAATAATGTTCACAAATAACGAACAACTAAACAGCAGACATCTTTAAACCCCATAGAGTTTAGAAATAGATTTAAACAAACTTTGAAAAAATTATAATTATTTTTTTAGTTCTCTTTGAATAAAATCACAACTATCTACAAAAGCCTTAGCACTTAAAAAACTTCCCTCTAAGTTTGCTTTCTCGAAATAATCACCACAAAAAGCTAAATCTTTTTCTTCATTTAGGTAGTACTTACTTTTAAGTCCTTCTTTCACAGTTGCATATTTCCAAAGATGAGCGATATGGTATATAGATTTAGGCAGTTTTGTTTTTTGGAAATAGTCTATATAGTTGTATATTTGTACTCCTAAATCTTCTTTATTTTTATGATTATTGTTTGTAGAAAAGCTTTCATTTG
>JASMTK010000122.1:0-3013 GCA_041694355.1 Arcobacteraceae bacterium | reverse complement strand
AAACCTATTCCTGATGCTATAACTACTATTGCTATAAATATCAGAAGTGCTATTTCAAGTGCTCCCATTTGTCTCTTTCTCCTTTAGTTGTCCACATGCAGCGGATATGTCAAGTCCCTTTGACTCCCTAATAGTACAAATCAAGCCTCTATCGTTTAAATAATCTTTGAATTTTATCATATCTTTCTCTTCTGGTCGCTGATATGAAGTCCCTGGATAAGGATTAAAGTAAATTAGATTTACTTTTGCATGGATTCCCTCTAATAGTTTAATAAGTTTTTTTGCTGAATCAATGTCATCATTTTTATCTTTAATAACTAGATATTCAAACATAACTTTTTTTCTAGTATCCACAGGGAAAGCTTTTACTGCTTCTATAATTGAAGCAATATTGTATGCCTTATTCATAGGTATTAATTCACTTCTTAACTCATCATCAACAGCGTGTAGTGATATAGCCAGCTGCATACCTAAATCTTTTTCTCCAAGCTTTTTAATCTTAGAAGCTACTCCTGAAGTTGATACAGTCTGTCTTCTTCTATTGATATTTAATCCCTCTTCTAAAGAAAAAATCTCAACTGCTTTAGTAAAGTTTGTAAAGTTATCAAGTGGTTCTCCCATTCCCATATAAACTATATTTAATGATTTATTTTCAGGAATTTCATTGTCTCTTTTAATATTAACAATTTGTGCTATATACTCACCAACAGTTAAGTTTCTAACAAAACCACCTTTAGCTGTTAGACAAAAAGTACATCCTACTTTACATCCCACTTGAGAAGAGATACAAACAGTATACTGTTCACTTCTTACAATATTTCCATCTTCATCATATTTTTTCTTCTTCATTAAAAGTAAAACAGCTTCTACAGTATGTCCATCTCTTAACCTAAAAAGATACTTTATACTTCCATCACTGCTTTGCTCTTTTTTAACAACTTCCATTATATCTATTGGATATTCATCTTTTAGCTTCTGCTTTAAATCATTTGGGATATTTTTCATCTCATCGTATGAAGAAGCATAATTTTTATATAACCAATTATATACCTGTTTTGCTCTAAATGCTGGTTTTAGACTTTTCTTTAGTTCTTCTAAAGTATAATCATAAATTGATGTTAATTTATCTGCTTTTGTCATATATATACTTACTTACCTTATGATATTATTTTTAATTAAATACTGTGTTAACTTTTCCATTGCTACTTTATGGTTTTTCATAAAATCTTCATGGGCATTTTCATCAGTAAAGTTAGAGATACAAAAAATCCCTGCTGCTGGAATCTCAAACTCTTTAGCTACTTGTAAGACTGAATAAAACTCCATATTCTCACAGCCAATATTATACTCTTTGAATTTTTTTGTTATCTCTTTATTTTTTGAAATATAATTAGAAGAATTAACTATTGTGTCATTCTTTACTAACTTATTTTGTGACTCAAGGACATTATCCAAAGGAGTATAAGAGTTTTGCTCTAAAAAACTAAGCTCAATATTTGAAGCCACTTTTGACTCAACAATATCAAATATCTTATTCTCTCCATACGAACCAGCAGTTCCTACAAAAAGTAAAAACTCTGGTTTGTCAAATAAACACTGTCTTGTAAGGTTTACAGCCATTTCCACAAGCCCAACTCCCATTGGGGTTGCATATGGGAAAACCTCATTTCTTCCTGCACAAATTATCATTTACACTCCATTATAAAACTTGCATTTAGATTTACTTTTTTACTACTATTAATAGGTGCTAGATTTGAAACAGCACTTGCTTCCATTGATTTTGCACTTCTAAAATAAGGAATATTAGAACCACCATTTATATTTATATTTTTAAGTTTACAACTTAATGCTAATTTTGAAGATAGGCTTTTTTTATAATCTTGTGCCCATTTAATAGCTTCAAACCTTAACTCATCTATATACTTCTCTTGCTTATCTTCACTAATTTGCCATTTTAAATTACTAACATTTAATTTAACTTTTCTTGTTCTAAAATCTTTTTTTATCTCTAATAGTTCACTTAGAAACTCATTTATCTTTTTTGCATCTTTTGATTTAACCTCATATCTTAAACTTCCAATATATCCCATAAACTCTTGTTTATTTTTATAGTATCTATATTTTGGATTTAAAACATAAGAACCATTCTTTTTTGTAACTGTATTATCATTTTTTATAAACTCGTTAAATTTTTCAATATTTTTATTTATGTATTCCTCATCTTCACTCTCAATACTAATTTTTACATATGTCTGTAAAATATCAGGATATACACTCTTTTCAAACTTTTTATTAAAAGATAACTCATAAGAGAAACCTAAACTAAAAGTTAAAAAAAGAAATAATATAATTCTATTCATTATTATAACCTCACTGGAATATTGTTGTCTTTTAAATATCTTTTTAAATCCATTATATCAATCTCTTTAAAATGAAAGATTGAAGCTGCTAAAGCTGCACTAGCACCGTGTTCAAAAGCCTCTTTTATATGTTCCATTTTACCAGCACCACCACTAGCAATAACAGGAATATCAATCACTGATGATATTTGCTCAGTAATATTTAGTTCAAAACCAGTTTTAGCACCATCTGTGTCCATAGAAGTTAATAAAATCTCCCCTGCACCTCTATTATAAACCTCTTTTGCCCACTGTACTGCATCTAAACCTGTGTCTTCTCTACCACCTTTTACAAAAACATGGTAAGAGCCATCTTCAACTCTTTTTACATCAATTGCAGTTACAATACACTGAGAACCAAATCTTTTAGCACTCTCATTTATTAAATCTGGGTTTGTAACTGCTGATGAGTTAATTGAAACTTTATCACACCCTACATTTAATAGTTTATAAATATCATCAAGCTTTCTAATTCCTCCACCAACTGTTAAAGGAATAAAAACCTCTTTTGCTACTTGCTTTACAATATCAACAATAGTACCTCTGTTTTCATGACTTGCTGTAATATCTAAAAATGTTATTTCATCAGCACCTTCATTGTTATATCTTTTTGC
>JASMTK010000121.1:0-33172 GCA_041694355.1 Arcobacteraceae bacterium | reverse complement strand
CTTCAGCAATCTCAAAATTTTGCTTTACAACTTTTCCTTGTTTGTACATACTACCAATATTTGACATTGATTTAGTATTTCCAAGATTACTTGCTTGCTTATAGTACATTAAGGCTTGTAAAGTATCTATATCTACTCCATTTCCATATTGATATATTGTTCCTAATAAATTTAATCCTGAAGAATTATTTTGACTTGCAGATAAATTTGCATATTCCAGCGCTTTTGAAACATTTTTTTCAACACCACTGCCATTTAAATATGCTTTAGCAAGATAATATAATGATTCTCCATTATCTGAATATTTTTCAAATATCTCTATAGCTTCTTTGTATTTTTTATTTTCATAAAGTTTTTTGGCTTCTTCAATTGTATTGGCAAAAAGCATGTATGAGAAAATTAATAAAATTAAAATTATCTTTTTCATTGATACTCACTTTCTATTTTAAATATCAAAAGAATAAATAAAAGAATAGTCATATTATGTCTTAGAATCATATTTTATTTTCTTCTTGTATTTTGTCTAATAGATATAATGAATTGATAAATCAGGTATGCAAAAATAGCTTTAAATATTAATTGCACTATATTAATCGGATCTTCACTTTTCATAATTGAAAATGGATTTATAGTCTTGGTATAAAAAATATCTAAACAATAATCATGAGTAAGAGTTGCATATGCAGAATATGTTAACACTATAAATAACATTGGTAAAATCAATTTTTTAAAGTATCTTACCTGATTATAGATCCAATAAAGTATAGGCAAAAAAACCACTAACCCAAATAAACCAGTAATTGTAATATGAGGAAGATTTCCATTATGATTAATAGAGTAAAAATCTATAACTCCTGAAAAAAAACCAAATATAATAATCCAAAATAGTGCCAATTTCCAATCTTGAGAATGATTAGATGAAATGCCATGTATTTTAAATACTAATCGCTCCCAAAAGTTATAATCCATTGACTTTATATCATTTAGTTCTTCTTCTCTTTTTTGCATCTCTAGTGCATAAAACTTATTGGCTTCTATGATATTATCTTGTTTTTCAAAAGAGTGTTTTATAATTCTTACTGTTTCACGATTAGCTATATTTGACGAAGTCAAGTTTTTATCATCTTGGTTTACAATATCTAAAAATGTAACCTCTTTTTTAAAAATAGCATGTCTAATATCTATGGATTTATAAATTCTAGCGTCATTGAAAAATACATTTTCTTCAAAGGTACAATATTCAAATTTTGTATTTTCTAAAAAATGAACTTTTACAAAAATGCTCATTCCTTCAAAGTAAGTTTCATTAAACTTTATATTTTTCAACTTGCTTCCACTAAAACTTGTTGTATTTTTAAATTCCGTATTTGTCAAATTTAAAGTATCAATATTTTCACAATAAATTAAGAAAAAGCTTTCATTAAATATCTTATTAGTAAGATCAAGCACTTGATTTTTAAACTTACAATCTCTAAAATCAATTTGTGCATTTACGGTATTACTTAAATATACTTCTTGTAAAAAAGTACAATCAAAAAAAGTCACAGAAAATTGAAAATCATATCTTTGTAAATTCACTTCTTCTAAAAAAGTACAATGATTAAAGTGTACATTACATCTTTCTATTAATTTATCAGTAAATTCATATTCTTCATCATCTTTGCTACAATATCCATCAGGAACAATGTGATGATAAGTAAAATAAAAATTACTTGTTTCAGATATAGGATCAATATGATCATATTCTAAATCTTTTTGAAATATAGGGAATATCACGTGTTCATAGATTACTTCATAATTATCAAGCTCTTCATTACCTTGTATGCATTTATATTTTTCACTTAAGTCTTTTTGAATTTGTTTCCAAAATTTATTAATATCTTTATCTTCTTTGTCAGAATGCAAAATGCATTTATTATTATGATAAATATCTAATTTACAATTTTTATGTGAACAACTCATAAACTTACCTCATTATTAAGTAAATTTGACTGTTTCATAAACTCTAAATAATTTTTAGCAAATAACTCTAAAAGTATATAGTTCCCTTTAAGCGTATCAACTATTAATTCATCATCAAAATTAGGTTCTATTGTATTTTTACCTTCATTAAAATGTCTAGCTATTTGATTATTTCCTACATGGGTGTACTCACACATCATTCCATATACATTTAATCTTATTTTTTCAAAAATATCAGCACCAAAAAAAGTATCAAGCTCAGGACACATAATTTTTGTTTTTGGGAAAGACCAATTATTGCTAAAATACATTTCATCAACTTTGTCATCAGCATAAATATAAACAATATATTGACCCCTGATTATAGTATCAAAGAATACTCTTTCTAAAGAAAATGCAGAATTATAAAGTTTTTTTTCTATCAATATATTTATTGAGAGATAATGACTTATTGCATTTTGAAGAAAACCTGTAAAAAGCATAGCTTTTTTATTACTATCAGGTACTTCAAAAGTTGATATAATACTTTCTATTTTTTTAACTAACTTTATATTTAATTGAAGTTGTTCAAGTATATTACTCATTGATAAGTTCCACTATAATAAGCTGATTTCTTAATTAACCTGAGCCATTTGGTCCTGCTATGATAAAGGCTGTTTTTTTATCTTGCAACAACTCTTATCCCTTTGGGAAGGTTTTGATAAACTTTTAAGTTTCCTCTTTTTGCTATTGATATTTCATTTATTCGAGTAAAATCAAGGAATCCATCATTTTCACTCTTAGTGTGCTTAGTATATTTATGTCTTATTTTAATCGAAGTATCTAAAGCATTTTTAGCTTCAACTGATACTTCACTATCATAGTCGCCTTTATCTAAAACTGATTGTAACTTTTTTATATCTATGATCATCGGCCTATTCCTCACTGATTATAAGTTTATTATACTCAACGTTTTCTCAATATGTTATAACACTATAAATATTTGTATTTGACCGCTTTGACTCTATCTAAATAAAGCTTTTCATATCTACTTTTAGCATCATCACTTAAAAATGATTGTTCTAAAAGTGCAAGTGTTTTCTTTTCATAAGAGATAAATTCATTGATAATTTTTATAGCAATCTTTTCATCCACGCCTATAAAATAAGCAAACTTTATAAAATCATCATAGCTATAAAAACCATTTGCTATAAATGCTTCAGTTTCATACTCCTCAAAAAGCTCTAGGGCTGTTCTTGATTCATTTGGAATATGAATAGATGAAGAGAGAAGATCATATACAGGAGAGAGGGTATATTCTTTTGTTTCTCTTTGGATTACTGAAAAGTTTTTGATATGTGCATCACCATTACCTATAAGATAATTGAAAAGTACTTGTTTGAAAAACTTGATAAGTTCTAGTTTATAAGTAGGAAGATATTTTTTGATTAGCCTTGCTATTTGTTCATAGCTGTAGTCATATTTATAGTTTTTCCCATGAGAACTTTCACTTCTTAGGGCGAGTGATGCAAAATCTTCTTGTTTGATCTTTTTATCATCAATCCTATCAAATCTTTTGGTTATGTATGCATACTCACCATCTCTAAATTTTATGAGAGCATTTCTTGCTGTTTCGATTTTATATACTTGTTTGGCAAGCTGCATAGTAAAGTGTTCATTACAAGCCACATCATCTAAAAGCTCACCATACTCCATAAGTGGGACAGGTTTTAGGATATATTGACCATTTGTAGTTGTAGGGGTAAGTTTATTGTCTTGAATTTTTAAAGATATTTTATCTTGAACCCCACTGATGCTCATACGATTTGATAGTTCTATCTTGGTAGATAAAAACTCTTTTTTATTAAAATCTAAAGTAAAATTTATCTTTTGATTATCAAAAAGCTCTTTTGTACACTTTGGACAATATGTTTTTTTCGTAGATTTAAAACATCCTAAACATCTCATAGTATCTCTCCTACCGTGATAGTACCTATGGTATCATCTTTTGCTGTCTTGATAAGTCTTGTAAACTCATCATCTTCATCTATTTTAAGACGTTTACATTGCAGTTCTTTTAGACTGCCTTCAGCTAATAGTCCACTAAAAAAAGGATGTAAAATCTTTGATATAAAAGGCTCTTTTTGTTTTGGGAGGGTTAGGCTTATAGCTGTAGAATCTTTTGAGTTTAAAAATTTTTCATCATATTGAAAGATATAATTTTCATTATCATACGATAAAGTTCCTGCTAAAATCTTATCATCATAGATATTTACTTTAGTCATTCATTTACACCTTTTACCTTTAGCACAATCTCTACTCCTAAAGTTTCACACACTTTATTGAGTGTATCAATTGTAGTTGTCCCACTTGATGTTTCTATATCTGAGAGTTTTCTTGTGCTTATGCCACTTATACTTGCTAAATCTTGTTGAGTGATTTGAAGCTGTTTTCTTCTTTTTTTTACAAAAGAAGCGATCTGTCTCATATCCATACTGAAAACCTTTTATGTAGTTTAATGCATATTGTAGTATAAAAAACTTTAATTACCTTAAATTATATTTATAATATGTACTTTATGTCATATAAAGCTAAAAACTTGTAACCCTCTCATACGATCCATCTTCATCAGTATCATAGGCTATAATATCCCAAATACCATCTTTATCTATATCTTTCATCATTGCATCAGGAATTCCATTGTTGTTTCTATCTAGTTTGGCTAATCGTATGTTTTTATACAAGCCTTGCTCTACTATAGTATTTTTATAGTCATTTGGATCTTTCTTTTCTACCCTTACATCAGTTTTAGAAGCTAAAAAATTTTTTATATCTAATATTGATATTGCAAAATTCAAATTTCTACCTTTGGTGTTTGAAAATGCACCTATACCTATAAGTTCAAGTTTGTCATTTACAATAGGGCTACCTGAGTTTCCACGATTTGAGTTCATAGAATATTGTAAGATTTTATTGGCACTGAATGTTTTCCAGCTATAGTTATCAAGTATGTTATTGAGCATACCATATTCAAAAGCATAATAATACCCTATAGGGTGCCCAATATTATAAATATCTATCCCTTTTTTTAATGTTTTTTCATCCGCTAAATTTAATGATGAAAAATCTTTTTTATCCCGTAGATCTTTAGGTATCTCTAAAAGTGCTAGATCTTTTACCATATCTACTTTTAAAACTTTTGCTTTAAAATAGCTAGTTTTAGATGGGTTATTGTCCTTTACTGGCTTAAAAGCCACATAAACATTTTTATCATCGGGTTCTATTACATGGTAATTTGTAAGAATGGACTGACCATCATCTATAATAGCACCAGCTCCAATATGTCCTTTTACATTTATGATTACTGTTGAACTTTCTAGCTTTGGTATAATGATATTTGCCTCTTTTGCACCTCTATCATTTGTTATAATTTTTGTTTGATCTATATATACTCTTTTTTCATTGGGTATTATAGATAAACTTTTATTATCTGTTTCAGATATAGCTAAATTTGGATTTGTAAAAAATCTGATTGTTTCTTTATCATTATCTGATTCAAACATAAAAGTTAATGTGCCTCTTTGATCATCTAATATCAAACCTTCATTTTTTAAATCTATATTTTTAAGGGGTTTTAGTGTTTCATCATTTATTTGATAATAAACTTTTGTAGATTTGTTTTTTATATTGAATTTTAAAACATCTTTCTCCAATAAAAGATCGCCATCACTTAAAAGGTATGTATTATTATTTTTTACTAAATAAATATCTGCTATGTTTTGTGCATAAAGTGAAAAGGATACTAATAAAATCAAAATATATTTATACACTTTTATTACCTTGGATTAAATTTTTAGTTTCTAGTATATTTAAAAATGTTACAAGTGTACTTAAAACCAAAAGAGCATCTTTACTTGAAAACTCAACTAACTTATTTTTATTAGGATGTGCTGCATAGTTACCAAATGCCTTAATAGTATGAGCATATCCATTTGTTTGTGGATCTAATATCCTTTTTTTGAATAAAATATAAATCATATCGTTAAGTGTTTCTTCTTGTAAATCATTTTTATTACAAATATCTAATAGAATCTTTTCCAACACTACTCTAGAAGCAAAGAGTATATATTTTATATCTTTTTCTATTTTTCTATCAAGATCTTCAAAATTAAACTCTGGAGTTAATATAGATTGATATTTCTGAAGCTCGTGCTCTATGTTTTCATAGATATTTATTTTTGATTGGTTTTTCTCTTTTTCTATGAGTATTTTTTCATTTTGTTTTTCTCTTAAGTCTCTTGCTCGCTCCCTATATGTAAATAGCATAGATAGACCCACTGAGTATATTAAAAGAACAATTAATAAAATATTTGTATCTTTATTAAGCAGTATATTTAATAAATTAGTATTTTCAGGCTCAAGCTTTACATCAAGGCTCGGAAACTCATTTGTTTTTAAATCTTCTATACCATTTTCATAACTATGAGTTTCAAAAGTTTCAGTTTTTACATGTTGATTTAAAAAGTTTAGCTCTATAACCAATTGAAAACTTAGTACGATGCTAATAACAATAAAAACAACTATTCCCCAGAATACAAAAGGATTCGTAATATTAAATTTTTTCATCTTTGATTCTCCGTTAGAAAATTGTAGCTATAAAACACTTGAGACATTATAAAAAAGTAATAATTAAATATTTAAGTACGCCAATACACTTTTTATTATTTAGACAAAATATGTCTAAAATATTCCATATAATTAATTTATCAAAACAAACGAGGAGTACAAAATGAAAATCACATACCACGCTGCACAAAGGTTTTTAGAAAGAGTTATTAAAAAAACTGATTACACAAAGTATGAAGTACATAGAACTGTTCAATATCTTGAAAAAGCACTAAGAGATGTAATAGTTCACAGCTACAAAGATTTTTTTCCACTTCCAGGATTTGAAAAACAATTTTATGTAGTAGCTCAAGAAAATAGTGCAATTACAATTATTCCCAAAGATAAAAAAGAATTCAAAAGTAGACACTATATGACTAGAGAGAAAAATATACTTAATAAAAGAATTAAAGGAGTCCAATATGTTTGATGATGTACAAAATGAGTTTGACAAAAGTGTGAGAAAAATAGCCAAGAGTAATCTACTTAAAAAACTTAACTCACAAGGTATCAATAGATCTGATATAACCGATGAAAAGTTTGAGGAGCTTTTGGAGTTAGAGATTGATATTATCCAATCTGATGGGAAAAAGGTGGGGGCTGGTGTAGCTGTTGGTATTGGTATATCAATTTTAACTGGTGGATTATTTTAAAAGGATATTCATGGACACTTATGAAATAGAAAAAATAATAGATGGAAAAACAAACAGATCAAATCTAGGTAAAGCTTGGACTATTACTAAGTTTCTAAGTGCTGTTACTTGGCTTACTGGAAAGTTTATTGTCAAAAACACTCCTACAATTTTAGGTGTTGCTTGGGAAGCAAAAAAAGAGTTCAGTAGAAATATCGCTGATCTACCTAATCAATACGATAAAGCACAAAAAAAGATAAAAATAGAAGAAAAAATACACGAGCTAACTTACAAAGGAAACAAAAATGACCTCAAAAAATAAACTAGATCAAGCTATAGAGTCTATTAAAAATGGTGTCGATAGTGTTGGGGATAAATATGATTCTCATATTCGTCAAAAAGCTGTTGAAATTGTTAATAAAAAGATCAAAGAAAAAGGTCTGGAAATTGATCAAATAGAAGAGGATGATTATGAAGCTATGGTAAGTGATCTATCCAAAGATATAAAAGAAGACTATGCTAAAAAAGCAAGTGGTGGGCTATTAGCTTTTATTGGTCTTGACTTATTATTTGGGTGGTGAAAATGTTTAGATTTTTACTAAGAAGCACAACATACTATATACTTTGGAAGAAGTTTCAAAATCAAATTATCTTGGTGGTGTTGTCACTTGTAGCAATCAGTGTTATATCATTGATATATGATGATCTCTATAATGTACTTAAAGTTAGCAACAAAGATGCTCTAGAAGGGTTATTACTTTTTAAATGGTTTTTAATATCACTTATTATTGGTTTTAATATATACAAATTAAAACAAGTGAAACTTGATAAGGATGAGAAGCATAAGATATTTGATGAAGAAGATGAGCCTAAAAATATCTATCCTAAAAAGCCTCAAGAGGTATTGAAGAAAAAAAAGAAGTTAACTACCACTACTGATCTAATATTAAAGAAGTACTCCAATGAGTAAAATATTACTTTGTGTATCGCTTACATTTTCTCTATATGCAAAGGAATATCTCTATACTCACATCCCAAGTGAGCTACCATCAAAAAAAGCTATAACTTCATTTGGAAAACAGCTTATTAGCTTAATAGAAAATAGTGAAGATGAAATACTCTTTGCAATATATGGGTTAAGAGGTCAAAATGATATTTTAAAAGCACTTATAAAATCTCAAAATAGAGGTATAAAAATTAAAGGAGGTGGGGTGGTAGATAGTGACTCACATGATAGAAACTATTATAGTGATACCCATAAACTATATGAACACTTTAAAATAGTAAATGACCATAAAAGCTATATTATGCACAATAAATTTTTTGTATTTTATAGAAAAACTGTATGGTACTAATCTTTTTAGCCTGATTTAAAACAGGAGTGTTAAAGATTTTTGGAGACTGTTTAAAGTACTCATTAAACTTTTGTCGTTCGATACATGGCACAGAATTTCAAGGTCTCACAAATTATGAAATATGTTCTTTCAAGTAATTAATAACTACTTCACAGTCATTTTTAAAGTCTTCATATACATAGTTAGTAAAGTTTTTAGTATGCATTTTTTTATTTCTTATAGTTGCAATCCTTCTTAACCTAAAGGTAATGTCTTTAGATAGATTATTTTCAACCTTAGTTACTTTACCATGAAGTCCTCTTGCACTAGCCCCCATTTCCTCAAGAATTGATTCAATTGTTGTAGTGTAATCAATCATAGATTGAAATTCAAATGCTTTTTTACTTTTTTCTTCAATTTGATTACTTTTAATTATAGTGTTTTGTATATTTCTTTCATAATATTTTTTCATGGCTTCACCAAGAGATAAAATATTCCAATCTTTTAGATTAAAAAAACCATAAAAATAGTCTGTTACTAATGCACTCTTTGATTTTGTAGTTATCCAAGCTAAGTCTAAAGCCACTTTTTTATTATTGGTTTCAATTATATATCCAACATCTGGTAGTTTAACTTTATTATCATATTTTAATAATTCCAAATAACCATACAAAGATATATCTGTATATTTAAAAACATCATCCCATGAATTTATTTGAATTTTGTTCTGTTCACGTCTAGATATGTGAATTTTCTGCAATTGTTCATAAGTCATCATTACATGTTTATGATTTGGTTCTTTTCTGTGACAATCAATACACACAGCTTTTAAATTTTCTAAACTATTATCACCTTTATTTCCGTTAATATGGTGAGTATGTAAAAGTGATTTATTTTTTATAAATGATGTATTGCAAGTTTCACAGGTATAATTTTTACTATCTCTATATTTTCTACTTACTTTACTCCAATCATTTGTATAACCAGTTGAGTGTTTTTCAACATTAATATTTGGTAAGTAGTCAAAAAGTGTACTGTAAGTTTCAAAGAACTCTCCAATGTTAAATTCATTAAAAATTTTACTTCTATTTTGAGAATTTTCATTTTTATAGTTTCGATAATTAAGTTTCTCTAAACAATTTTTACAAACATGAAGCATTGCATCAACAGTATGAGACTCATTTCCTTCATTATATATTTTAAACTTCCCTGATAAATTACGTGTTACATGATACTTATTGTATCTATTAGTTCTTTTCATTTTTTCTAAGGTACTACAATTTGAAATGTGAAATCTGTTACCTTTCATTGAATCGTCTAAAACTTCATAAATTGATTTATATCTAGGATTATGATTTGGAATAAAAAGTAAAACTTGTCTTCCTTGATATTCAAATAGGCCGCCACCATCTTCGTTTACTTCTATATCGTTAATATCAATTTTTTGTCCAGAAGTTGTACCTAGAAGTTCATCAATTTTAGTATGCTTAAATCTTGAATTTGTTTCAAAAACTATAGGTTTTGCTCCCATTTTTTTAACAGCTTCATTTAGTACGTCAAAATTAACATTTAGCTTCATTATTAAACTTCTAAAATCTTTCTAATTTGTATTTCAGAATTTGTTATAATTCTAAAACCAACTCTTCTCGATGCATCTTCATCCTCTTTACCATTTTGTAAAATTAATTTTGAATAAGATAACCCAACAGCAGAAATATGCTGTTTAATCCAATTTTTATGTTTAGAAACTTTTTGTAAATTATAAATATATTCCAATACTGATCTTGTTCTATCTTGTGATAGCTCCATATTATAAAAATATGTTCCAACTGAACTTGTATGCCCTTCAATTCTAATTTCATTTATAGAGTCTTTAAAATTTAATAAAATATTCAAATATCTAGGGAAAAAGTCTTTTAATATTTCTTTATATACTTTTTTAAGTTTTGATTTATCATTATCAAAAAGTGTTTTTGGAGATTGAAATGTAAATGTTAGTGTCTTCTCATCTATACTTGCATCCCATTTTTTTAATTCATTTTTAAACTCTTTATTTAAAGCTTTATAAATTGCCACTTGTGTGTTCTTATATGTTATAGCAATATCTTTCATACTATCTTTTTCTTTCATTGTTTCACGCATAAAAGCAATAGATATGAATAAAAATACCATCATAAGACCAGCCATCAAATCTGATACAGACAGCCAATGATCTTCGTTTTGAGATTTTTTATTTTCAAAAACAGACATTATCTGTTTGCCTCAATAACTTTTTGCATTTCATTTACTAATAACTGATAATCATCTGTAAATTTTTTAGTAATACTTCCAAGTGATTTACCCATAGAATTCATAACATTATTGATTTCTTGTTCAGTTACTTTATCCATAGTTTCTATTTGCTTAGATAATGAATCACTAGTGTCTTGTAATGTTTTTTCAATAGTTTGATCTAAGGAAGTAAGTATTTTTGTTGTTTGTTTCTGTTGCTCTTTAGATAAGCTTTCCATGTTGTTTTGTAATTCAGAAGCAGTATTTGATAAAGTTTTATTTATATCTTGAGTATTATTTGAAAAGTTATCAGTTATAGATTTCAAATTATCCGCCATATTCGTATTTGTTTTAGATAACTCTGATTCAAGTGAATTTATTACATCTTTTAAACTATTACTAAGTTCTTTGCTATTTGATGATAAATTTTCTATTATTTCTCTTATATGTTTAGATATATCTTCTGTAGTTAGTGTTAGATGATCTTTAATTTCAATAGATGATTTCTTCAATGTATCCGATGAATCTATTAAAGCTCCATTTGTTGCACTTACATTATTTGCAAAATCTTCACTACTTTGTGATATAGTAGATGAAATCTTATTTGTACTTGTAGTTACTCCATCAATTAAACCTAATGATGCTTCATGGATACCTTTAATAGTTGTATCAATTTGACTTCTAATTTCAGGAATAGCTTCAACTGCTTTATCTCTAATATCTTTAAATGCTCCTAAATGCCTATCTAATTCTTCAATTTGATTTTGATTTACAGTAATTACATTACTTAAGTTATCCATTGACTCAGGTATTGATTTACTGTTTGTGCTGATTAGTTCAATTGATTTTTCCATATCTGATATTGAATTAACACTAAGATTAAATTGTTTTTTCATATCTAATAATTGGTTTTTATAATTATCTTGCCAAACTACCAAATCTTTAACAGCACTATTTAGCTCTTTAAAGTTTTCGCCAAATTGCTCTGCAAGTTTTTGATTGAATTCTTGTATTACATTTTTTAAAGCAGCAATTATTTGTTCTGTTGCTGATTTAGATAATATTTCGGCGAAATTTTCAAGCTGTTTCCATAACTCATTACTAAAATTTTCAAATAAATCCTTATGTTTAGTTTGGTTATTTTGTAAGGTTTGTAAAGATTCATTTGAAATATTGATTGATTTTTCTATATTATAAAGTGAGTTTAATTGTTTTAATGGTTCATAAATATTTTCCAAATTTTTATTTGTAGTCTTATAATTATCACTTATATCAGACCTTATGAGTTTTATTTGGCCAATTAAACTGGAGTCTGCATTATCACTCAATAGTTCTTGTATTTTAACTATGTTTTGATTTTGATTGCTCATAACACTATATAAATCTTCTATTGATACATCTTCTTTAATATTATCATTTTTAGGTGGTGATATAATATTTGAACTTGTTAAGAACTTTAATATGATTGAGCTTAACATACCAACTAAACTAGTAATAAAGGCAACTTTTAAACCAGACAATAAATGACCAATACTTCCATCAATATTATTTACATCAAAAGCAAGTAGCCCAACTACTATCCCAGTAAAAGTACCTAAAATTCCAACAGAAGTAAGTAGTGTTGGAGCATATGATGTAAATTCATGGTGTTTATCTTTTTTAGTCCAAAATAGGGATAACAATAGTAAAACAACTATTGCTATAATAAAAAAATCTGTGATTAGAGTTACACTTACATTGTGTAATGAATTTTCTATAATATTTGAAATCATAATTTTTCTTCTTTTATAAATTATATTTTAAATTATTATACTTAATTTTCTTATTTATTAACTTAAATATAACAATCGAATAAAGAAGCCATTATTATCTATAATTTTAAATTATTTATAGATTATTATACCTTATAAATTAAAACGATATATCATATATTCATCTATATCAATTTTAATTTCAGATACTTCTTTTGGTTTTTGCAGGTGCTGCACTTGAATCTGCCTATATATCTGAATTCAATTTCTCTTATAAAGTTTACTTTTTTACAAAATATGTTTTTGTTTTTCATTATAATTACTCCATACACATTATTTTATATTTATATAGATAGCTTCATAAATATGAAGTAATCACAAATTTCAATTGAAAAACAATATAAGATATTTCAAATCATAAAGTTATCTAAGATTCATTTATAGGGCTAATATCTTAGAAGAAAATTTATTACAAGACAAAAATATAAATATAACAGTTAATAGTTTTCACAAAACTTAGATAAAGAAATTACTATTATTAATAAAAAAGTACAATATTACACTTACAAGTTTTCAAGATAAAAAGAAAAACTGATTTTAAAAAGTAAAGATTAACTACCATATCACAACAATGATCTGACTTTTAGGGGATTGAAATTTTCAAGCTTTAATAAAGGTGAAAAAGCAGTGTCAGAAAAGACTATAAGAAGAAACTTAAATATTATTAAAGATTACTTTCCTGATAGTTTTGAACTAATTAGAGCAGGAAAAGGAGAAAAAGGATGCTATAAAGCTATCACAAATAAGGCTTTTGAGAATTTTATTAATCCAGAACTTTTATCACTAATGGTACAAACTTTTAATTTGGCAAATAAAAGTGATCTTTTTAATAACTTTGATTTAGATGATAATGATAAAAAGATTTTAGAATCAAAAATAAAAAATACAAATAAACTGTATGAATTCAAAAATAAACCATTTGAAAAGAAAAAAGATGATTTTGTGATATTTAACAAACTTGAATCTTCCATAAAACATCAAAAATATATAAATATAGAGTATGAAGTTAAAGACAAAATAGAGAAGTATGAAGTTAAACCATATAAATTTTTTTTTATAAATGAGAATTTCTATCTTGCATGTGAAATTGAACATGGAGTGGTAACTTGTAAAACTGCAAACTTCTTTTCGATATTCGTTTTCTCCTTTCATTTTCTGATAAATACAATCCAAGAATCTCTTTTCTTCCATCCATACCAACACCTAAAATGGTATAAACAGCTTTTGAAACATATTTACCACCATCTTTAATTTTATAGTGTATTGCGTCAAGCCATACAAATGGATAAATTGCATCTAACGGTCTTGCTTGCCATTGTTTTACTTTTTCAATAATTTTATCTGTAATAGCACTGATAGTTGCAGTTGAAATAGATACTTGATAAATATCTTCAATATGCGATGATATATCAGTGTAACTCATTCCAAGTCCATACATTGAAACTATTTTTTCTTCTATTTCATTGGATAAAGTAGTTTGATGTTTTTTAACTATTTGAGGTTCAAAGGTGCCATTCCTATCTCTTGGAGTTTCAAGTTCAAATCTACCATCAGATAGACCTTTGATGGTTTTTTTATTGACACCATTCTTTCTATTTTTAGTGCCATTTAAAACATCATTTGCAATATGTGATTCTACTTCTGCTTCAAGTGCAGCTTCTGTAAGTTGTTTAATGAGTGGAGCTAAAAGTCCATCTTTCCCAGTTAAATTCTTTCCACCTTTAAATTGCTCTAAAACTTCATTGAAGTCAAACTCTATTTGTCGTTCCATTATCAATCCTTAATGTTATATTATCAGATTGACACGGAATTTCTAACACTCCCTTTTAAGATACACAACTCTATATAGATGTCAAATAGTTTAAAATATTATAAAAAGCCTCTTTTATTCCTCTTTTAGATACATTCCCAGTTTCATTTAAATTATTAACCTCTACATAAAACATGTATTTTGTTTTAAGGAATTTAAAATGATTATATAGTTCATATATTTTTACAGTCAATCTATTTCTTAGAATATGTTTTATAGTTACTATTGATATTAAATAGCCTTTATATAGACCTCTATAAAAATCCTTTTCAAAGTTCTCTAATTGCTCCTGTTTTTTAATTACTTCAATAGCTTTACTATTCAAATATTCTAAAAAATCTTTTAGATGGTAACTTTCTAAGTATCTATTCATATTCATAGTTTAATTATATTACAAAATGTCAATAAATGTCAAATTGTTAATTTTAAGAATACTATGTTAATATTTTATTAAAATTATGTAATAAAAAGGTTTAAAGTGAGATTCATATATCTATTGATAATCTTTGGATTATCCTTAAATGCACAAAGTTTTTATAGTGCTAAGAAAAAGATGCTAAAAAAAGTTTACTTTGATAATCAAGTTACTTTTTACTGTAAAAATCTTTATGAAATAAAACAAATAAAAGGTAAAGAAAAGACTCTAATTATTGAAGATGAACAATATTATACTCCAAGAAATAAATACTATAGAAGTGGAAAAATTAACACAAGGGCAAAGCGTATTGAGTGGGAACATGTTATGCCAGCTCACAATTTTGGTAAACATCTAGCTTGTTGGAGAGATGGAGGTAGAAAGAATTGTAGAAAAGATAAAACTTTTAAGGCAATGGAAGCTGATATGCACAATTTAGTTCCTGCTATTGGAGAAGTAAATGGAGATAGAAGTAATTATAGATATGGAGCATTAAAGCCTAAAAAAGGAATGTATGGTGATTGTAATGTTGAAATAGATTTTAAAAACAGAAAAGCATACGTTGATGATAGTATTAAAGGTGATATTGCAAGAATTTATTTTTATATGAGTAAAAGATACAATATTAGACTTTCAAAGCAAGAAAGAAAAATGATGGAGGTTTGGAATAAACTTGATCCTGTTGATGGATGGGAAAGAATAAAAAATATAAGAATTGAGAAAATTCAAGGTAATAATAATCAATATGTTAAATAAAAAATAATTTATATTGATGCGTCAAAAATAAAGCAAGATCAAGAGTCAAAGATTATCATTTATAATACTAGTATTAATTTAATCATGCTCTTAATCTTATTTATATTAGCAAAACTATTACAAAAAATATATTATTATAAAATTCTTTTACAATGTTCAACCATTGATAGTGCAAATATCTCAGCGGCAGAATGTCTATTATATTTATTTTTGTTTTTACTTAAAAAACTATCATAAATATCTACAAACCCACTTATTTTATTAGTTTTATCCATGCAGAGACTAATTTTATTGTCATGTCCAAACCTTTTGCCAAGACGTTCCCATAACATATCAGCAGAACCTTTTAAATAATTTCTTTTTGTATTTTCAGAAAAGTTTTGATACGTTTCAACATTTACAAATCTAGTAAGTCCTTGAGCATTAAGAGTTATAACTAAAATACTTAAAAATAATATTTTCTTCAACTTTTATCCTTATACTAAAAAATTAATTTTAAAGGTTCTAACTAAATGGTTAAAAAATACTAAAATTATATAATTATTTTATAGATATTTTTAATAATTGGATTTTATAAAATAATCAGTTATATAAAGTAAGCCAAGCTTTTTCTTTTTTTCTTTGAAAAAGTAAACAAAAAAAGCTTTATGAAAATGATGTTTAAAAGTTATATTTTATTCCATTCATTTGGACTATTTTAAAATTATTGCAGTTTATTTTCTTATCTTACTTATTTGTAATTGTTTCCAAAGTTTTTGTATTGTAGTAATGATACACTAAATTTCATTTTCCATTGCAAGTAGTTCTTATACTTATAAAGTGCATTTTATACCAATTTAGGACTTATTTTAAGGAAAATAAAAGTCTCATATTGGTGTAATTCATGAAAAAGGAGATAAAGACAATTTCAAAATTTAATTTTTATTACAAAAACTTTTAGCTAAGAATCAATTTAAGTAATACATGATTAATGTTAAGTTCCAAATTGGTATAATCCCTTTAATAAAAATTAAAGGATTATCTTTAATGGATTATATCAATGCAACGGATAAAGAACTAGGCGAGCTTGTTGGAGAGAGTAGACAGCAATTTACACGATGGAGAACTGGGCAAAGAAGTCTAATTGAAAGCAGTTAAAAAATCTATTAAAGAAAGAGCAGATGATGAAAACTAGATTGGATTTAACTGAATTGGAATATAGTATTTTAAAACTTCATCTTGATTTTGATTCATTAAAAGAAAGAGCAGAAGAAGATCCATCGGTCGCATCTCTACTTAATAAATTAGAGAATCCTAAAATTATAAAAAGTAGTTCTAAAAAAAATATTGCAGCAAGTAATGCAACAGAAGCAAGAACAGATGCAGCAAAAGAGAAAATAGAAAATGCAATAAATATTTTAAGATTAGAAAATAAAAAGATGACGCATTACTCTATTTCAAAAACAGGAAATGTTAGTTTTATGACAGTTAAAAAATATGTAGATGATGTGAGGTTGGAAGCATTAAATAAGTTAATTGTTTCTAAAAAATGATTAATTTCATTTAATGTATTTAAATAGTATTATATATTGAAATAAAATGAAAGCAAAGAATTTAAATTGCTAATATTCATTAAGGATAAAAAATGAAATTTGAAAATTAGGGTCTTTACAAAAAGATGTCGATACAAAAGTATAATGCCACTAAATGTCAAGACACAATTTAATAAAGTTTAATTCCTAACTTCAAATGTAACCCTAAGCAACATTTTTAATCTTGCAATATTCAATATATGTGCTAATATATTCTTGTTTTCTTTTTTCTCTAAAGTCTCAATGTTATCTTTCAGATATTCCGAATCTAAAATTTTTACTTCCACTGATAATCCTTTACTATAAATATTGTCTTTATAATATCTATATTTTTTTTTAGCAAACTTATCAAATGTCAGTAAAACTTAGAAAAAGTATCTTTTATATCTATGTTCAGAGTAATTTTTAGAAAAAAATATTATTTTTTTACTAAAATAAATGGTATTCTAAAATATCCGAAAAAATACATTAGACTTAATTCAGTCTTAATTATTGTACCTTTAAACCTAAAATCTTTAAGAAATCATCAGTGTTCATTTAAGAATTGAAATATTAAGCTTAAAAAACTTTAAGAATTAAATGAATAGAAAGAATAACATATGTTGAAAAATATTGAAAAAATAACAAAAAACATTAAAAGAATTGTATAGCCAACTAGTTTATGTTCTTTTATATTGAAAAAAAGAGAAAAACTGCTAAAAAACACTCAAAAAATATGAAATAATGTATGAAATATGAGAAAATCTTAGTCTAATTCTATTAAATTGAATTCTTTATACATGACTTTTTCAACTTTTTTATATAAATACCTACTAAAAACACAAAAAATTGATACTATTTTTTAACAAAAAAATTCAGTCCAAATTCAGTCCAAATTCAGTCCAAATTCAGACATTTTTGCTCTACAAGCACCATTTTTTGGGAAAATAGGTATGCGAAAATTTAACCAAATTTGACGAAAATTTGACGAAAATTGATTTTTAGGTAGTAATATTACTTGTATTTTAAAGAAATTATTGATTTTTATAAGCAAAAACTAAAAACACACAAAATTGACACTAATTTTAATGAAAAAATTCAGCATATTTTACTTTACAAGCACCATTTTTCAGGACAGTTTGAAACTATAATGGCTTGAGAATTTAAGACAAATATAAAATTTGCTCTGATCAAAAAAGTGTGTTATAATAATCCTGTTTGAAAGAGGGAAAAATGTATAAAAATGAAATAATCTCAAAATTAAAAGAAATAAAACCAAAATATGAGCGAGAGGGGTTGATTCTTCTAGGATTATTTGGAAGCTATGCAAAAGATACTCAAAATGAATTTAGTGATATTGATATTGCTTATAAACTTGATTATGATAAATTCTCACAAAAATATAAAGATGGATTTTCTAAGCTATTAAGAATAGATGATGTAAAAAGTGAACTTCAGCAAGTATTTAAAAGAAAAATTGATTTTGTACCAGATTCTAATAGAGAACTGTTTAAGGATATAATATATGTCTAGTGGTATAAATAAACTTGAAAAAATTCTTGAATCAATAGAAAATATAAATTTTATTCTTGAAGCAAAAGATATAAAAGTAACACAGGCTATTGAAGATAAACTTATCAAACCTGCTATAAGAATGAACATTGTTCGTATTGCAGAGCAATTCTCAAAACTAAAAGATGACAATGAATTTAAAATACTTGAAGAGTTTTCGAGTAATGACCTTAAAGGATTAAGTGCTGTTCGTAATTATATTGCTCATGATTATGACAGTACAGATGATAATATCATTGAAGATGTAATAAGATATAATTTACCAATATTAAAAAACACAATTCAGAGAATTATAAAAGACTTAAGCTAAAATATCTTTGATTTAATGAAAAGCAAAGACAGCCATGAAGACACAAATACCTTAAATAAAGATGTTACATTGATTTTATAGTACATCAATTGGTACATTATAATTTTTACATGTATCATATATCCTTTACTTAGGTATTCAATAGTTATATTTAAGTATCTTATATTTGTCATTTAAGTATGATCAGATGATTTGAGCATAGAATTTTAACTTTGAAAAAATTTCGTCAGAAAATGATGATAGATTTAAGTATGGACAAAACATACTTTCATCTTTTGATATGTTTACAGTTCTAAATTTCCCTGCCCAATTATATAGTTGGAAAAAGATTTGTTCATGAACTTTACAAAGGTACTTTTCATCAAATTTAATATTTTCATTTAGCTTTGTATGTAGATTTTCATAAGCTCTAGCTAATAACTCTTTTTCAATCTCAGTTATAATTTCAAGCTCTTTGATATTTAGTTTATTTATAGGAACATCACTATTTTTATAGTAAATGTGGTTTGAAGGAGGATAGTATTTCATTATTTAAGTAAAGATAAATATTGTTTTACTTTTTTTAATGTCTCTTTATCTTTAATAGGTTTATAACCCTCAATTTGATTTGAAATTGAAGCGGTTTTTAAAGCTTTTTTTCTAGAAAAAAGTGGTTTACTCATTTATTAACTCCTTATACAACATTAATGTTATACCAGATTATTTAAATTAAATCTATATCTTTTTTAGAAGTAAAATTTAAAACTACATATATATCCTATACTTTTTATATTTATTGAAACCTTTCATATTTCGAGTATTTACAACTTTTATGTCTAATTCAGTAATTACATTAAAAACTGATCTGTCAACACAAAATAGAACACAAAAATAAACTTTTAACTAACTATTTCTAAGCGTAACATTTTATCTTCAAAATCACTTGGAGATAAATAGTTATTTGAAGAATGTTACCACTCCAATCACTATTTAATGTATCTCTTAAATTATCCCCATCTAATAAATAAGTTTTAAAACCTCTATTATAAAGTTCAACTTCAAGAGCATATAGCAAAATGCATTTACCACTTGCACTAAGTCCTTTAAATCATACTATACAAGATTTTTGATTGAAGATCTTTTCTCTATCTTTTTTAGTGATTGTATTTTGGTATTTAAAAATATTATTCAACTTTTTCCCATCCTAGCTTAGTTATATTTTTTTCAACACTATCAAATTCTATTCCAAGCAGATATATATCTTTATTTTCATTTAGATATTTTTGAGCATAATTTTTCTCTTTTATTTGAGAAATTGCAGAGGTACCATCCACCTTGAACTCTAAAATATAAATAGTATCTTCTAAAACAAGAGTTAAATCTATTCTTCCTTTATTTGTAACATCTTCACCTATTATCTCTAATCCTAAACTTTGAAGATATACATATATAATACTTGCATAAAAGCCTTCATAGTTTTGTATATCATTTTTTGTGTAGTTATTGTATGGAATTGAGGCAAATAGTGATACTAGAGAATTCTCTAAAGATTTCATATCTTTTGCTAAAAGTGCTTTATAGATATTTGTTTTATTTTGTATGGTTTTATTATCTTTGAATATCTCTTTTATAATATGATTATTTAAAGATTGTTTTACTTCTTGATTTGGTATTTTTAGTTTGTACTCTATTTCTTCAAATATATTAGTTGACATACTTTGTATAGTCAAATATCCAGCTTGATAAAGTATTACCTCGAGGTCTAGGTTTTCTATATCAAAGCTGTTGAGAAGCTTCTTATTTACTACAATGTTAGATAAGTTTGGTAAAAAGTAGTTATTTTGTTTAATAAGTTTTATTAAAAATGTTGGTGTTCCTGTCTCAAACCAATAGTTATCATACACAAAATCATATTTTATAAATTTTAATATATCAAATGGATTATACATATCACTACCAAGAAAGTTATATCCATTGTACCATCTTTTTATTTTATCTAAATCTTGATCTATTAGATATGGAGCAAAGGTAGTTTCTATATCATTTTGAGTATATCCACATATATCACCATATTTTGGAGTTAGGCTTATATCTTCTATCATATTAAGTCCACTAAACACAGAAGCTTTAGAGAACTTACTTACCCCTGTAAGCATTGCAAACTTTATAAACTCATCTGCATTTTTTATCTCTGTATAAAACCTACTTAATATTTCTCTATTTTCCATAGCTACGTCTACCGTATCTACATTATCTAATATTGGTTTATCATATTCATCTATTAAGATTACTACTTTTTGATTATATTTTTGGGATACTTTTCTTATAAGTTCTTTAAAACAAATAGCGTAATCATCTTCTGTATCATAAGCTATATTTAGTCTTTGTTGATTCTCTTGTAAAGTTGAGATAATAACTTTTTTTAAATCACTACTAGACCTTACTTTCCCAAAGGCTATTTTTATTACAGGGTATTTTATATCCCAATCCCATTTATTCTCAATTGCTAAATCTTTGAAATACTCTTTATTACCCTCAAAGATATTATGAATAGTATCCATAAATAAAGATTTACCGAATCTTCTTGGACGGGATAAAAAGACATATCTATAGTTATTTATTACTTCATAAGCTAAGGCTGTTTTATCTATATAGAGATAATCCTCTTTTCTTATATCTTTAAATGTTTGTATTCCTACTGGGAGTTTTTGTAAATGTTTCATGACTTATTATACTATAAAGCAGATGAAATGTCTAAAGGTTTATTATTAGAAAAAGTGTTCCAGAAGTAAAATCTGTAGATTCTATAATAGCCTTTAGGACTTTTTTATTAAAAAAGTCACTTTTCTTTTTAATTACATTGTCTTTTCCCATATTTGGACAAGAAAGCTTTTTTTAACTTAATAGTACGACTAAAAAAGAGAAAAGGCTTTCTAGAGCTTCTGAAAGAAGAATATAGTTTTTAAATATTTTTACTTATTCATAAAACTTATTAATTGATGATTTTAAGTATTTTAGCAATAAATGTTCTCATGAGAACATTTCTAATTTAAAACTATTAAATAGATTTCATTTTATAATCATTCTTTCTTTGATAAGAATATAGAATTCTTTCAGTTTCATCACAAATAATTGCAAGTGAGTCTATAAATGACAAGAACTTGTATTTATCAAATGTAAATGAGCTTTCTAAATTGCCATTTTTGATATTTATAAAATAAGTATCAGTTTGAAAAGCTAATGATAAAATCTTTTTAGAACTATGAGTGTTATATCTAAGACCAGGTTCACTAAATTTCTTAAAATTTGTTGTTTTATTTTTATATAATTCTTTACAAGCATACATCATTGATCTTAAATCAGAACTGTTCATTTGTAAAATCTCTTGTTTATCTGTATCATAAGTAAATCTACCATTGCTTTCAATTCCTTGAGCTAATTTTAAAAAGATTACTTCTTCTAAAAAACTATAGTAGTTCAATTCAGGAGCTTTTTTTGTAGCTTCTATGTTAGCTTCTATATTTAACATGTTTTTAGCTTTAAAAGCTTTTTGTGCAACTCTAAAGCTAAATACATTATTGTTGTTATTGTTATTCAAAACTATATTTCCTTATATTAATTCATTCGAGATATATAAATCTCCAAAAACTCTTTTAGAGCCTCTTAAAAATCTTGTTAGTTTATTATCTTTTCTTTTTTTACCATCAATATTATCATCAAAAACTAATACTGAAGGTTTTTCTGAAGATAAATGTTTTTGTTCATCAAACTTTTTACCATTCTTATCAAAATAGTAATATCTTATTTGGGCATGTAAAACAGGATTAGAGGCAATTTTAACTTTATCCTTATATTTGTCTGGATTTTCTTCAATATCCTTTTGTTGCTCATCTATAGCTTTAAAATCAGATACTAGTTTAGTTTTTAAATCATTGTATGCATCTTCTGATAAATCTTCATTGTTTTGTACATACTCATCAAACTCTTTTTGAAGTTTTTCTTTTGTTACAGCAGCTTCTCTGGGTAGGGTAGCAATAATTTTTTCAATATCAGCTATTTGCTTTCTTTTCTCAACAGGTGTTAAAGTATAAGATACTGCAACATCTTTTGGATTAACAATTGATATAAAAGTACTAATACTATAAACATTAGTCTTTCTAGTGCCTTTTCTTAAAGGCATTAAAAGAGAATCTATTTGTAATAACTCTTGATAATCAGTAATAGAGATTAAATGAAGTTTTGCTTTTACAAACTCAATTGTATTGTATCTATCAAGAACTGCTTTAACTCTTTTCTCACAATAAGCTAATAACTCTTTATTGTTCATATCTTTTGTTTGTTTTATCATAACTAAACCTTTTTAGACTTCATTTAAAAATTTTAATTCATAAGACTTAATAATTAAATTACCCTCACAATAAATTAAACATGAATCATCATCTAAACTTAATACTATTTCTTATTTATCAAATCTATCGCATAGTTTTAGTTTAAATGACTTAAGGGCTTCCATTGGTTCGATTTCTATTGCAATTAGTTTTAATACTATTAAATAAATCGTTTAAAACAGCATCACTTTTCTTTACTGTTTCAGGTGGTAAATTATCCGCAGTAGTAAAAATTTTATTATATGTATTTAATAAAAATTGAATATCTTTATTCATAAGTTAGCCTTCACATATTTGTAACATCAACAGAATGATTTTTATCAACACTCAAGCTTTTTGTTTCCATTGTAATCTCTTTAATAGCATTTATAAAATCATCACGACTAACTTTTTCCCAGATGTTTTGCTCACAAGATACATAAAAAGAGTTAACTATATTTGATACTGTATGCTTATTAGATAAAGCAACTAATATATAATCAATCTCTTTTGAAGATAAACACCTAGTTAGCTTCTCAGGAAAGTCATAACCTTCAGTTCCTAACTTAGATACATAATCTTTAACCTCATCAGCTTTACACTCTAAATATATGTCATGAACAGTTGTACCTGTATATTTATTCGCATAAACTACTTTAACCATTTATAGTCCTTTATATATATTCATATTTTTTGAAATAATAACACAAATAAAAATCTTGACACATTTTACACTATATAGACTTATATTAAGTATTATATAATCTAGCACCGTCAGCCATAAATAAAATAATGCAATTTTCCCTATTTTCAAAAAGCATTATCCATCTTCAATTCAAATCAAACTCAACCAAACCCAAATTCCCCACATTTCCCAAATTCTCCAAAAAAACCAAAAGAAAAAGCTGTTTAAGTTTTGCAAGTCATGCCCTCTTTTGATGAGGTTCACAACCAATCATACTCTTTTTCCAAAAAAGATAAAACATTTGTATCAATGAAAATGAATTTCATCATTCACAAAAAATGCGTTACCAGGAATTGAGTCATGAGCCACAAGTAAAACAATTGTACCAAAACAACTGCTGCACCCTTCCCTCTTCTTTTGAAAAGTTTGGAAAGGATGGAAATTTTGAAAAAAACCTTTGTTTGGACAAACCCCTTTGAATTGGGGGTATCCGTAATATTAGATGAGGTATAGGTGCTAGATTATATAATAGTGCATTAAAAAACTTTGCTATAACAGTTCTATGATTACCTTCACATATATAAGCTTCATTATCATTTATTACAGTAAATCCCCCAAGAGTCTTCATTACCTTTAAATTCATCTCTATTTTTATAATATGAAATACTTCCATAATCTCTAAACTCAGCTAAAAATAAAGCTTCTATATTTATTTCTCTTTTCAAATTATCAATCATATTACCGCATGTTTTCCAATATAAGATGGGTGGTCAGAACTTGCCACTCTTTTTAAATCAAAACATGCATTGTTTATTATTACTTCTTCAGTTACAAAACTATAATCTAAAACTTTTCTCATATTTTTTACATTAGTATAATTTAAAAAATGAATTATATCAATTATGAAAAAAAATAACACATTTTACATTTGTGCCTTTTTTAATAGTATTTATGATAGTTAATAAATTTAAAAAAGTTGGTAACTCTTTATTCTTTTTCCAGTTTGATAAATAAAATACAAATTTATTTTCACTTACAACATTTAAATATAAATGCATTTTCTCAAAATTATCTATACTTAAACCATTATAATTCATATCTTCTATTATATATGCAATCTGAAAAGCAAATACATTTATAAATTTTTCTTGCTTAAGTTTTTCTCTTTCAAATATTCTATAATTAATTACAATATTATTCAACTGATTAATATAAAATCTAACTTGCTCTGAATCTCCAAGTAAATAGTCAATAAAAAATATGTAAAATAAGTGTGGCTCTCTTTCAAGATGTTCGAAAAACTTTTCATTACTTAATGATTCCTCATTTCTCAAAAAATTATCATAACTTTCAAAATCAGCTTGTTTATCTCTATTTAAATTTTTGTATTTTTTAATCTCATTATCATCTAAGTTATGTGATTTAACAGAAAAAATATCAAATATTTCATAGACTCTATTGTTTACACCCCATATTTCCCAAAAAATGGAGTTAAAATCTTTTCTCATAAAACCTTTCCCACACCCCACATTAATATATCTAATTTTTTTATATTAGACATATCAATGCATGAATTTCCAAATAACTCATTCATTTCATCAAAGATTGTTAATATTTTCTCATTTTTAATTAACTCATTAGAAGAAAATAAAATGTATTGATATTGCTCTAAATAAACATCAATCTTTCTATCCTTTTCAAAGCGATAAGGCTGTTTAAAATTAAATAATTTGATAACCTCTGAATCATAAATAGGATATGAAGAATCAATTGTATTGGCTAATTTAGTTGCAAAAGAAAATTGAATAGAGTTTTTATCTTTTCTTGTTTTATACTCGTATAAATCAAGACATATGGCTTTTAAATCAATTGGTTTATTTCTGTACTCTTGCAATAACTCAAAATATCTCACTTTTAACTCTGGAGTTAATCCAGCATTATCCAACCTATAAAAACTTCTATAAACAAAGTGAAATAAATAATTTTTAGTTATATCATCATTTTTTTTATATTCTTCCTTAATAAAATTGTAAACATCAAAACTTTCTTTTTGAAGAACATCTAAAGCCTTTTTATAGTTATTTAATATAGTTCCTAAGACTTTTTCAGTCATTAAACTTTTAATTTCATTCATATCAAAACCTCTCTAATTTTTTAATAATTTTATTCATAGTAAAATACCTAATTGAGTAATTTAGTAAATTAGTCACAAAAAATAAATATGATTAGCCTAAAATAATTTTTTTAAGTAATAAATCAATAACTTTATTATATTATATTCAAATGAACTTAACAAACAGAATAAAGAGATTATCATCAATTCTTACGCTACTTTCGAAAGGTTATACTTTATCTACACCTGATGTTGCTGAAAGATTTGGTGTTTCTAAAAAAATTGTACAAACTGATTTTAAAAATTACCTTATTCCATTATTTTTAGATGAAAAGATAAAATATGATTATTCTGAAAAAGTTTATAAAGCAACAAACAATTTTTTAACAAAAACACTTTTTAATGCAGATGAATTAGCTGTTATTTCTATATTAAAATTTAAATCAAAAGATAAACATACAGATGAGGATTTATTTGAAAAAACTAATGCGCTTTTTCATAAGTTTGAAGATGAATTATCTAATAACATTTATCAACAATCATCAGTAGAAAAATTTGATGAATTCAAAGAAGAAATAATTCAAATTAGAAATGCTATTGAGACAAAAAATATAATCAAGTGTTTTTATAATAACAAGCACAGAGAAATCTATCCCTTGAGGATTTTAAATCTTGAAGGATATTGGTATCTAATTATTTATGAACCTAAAGATGACAAAATAAAAACATTTCATCTTAATACAATTAAAGAAATTGAAGTTCTTCATTCAAATTTTCAATTTGATAAAAAAAAAGTAAAAGGTTTTGATAAAGCAATAACAGCTTATTACAAACCAGAAAATAAGTTTATTAATATTCAACTATATGTTCATAACAATGTAGCAAGATATTTTATAAGAAAACCATTATCATCTGCTCAAAGAGTTTTAAAGAAATATAAAGATGGTTCTCTTGAAATAGAAGTGACAATAACTGATTTGATGGAAATAATTCCAACAATTCAAAGATATATGCCACATGTATCTGTTATTGAACCAGATGAGTTAAAAAAAGAGATTAAAAAGAACATAGATGAATATTTAAAAAACAATGAATTACATAACTAAGTAATTTAAATATTTTATAATATGATATTTTGGAATACAATTTAAACAAGGAAGCAAATGAGTAATTTATTTTCAAGAGGAATTAGTGAATTACGAGACAAGTTAATTGATACATCAAGAAGAAACAAACTTATAAACTACAAAAGACCTTCTAAAACTAAGAACCTAAGAATTATAGATGAATCTGCAGAATTTATCTATAACTTTTTAGTTAAAGAAGAAGGCACATTTAAATTTGAATTCATTCCCGAACCAGCAATTTCTCAAAAAGATTTTGAAAAAATTGATGAAGAAATCAATGAGCATAGAAAAGAGTTAGAAGAAGCTACAAAGCAAGAAAATGATGAAGCTATTAAACAATTGCAATTTATCATTGAAGGATTGCAAGAAGAAAAAAAAGAGCTTCAAAAACAAGCTTTGCTTACAGCAGAAGAAAGAGCAAAAGAATTAGGATATGATATTTCAAAAGAGCTTCCAGAAATTGATTTAAATAGTTCTGATGTTGAAGAAAAACATACGGATGATTCATTGCAAACACTTCATTATCCAAATGAAATGGAAAAAATATTAACTTCAATTGAAAGAGATGCAAGAACAATTATTGAAGAAACTGGTTCAAACATGCTTTATCTTGTTCTTGGTTTATTAGAATGGAATGAAGCTAATAACTCTGAACAATTTAATAAATCTCCACTTATCAGTATTCCAATTGTTTTAAATAAAGAAAAAAGAGCTAATAGATATGAATTTACTTTAGAATATAGTGGTGCTGGAATTGATACAAATAGGTCATTAGCTGAAAAGTTAAATAATGACTATGGAATTATTCTTCCAGAACTTACAGAAGAGCTAAGTTATTATGATTACTTAAAAGAAGTAAGTGAAGCTATTAAACTTCAAAAAGATTGGTCATTAAAACATGAAATAGCAATTGATTTTCTAAAATTTGGAAAGATACTGATGTATCAAGATTTAAATGAAGAAAATTGGAAAAATGGTACACCTTTATCTAAAAAAGATATTTTTAAAGACATTTTTGAAGGAAAAGAAATATCTGAATCTGCAATGTTTGCTGAAGAATATGATATTGATGGAGATAAGTTAGCAAATAAAATCCCTCTTGTAATGAATGCTGACTCTTCACAACATAGTGCAATTGTTGATGTATTAAATGGCAAAAATATTGTGATTGAGGGACCTCCGGGAACAGGAAAGTCCCAAACAATTTCAAATTTGATTGCTGCACTATTAGCTGAAGGAAAATCAGTTTTATTTGTTTCTGAAAAACTTGCTGCATTAGAAGTAGTTCATAAAAGACTTGACTCAATTGGACTTTCAGATTTTTGTTTAGAATTACATAGTCATAAATCACAAAAAACAAAAATATTAGATAGTATCAAAAAAAGAATTGACTCTAAATATGGTTATGTTGAATACATAGAAACTACAATTGAGCAAATTGAAGCAAAAAAGAAAGAACTAAAAGCATATATTGATTTATTACATGAACCATATGGAGCAATAAACAAAAAAGTTTATAATATATTTTGGTTAGTTGAAAGATATAGTAAGTCTTCTGAATACCTAAAGTTTGATGTTCCTAATGCAAATGAATATAATGCATATAAATTATCTAACACAATTGAGATATTAAAAAAATATCAATCTTATTTAAAAGAGTATGACTTTAATAACTTTTATTGGAGAGGTTTAGATACATATAATCTTAATTTTGTTGATATAGAAACATTTATAACAACTCTTAAATCTCTTAAATTTGATTTTGAAAAGCTTAAAGAGCAGTATAAATCATTAAATATTGAGATTCTAAATGAATATACAGAAAGTAAAAAGATTCATTCTTTTGTAGAAGAATTCAATAAAAGAACTGATGAATATTCTAAAGAGATATTATCTAATCTATCTCAAGATCCGGATGTCTATGATGAATATTTATCTAATTTTGAAAGTGTAAAAAATGCAATATCAAACATTAAAAATGATATTGAAGCTTTTAGTAAAAATAGTGAATCGTTTGAACAATTAATCATTAAAATATCAAAGATTGATAAGATTTTAAAACATATCAAAAATGAAGCTAATACATCTAATAATAAGAACATTGAATTCATTAATCAACTGTGTAATGGTATAAAATACTTATCTCATGTTGATGAAAGTTTATACTCTTCAATTAACACAAATTACTTAGATACATCATTCTCAAAAGAGTTTGATGATATGAAAAAAGATTTAAGTCAATACAATCAATTAAAAAATAAATTAACTTCAATTGCAACAATTGAAAAAATAGATGAAATTACAGTTGAAAAAATTGAGTCAATTGAAAAAATTATACATGAAAAGAAAGACTCATTCTTTAACTTCTTTTCTGGAGAGTATAAAGAATCTAAAAACTTAATTGAGTCAGTTCTTGTTGAATCTTTACCTAAAGATAAATCTAAATGGGATGAGATAACAGGTCAAATAAAAGAGTATATTTCATACAAAAATAATTTTGAAAACAATGACCATTATATTCAATATTTTGGAAAACTATTTGGTGGTGTTAAAACTAAAATTGAAGATATTGAAAAACTTCATAATTGGGTTTTAGTTATAAAAAAAGAGATAAATATCTCAGAGATTCTAAACTTGTTAATTTCTGGAGAAACATCAAAATACAATTTATTAATCTCATATAAAGATTCATTAACAGGAAACTTAGAATCTTATAATAATTTATTAAATGAAATAGAAAAAACATCTGATAAAAAGTTTATTAAAAAACTTTACTATGATAAAGATGATATTGATATAATCGAATTAAAAGATAAATTAGAGACAATGAATGATGATATTGATTATTTGATTGAATCATTTTATAAGGCATCTAATTTAAATCAAAACTCAAACTTAGAAGAAGAACTATTTAAATTAATAACAAGTGATGAATTAGAAGATATATTTGCTACAGTAAAAAGAAATGATGTAGGAATTAATCATTTCATATTAAATTTTGAAGAGTTCATTAATTTATCTCAAAAAATAAATTCATCAATTAAAAATATAGATATAGAACTTAGTGATGAACTATATGAACAAATTGTTAAAACAAAAGAACTATATGAGTTTATATTTGACTCTAATCTTGATAATAATCTAAAACAATATATAACTCAAAATATTGATAATATGAGTATTCTTAAATCAATTGCAGAGACACAAATGAATGTTGAAAATATCTATGTTGAAATAGAATCAAAAGGTTCTATTAAAGATGAATTCTTTGGAGAAAATATAAAGATAAGTAACTGTATTGAGAAACTTGAAAAAATAGATGAGAATAAACAAACTTTATCTATCTGGATTAACTTTAGACAAATAACTCATGATTTAAATAATCAAGGTTTAACTTCAATAATAACTGCAATTGAAAATGATAGTTTACCTAATAATGAAGTTATTAAAAACTTCAAATACAATTTCTATCACACTCTATTGAAAGAAATATTTAGAAAGAATGAGCTTTTCAATAGATTCAGTAGATTATCCCATGAAGAATCTCTTAAAACATTTAGAGAGTTAGATATAAAGCTTATTGAACTAAATAAAAGAAAAGTAGCTTATTTAGCAAGTCAAAGAGATATACCATATGGTTATAGAGGAAACAGAGTTAGTGATTTAACTGATTATAGTTTAGTTGAGCATGAGATAAATAAAAAGAAAAGACATATTCCAATTAGACAATTAGTTGCAAGAGCATCTGGAGCAATTCAAGCACTAAAACCTTGTTTTATGATGAGTCCATTGTCTGTTTCTCAATATTTACCACCTAATCAAGTTGAATTTGATGTTTTAATAGTTGATGAAGCATCACAGTTAAAACCAGAAGAAGCTTTAGGAGCAATTGCAAGAGTTAATCAGATTGTAATTGTTGGAGACCCTAAACAGTTACCTCCAACATCATTCTTTGATTCTATGAATAAAACAGAAGATGAAGAAACAGTTGCAAGTGAAAGTGAATCAATTCTTGATATATGTTTGAATTTATACAAACCAATTAGACAGCTTAGATGGCACTATCGTTCTCAGCATGAAAGTTTAATTGATTTTTCTAATAAACAATTTTATGAAGACAATTTAATTGTATTTCCTTCTCCATCAAGCAAAAATAGTGATGAATTAGGTGTTAAATATCATTACATTGAAAATTCTGCTTATCAAAGTAGTAGAAACAAAGTTGAAGCAAAAATCATCATTGAACATTTAGAAAAACAAATGAAGAACTATCCAGACAGGTCAATTGGAATTGGAACATTTAACTCTACTCAAAGAGACTTAATTCAAGATATGGTTGATGAAAGGGAAAAGGAATCTCCAGTTATTTCTAACTATATTGCTAAATGGTCTAAAACAAGTGAACCATTCTTTATTAAAAACCTTGAGAACCTTCAAGGGGATGAAAGAGATGTAATCTTAATCTCTACAACTTTTGGAAAAGACAAAGACACAGGAAGAGTTTATCAAAGATTTGGTCCTATCAATTCTGATACAGGATGGAGAAGACTAAATGTTATGTTCACTCGTTCTAAACAAAAGATGGAAATCTTTACATCAATGAGAAGTAGTGATATTATTATTTCTGAGAATAGCTCAAGAGGTGTTAGAGCACTAAAAGCATTTTTAAACTATTTAGAAAAAGGTGTTGTATCGGAAGCTCCAGAAATCACAAATAAAGATTTTGATTCTGAGTTTGAAATTTCTGTTTACAATATTTTAAAAGATTGTGGATTTGAAGCAGTTCCTCAAGTTGGTGTTGCTGGATATTTCATTGATTTAGCTGTGACATCAACTAAAAATCCAAATGACTTTGTTTTAGCTATTGAATGTGATGGTGCAACTTATCATTCATCTAAATCTGCAAGAGATAGAGATAGATTAAAACAAGATGTATTAGAAACACTTGGTTGGGATGTTTATAGAATTTGGTCAGTTGACTGGTATAAAAATAGAGAAAATGAAATTTCTAAATTGATAAAAGTAGTGAAAGAAGCTCAAGCAAAATATCATGAAAAAATGCAATCTATGCATGTTCAAGAAATTGAAGTAGTTGAAGTAAAAGAAATTAGAGATGATATTCAAGAAGAAATTGAAAAAGAGAAAGAAGAACATCATCATAAAGAAGAAACTCTAAATCAAAATAAATATACTCAAATATTCTTACCTGATGAAGAAATAAAAGAGATGTTGTATAAATTTAGAGAGGATGTCATTTCTAAAGAGTTTGAAATTGATAGAAGATGTATCTTATCAGATATGATGATTGAATTATTCATAAAGCATAAACCACTAAATATTGATGAATTTAGAAGTAAAATCCCAAAAAGATATAGAGATGAAAGAATTATTCATATTGAACAATTAAAATTCTTAAATGATATATTTGACATTTTGGAATTAGCAGATGAATAACATGGAGTTTTTAAATGCAGAATAAACCTCAATTTAATAGCCAATATGAAGCTATTGATTACTATACAAAGCAAAGAGATAGTTATATTCAAAAAGCAAGAGAAAGAGAAGATATTTTATTACAAAAAGAAAAAGAAGAACAAGAAAAAATAAAATATGAAAATGCGGATAATAGACTATACTATTTTAGATTCTCATTTAAAAACAGATGTAAGCCTCCCCATAATTAGGTGGGACCGTTCCAAATTCTGTGTCAATCGGGTAGAATAACACAACCCAAAGGAATGACACATGAAAAAAGTAGAAGTAGACGTAGAGCAGTTTGCCCGTGATATAAAAGCGGGCAAGAGTATAGGCGGTGCAGATGGGGCATTGAGTTC
>JASMTK010000120.1:0-16421 GCA_041694355.1 Arcobacteraceae bacterium | reverse complement strand
TCTTCGAATCTCTTCTCTAAATCAGCTCTACTTTCTAACTTCCCTTTAGCAAAATTAATATGAATAACTGGATATGACTTATTCCAATCCCATTTATCTTCTATACTTAAGTCTTTGAAATACTCTTTTTTACCCTCAAAGATATTTTTCAAGGTATCTAAAAAAAGTGACTTCCCAAATCTTCTAGGTCGGCTTAAAAATACATACTTATAGTTTTCTAGAATCTCATATGCTATATCTGTCTTATCCACATATATATAATCATCACTTCTTATTTCACTAAATGTTTGTATTCCTATTGGTAGTTTTTTTAAGCTCATCTTTTACCTTTTTTAGTTCGTATCTAACTCATCTTTTCTATCTTCTATATAATCAGTGATAGCATCTTTTATATTTTCTAATTTTTTTGGGTTTCCTTGAAGTCTTTCAAAGTGTTTTTTACTGTCCTCATTCTCTTTTATTTTTATATCAGCAATACTTGAACAAATATCTAAAAACACACTATATGGTACTTCATCACCTCTTTTTAAGAAGTGAATTGCTCTTTGTAAAGATACAAATGGATTCACACTAATCTTTGATAAGTTGTTTTCTTTAGTTTGAATATAGTGAATAAACTCTTCTCTTATATCTGCTTTTATTACCTCAACCTCTTTAGTAGTAAAATCCAAACTACACTCAAATCCAATCTTAGTAGAATCAAAATCAAATCCATCTACTGTGAACTCTAAACTTTGATTTTCAAATTTTGGTCTAAAAACTAGTTGAAATATCTCATCATTGAAACTATAAGTCAAAGAGTTGTTTTCATATTCAAAATACCCTTGATCCAAACAAGAATTCAACTCCAACATTTGCTCTTTTGATGGAAATATCATATCAATATCTCTAAAACTATCCTTTTTGATACAAGAACCAGCTAAGTAAAAGTTTACAGTTTTTAAAGCTGGATCCCTTACTATTAGGTTTTGAAAAAAATAATCAAGCATATTGATTATGTTACAAAGCCTTATATCAAAGCTCATTTGCATATCATAAGGTATAAACTCATTATACTGTTGCCATAGTTTTTCATATACCATTTCAAAACCCCTTTTTTAGTTTTTGAATTTGTTTTTAAGTATCACTTTCCCTCTTTCAACTCCTGGTTGATCATATGTATTTATCTGCACAAAACTTCCCACAATAGAAGTAAGTAATTCATAAGAGTACATAAGTCTTGCTATACTCTGTTCATCTATTTTATCTAATGTTATCACATCATAAGGTATATCTTCAAGTTCATCTATAGACTCTATAGTAGAATCAGCTTGCATAGATATAAGTTTTTGAAAATCTAAGTTATTTAAATAATCCAGCTCTTCTAATCCATCTATTGATACATCAGGTATACACAGCTTACTTTGATAATCTTCTACTTTAATAAATGTAACTGTTTTATCCCTCTTACCCTCAGCTATTAACTGTAAAAAAGAGTGTTGATCTACTGGTCCTATTAAGCCTATAGGAGTTAAAGCCTGTTTTGTACCATTTATATTTATCTTTCCAAGACTTTCACCCCAAAGTTGAATATACCATTTATTAAATCCCTCAAGGGAAGATGAGTATGAGAAAAGCACATTTATATTAAATCTTTGTTTGTTTTCTACCATAAATCTAGCTTTTTCAAAAATCGATTTAAAGTAGTGCTCTTTTTTGAAAAATGACTCTTTTACACTTTTTGCACCATCTAAAAGTGCTTTTATATCCACTCCAACTATAGCAAGTGGCACTAACCCCACAGGACTAAAGACTGAAAACCTACCACCTACATTTTTTGGTATCTCAAAAGTTTTTATGCTGTTTTTAAAAGCATAGTTTGAAAGCTTACTATCTCTTTCACTTATAACTACACAATTTTTACTATCTACTTTTACTAAAGAGTTTATATACTTAAAAATAGAGATAGTTTCTATAGTAGTCCCTGATTTACTTATGACTATAAAAAGTGTATCTTCAAGATCTAGCTTTTTTATTTTTGAATCAATATCTATAGGGTCAGTTGACTCTAAAAAGTAAAGCTTTTTCTCATAAGTGTTTACTCTTTTTAAAAAACTATAAATAGCATAAGTACCTAGTGTACTTCCACCTATACCTATTACTGCTATGTTTTTTTGTTTTACTGTTTTTGCATACTCTTCTATATGCCCTATATCTTGATTTGGTAGGTTGTAATAACCTATATGCTCTTTTTCTTCTACTATATTTTCAAAAATCTCATCATTTGATTTGATTTGATAAAAGTTTCTTTCGTACTTCACTTCTATACCTTATGAATCTTTTTTATAAAAGTAGTTAGTAGCCTCTACAAATCCGTCTACACTACCACAGTCAAACCTTTTTCCCTCAAACTTGTAAGCTATTACTTTTCCTAATTTTGCTTGCTCTAATAAAGCATCTGTTATTTGTATCTCTCCACCTTTTCCTGGTTTTGTAGTTCTTAAAATATCAAAAATATCAGCAGTAAGTATATATCTTCCTATAATTGCTAGATTTGTAGGTGCATCTTTTGGTTCTGGTTTTTCAACCATATCACTTACTTTATAAATCCCCTCTTCTAGCTCTTCTCCTGCAATTACTCCATACTTGTTTGTATGCTCTTTTGGTATTTCCTCAATAGCTACTATTGAGCATTTATACTTTTTATACAGCTCTACCATCTGCTTTAAAACAGGTCCTTTTTCTTGTGTATTGTCACATAAATCATCTGCAAGAATTACTGCAAAAGGTTCATTTCCTATAAGTGTTTCACCTGTAAGTATTGCGTGACCAAGTCCTTTCATCTGTGTTTGTCTTGTGTATGAAAATGTACATTTATCTATTACATTTCTTATCTCTGTCAAATAGTGCTCTTTTGAGGTATCTTTTATTTGATGTTCTAACTCATAAGAGATATCAAAATGATCTTCAATAGCTCTTTTCCCTCTACCTGTTACTATTGCCATAGTATCACATGAAGCCTCTAAAGCCTCCTCAACTCCATACTGAATAAGTGGTTTTGTAAGTACTGGCAACATCTCTTTTGGTGTTGCTTTTGTAGCAGGTAAAAATCTAGTACCATATCCAGCTGCTGGGAATAAACACTTTTTTATCATCTTTATATTTCCTTTTTTATTTCATCAAATAGTTTCATAAGCGAAGTTTCATATAGTTTTGCATTTTCTTGTGACTTTGACTCAAACCTTGTTACTAGTTTTGGAGTTGTATTGCTAGCTCTTATAAGCCCCCAACCATCTTCAAAAATCACTCTAATACCATCTACTGTTATCACCTCTTTTATTTTTGGAAGATAACTTGGTGGGTTTTTTAAACTCTGTTTTAGTTTTTCTACAAGTGGAAACTTTGTATCTTCTGTAACTTCTATATTTATCTCATTTGTACTATATACTTTTGGTAAAGCTTCATACTCCTTATCAAAATCAAATCCTTGATCAATTAACTCTAAGGCTCTAAATGTAGAGTAAATAGCATCATCATAACCATAATATCTATCATTAAAGAAAAGATGTCCTGATACCTCAGCAGCAAAAGAGGCATCTAACTCTTTTATCTTTACTTTTAGATTACTATGACCTGTTTTATACATCACAGCTTTTCCATAAGTATTAATAGTATCATACATTATTTGGCTACATTTAACCTCACCTATTACTGTTGGGTTATCTATAAACCTTGAAAAGAAAATAGCTAAAATATCACCTTTGAAATTATAGTTTTTAGATAATAGTGCTATTCTATCCGCATCTCCATCATAAGCAAAACCAAAGTCGTATTCACCACTTTCTAACTCTTTTTTTATATCTTTTAGTGTGTTTTCATCACTTGGATCTGGGTGATGATTTGGGAAGTTACCATCTGGTTTTTCATATAAAAGCTTGTATGAGATACCTAATCTATCCAAAGCCTCTTTTAATCCAACACTAGCAACTCCATTTCCACAATCAAAAATAAACTTTTTGTTTTCTAGCTTTAACTTTGAGAAGTGATTTACTAAGAAATCTACATACTTATCTTTTGCATTTATCTTTATGGTTTTTGTATTATCTTCTATGTTTTGAGTATCCTCTAAAATCTCTTTTCCCAAAGCATATATATCCTCACCAAAAAATGGTTTTTTATCTAAAGTGATTTTAAATCCGTTGTATTGAGGGGGATTGTGTGAACCCGTAATCATAATAGATCCATCAGCACTATATCCATCGATTTGCTCATAATTTGTAAAATAGTTAGTTGGAGTTGGTACAAGTCCCATATCAAGTACTTGTAAACCTGTACTATTAATACCTGAACTTAGCCAGTCTCTAAGTTGTGGTGAGTGTAGTCTTGCATCGAATCCCACAGCCATATATTTTGCAGTTGGTTTTAAAAGTAGAAGTCTTTTTGCTAGATGAAACCCTATTTTTTTTGTAATACTTTCAGTTAATTCTTCTTGAAAGATTCCTCTTATATCATACTCTCTAAAAATAGATGAAGCCATACAGTTTCCTAATAATAAAATATAAGAGATAGTGTAGCTAAATGTTTATAATTAATTATTTAAAGCCCTATTTTATAAAGGCTTTAAATTTTTAGAAAGAGTATATAAATCCAAGTGAGATAGTGCTAGTGTAATTGTGTTCTATTACACTAACTGCATTTGTAGAAATATCTTCTAAATTTGTTTGATACTTGTGAAGTAGATACTTTGTGTTTAAGTTAAGTGAGATCTCTTTATTTAGAGGATAAGTTGCCCCTACTTGTACTCCACCTATAAAACTATTAGCATCTACATTTTTACTTATTGAACTATTTAAAGGATCATAATCCCAATCAATTTGACCATATCCTCCTAAAACACCTGCATATAAATCAACTTTTGTTTTTGCAGGAGTATAGTATTTATTTACACCAAATAAAAAGTATTGATGTTTTAAATCATTATTTTTAGAGTATGTATAAGATAAATATGGTTTCATATTGTACTCTTTACATATTTTTGTTAATGGATTTAATGTTGCGAAAATTTCAACAGTATCAAAATTTTGTTCTGGATTATTACCCAAAATTATCTCACCACTCACATAATCTTGACTATTATTTGTATATGATTTACCTACATTAATTCCAACAGAATTAAAAATTTGCTCATTTGCAAATAGACTTATATTTAGTACTATAAATAAAAGTGCTATTTTAATTAAAATTTTTTTCATTGTTTACCCTTTTATTGAACAGTAGCACTACCTGATACTACACAAACTTTTTTTACTCCATCACTATCATGGTCAAACTTTATTTGAGAACCTGAAGATGCAGTAACCACATCACCACTTGACACGGTAGTCCAAGTGGAAATTGCTCCAGCACAAGAGGCAACATCTATGCTACTTTCACTTTTAAAAGAGGAATCACTTCCTCCTCCACCACCACAACCTCCTAAGATTGTAAGTGATAATGTAGCTAATACAATTAACTTAATCTTGTTTGTAAATTTCATACCTCTTTTCTCCTATTCTACTTTAAAGCTTGTATCATCATCTAATACAGGTGTTGTTGTTTGGATATGAGTTTTTCCATCAGTATCTTCATCTATCTCTACACTGCTTCCTATTGGAAACTTTGTAGTATCTGATAGAGTTTTAGAAGACTCCTCTTCAGTATTTGTTGCTTTATTTAATAATCTAAATTTAGTAACCGTATTACCCTCACTATCAGTAATTGCAACTGCTTCAAATACTTTTCCATTTTCAACTAATTTTGTTGTTGGAACAGAAGTATCTACATTTCCACTTTCATCAATTATTGTATTAGCTCCTGGTACTGTTGAAACTGCTTTTGATTCTAAAGAACCTTTTTTAACTGTATGTTCTGCACTTCCATCTTGTTTTGCTATAACTTTTACAGTTGTATTTGTATCTATAGAAACCTCTGTTTCTATCTCAACTTCCCCATTTACATCTTTGATTTTTGTATTTGCTCCTACAAATTTTGAAACTGCTTTTGTTGTTTTCCCATCTTTTGTTAATACGTGTGAAGCTTCACCTGTTACTGTTGCGTTTACTTCTGCTTTTACATTTGTATTCACATTTTCAAATACTGTTTGAACACCATCTTCTATAATATTTACAACTGAACCATTTACATCACTTTTTGCAACAACTTTTTTATCACCTAAGTCTATTTCATGAGTTACTGTTCCGTTTTGGTCTTCTTTTGTTTCAACTTTTAAGTTATCATCTGGAACTGTAACTGTTGTAGTTTTAGTACCATTCTCATCAGTGTCTTGAGAAACTTCACCTTTTTCCTCTACATTATCACCATCTTCAAATGATAATACTCTTAAGTTAAATACTTTAGATACACTAAACTCTTTGTCACTTACTGTAATATTAATATCACTATTTCCACTTTGACCTTCGATTGATTTAATATTTAAAATGCTATTTGTGATATTTAAATCAAATATACTTAAATCATCAGATGTTACATTATACTCTAATGTATCTGCATCCACATCTTCTACTTCTAATGTAATATTAATATCATCAAAGTTCTTATATACGATTTGATCAGATAAATCAGCTAAAGTTGGTGCATCATTTACAGGTGATACTTCTACAGTATAAACCTCTTTACTTTCTAACTCACCATCATTTACTATAACTGTTATAGCTACTTGTCCATTTTTATTACTTTGTGTTGTTAAGTTAAAATCCAATGATTGATTTGAATAATCTGCGTGAGATAAAATCTTATCCCAACTTTTTGATACTGTTAATATACTTGTATCATTTGAATCTACTGTGATATTTAAATCATCAGCTTCTATATCACTTACATTTAGTTCATAGCTAATAGTTCCATTATCCTCATCAATACTTGTATCACTTAAAGTTGTTGTAAATGTTGGTGTATCATTTACCTCAGCCACTTCTATATCAAAACTTTGTGTAGCATTTTTATCATTTGCACTTGCTATTACTTCTATAGTTATAACACCTGATGCATTCTCAACTGGTGTTACTACTACTTTTCCATTTACTATACTTACTGTAGCAATACTTTCATCTGATGATTTTACTGTATAGTTTATGTCATCTCCATCTACATCACTTGAACTTAATGTGATATTTAAGTCATTAAAATCCTCTGTTGTATTTAAATCAGTTATTGACTCTAATACAGGAATATCATCTACAGGTGTGATAGTAATATTTACAGTTGCATTATTTTTTGAAACTGCTCCTTGAGCATCTTTAATATTATATGTAAATGTATCTGTTCCATTGTAATTTGAAGTTGGTACATACAATACTTTTCCACTAGATAGAACCTTTACTTTTCCATTTTCTGGTTGAGTTTCTATACTAATTTCATTTGTTATATTATCTTCCACGTCTTGATCATTATTAATAATATTAAATGTAGCGATTGTATCTTCTGCAATTGTATAGTTATCATCAACTGCTACAGGTGCATCATTTACTGGATTTATAGTTACTTGAACTGTCGCAGGTAATGACATCGTACCATTGTTATCATAAGCAGCATACTCAAATGAGTCATTACCAAAGAAGTTTTTATTTGGTTCATAAGTTATTGTTCCATTTACTTCTTTAACTACTTTTCCATTTTCTGGTGATTTTATTATCTCTATAGAATCAGCACTATCTAAAATAGAGTGATCATCCCAATCATTATCTAAAATAGCAAAAGTAACATTTGTATCTTCATCTGTTTCCATAGTATCATCATAAGCAACTGGTATATCATTTACCTCTGCTACTGTTATATATGATTTTACAGCTTCAGAAGTTGTACCATTACCATCAGTAATTGTATACTCAAAGCTATCTGTTCCGTAGAAGTTAAGCTCTGGACTATATGTAGCTTCACCATTTGTAACATTTATATCACCATTTGATGGTTGAGTAGTAATATTGATTGTAGCAATATCACTTGCTCCATCAGCATCTGTATCGTTCTTGATTGGTAAGAATATAACATCTACATCTTCAGGAGTTTGAACAACATCAGCTACTGCTATTGGTTTATCATTTATATTATTTACAACTATTGTTGCATTTGCTTCATTTGAAACCAGATTTGTTTTATCTTTTACAGTATAAGTAATCACATCTTCACCGAAAAAGTCTTTATTTGGTACATAAACAATCGTTCCATTATCTTGGGTAGTAGCTTTACCATTTGATGGTTGTTTAGTTATTGTCAATCCTAATACATCAATATTATTATCTCCATCACTATCATTTTCAAGAACATTTATTGTAGTGTTATTCTCTTCATTTGTAGTTACTTCATCATTAGAAGCTTGTGGTACTAAATCAGCATCTGCTACTGCAATTGTTAAATACCCTGTATTGTATGCTCCACTCTTATCTGTTGCATTTATCTCTAATAAATATGACTGCTTTTCTAAGATAGATATTGTTTTTGCAACACTTAATTCACCTGTTGTTGTATCTAAACTAAAATCTCCATCTTCATTTCCAGAAACTATCGAATAAGTAAATATATCTGCTTCATCACAATCTTGTGCTTTAAGTGTTGTCACTAAAGTACCAATTGATGATCCCTCTGTTACAACTGCTGATGCATCATCAAACTCTGGTGCGTCATTTACATTTGTTACTTCTAAAGTAAAGCTTTGAGTTGAAGTTGCTCCGTGAATATCTGTAGCATTTACATCAACACTATATGAGCCTATATCTTTACAAGTTGGTGTTCCTGATAAACTTACACTTTTTTGAGCTATTTTCATAAGTTTTCCACCAGGATTTGATGCATCATATGAGTTATCAAAGTAGTAAAAATCATAATCATCACTCATAGTAAAGTTGCTAATAGATACATAACCACTATCATTTTTTATCTCTATTTTACTAAGTTCAGTTCCATCACTACTAAACTTAACTAGATGACTCTTTTGTGTCCCATAGTGATAATAACTTGAACTATCATCATACTCATACTCATTTGACATAGTATAGATATTTCCATCTTCACCTACTTCTAAGCCATTAAACCAGATAGTATTATTATAGTACTCATTGTTTTGCATTTTTTCAACATTGTCAAGATCTTTTATCTTTGTAATATTTCCATCCTCTATCTTTCCTAAAATAGGAATAGAGTAGTAAGAAGTACCCCATGAAGTATCATACTTTTTATATGTATACCCTATAAAATAAATAACTCCACTATCAGTAACATCAAAGTAGTTTATTTGTAATTCATGTCTACTTACTTCACTTGCAGCCTTAGAACCTTCAAAATATACTCTATCATTAGATGAGTAACTATGGTCATAATCTCTTTTTGTGATAGTAGATACTGTTCCATCTTTAGCAAACTTTACTAGTGAGTAAGAGTCTTTTACATACATATTTCCAGCATTGTCAAATTTTAAGTCACTTACACTTCTTAAGTTTGACTCTTGCCAGTTATTTGCATCAAGCTTGTATCTATCTTCATAACTTGAGCTTCCTCCATAATAGTAACCACAACCTTGTGAGTTTTTACCAACTACAGTTGTAATAGTATTAGTATCTTCATCAAATTTTCTTATTACTCCACACTCTGCAAAGTAGATTTCACCATCATCTGGGTTGATACTCATCACATGTGCACTTGTAAGATTTACATCAGTTGCTGTTCCATCTACTATTTCATAATCACTATTATATGTATAGTAGTTTGTATTTCCTGAACCTGCTACTGTATTTACTTTTCCATCAGAAGCATTTATCTTTCTAATACTATAGTTTTGCGTAAAATAGATATCACCATTGTCTTTTTTTACAATATCACCATAACCATATAGTTTAGCATCAGTTGCTAATCCACCATCGCCATTATCAACAGAGTTATTCCAGTAATAAGAACCATTTCCACCTGCTACTTTTGTAAAATCAAAACCATCACTTCCAAGGCTTAACCAAGAGGCATCTGTATTTACATCAAAGCTTACTGGATCATCTTCTTGATCTGTTGCTATTACTTCATAAGTGTACTTTTCACCCTGTGCAATAGTCTCACTTGGGTTTGATGTGATTGTTGGTGCATCATTTGTAGGATTCACTGTAACATCTACAGTTATTTCATTTGTAAGATTTCCATCACTAACTTCAACTACAAAACTATCAGTACCACTAAAGTCTTCACTTGGAATGTATGAGATAGTGTTGCTTGTACCATTTCCATCTACAGAAGCTGTACCGTTTGAACCTTGTGTTTTAATAACCCAAGAAATATCAGAACTATCTACATCTGTAACATTTAAGTCTAAAGTATACTCTGTATCTTCATCTACACTAAAACTTGTATCTCCACCTGTGATAGTTGGTGCATCATTTACATTGTTTACTGTGATTTGAAAGTTATGAGGTACTGTTACTGTACCATCACTTACAGTAAGATTTACATCATGTACTCCCACATCATCATTTGTAGGAGTTCCTGTAAGAGTTGCTCCAGTTTCAAGTTTTACTACTCTGTAATTTGAATAATCAGTATTATTACTATTATCCCCCATAAGCAAAGTACCGGCATTTGTAATAGTCATTCCCCATGAACTTAAACCATCAGAAATAGTAGTATTATTTTCAAAATCTGCAGAGTATTTTTTTACACCACCACCAGCTGTACTAACATAGAAGTTACCTTGATTGTCTATTTTAATATCTGTTGCATTACTTCCAGTATCATCTATAAATGTAGTTACATTCGTTCCATCATACTTTACAATTGTTTGATTACTCCATGTTGACATGTAAATATTGCCTGCATCATCGATAACTAAACCAAAAAGATTATTTACAAGAGCATTATCTGTTTCAGTAATAACATCCGTAGGAGTTATTGGTAAATCATCAGAAAGATCAAGCTTTATAACTTTATAAGGAGATCTAAGAGCCACATATAAAAAACCATCTTTTAAAGCCATCCCAAATGCATATTTAACATTAGTACTACTAGTTGCTACAGTTGTAGCAGTAGCATCTCCAGAGGTATCAGAAATATCATACTTCACAATAATATCACCAGATGAAGTATTTAAAGGAACATAAAGTTCACCGTTGTAAACAATCATATTTCCATAATTTGATGAAGCTATTGATGCAAAAACCTCTTTTTCACCACTTGGTGTTACTTTATATATCTTTTTATCATCAGATGCAATGTATATGTTTCCCGTTGCTTCATCAACTCCTATACCTTTTGGAGTAGCTGAAAAACCATCTGCAAAAGTAGATACAGAGCTACTTCCCTCTGAACTTAAAATTAACCAATGAGGTTTATCCACTACTGACCAGTTAAGGTCATCATTGTTTGCATCATTTGCACTCATAGCGTAAGTGTATACACTATCTTCATCTACACTAGTTACTGCTTCACTTGTGATAGTAGGGGCAGAGTTTGCACTGGCAAAAGCCATTTGTGCGCCTAAAATCATAACTGCCGTTAAAAATGTTTTAAACTTAAAAGGTAACATTTTTATGACCTATTAGTTTTTTCCTCAACACTTTTTTTTCTCCCTTGATTTTTATTTTATAGTTATTATAGCATTTTTTTAAGGATTTTATAATTTTTTTAGGTGATTTTTTTGTATATTATAATTTTTAAATGTATCATTTTTGAGTATATTTAGTTATTTTTAGTTTTATGTAGAAATGGCAGCCCTAGTAGGAATAGAATTATACAACATAATTACGACGAACAAGGGATTTCTTTTAATATCAATATTAAATACCCCACATTTTACCCCACAATTTTTCTATTTTCTAAATTAATTTTTAATGTGTAAAGTTATAATTATTTGAATAACTTTACACAAAATCTACTTTATTTTATCTTTTCAGACATCCACTTTTTGATCTCATCTTCATCCCAAACCGTCACACGTGCGCTTATTTTAGTCGGTTGAGGAAATCTATCTTGCTTAACCCAGAGCCAGATCGTACTTTTAGCGATTTTTGTCATTTCACAAACATCTTTGATTCTTAAAAACTTACTCATTTTCTACTCTTTCTTTTTTATATTTATTTACATAATTATCAAATCTATTTTTTATTGCATTTCTTGCATCTTCAAGATTTTCAAAAGAACAATATCTTGCTTTTTTGAATGTGAAATCAAAAAATACAAATAAACACTTATTTGTTGTTTTAACTTTTCTAATTTTAAATAAAACAACATTGTCAACTGAAAAATATACACATTCTTTATTCTTTTGTTTTAACTCAATTAGTTTCATCTTCAAAATCTTTTGTGTTTTTCAGTTTTTCAAGTTTTTCAGCTTTTTTACTATTATTTAAAAAGTAAACTATAGAATTCTTTTTATCTACTCTTTGTTCATAGCTCCAGTTGCCAATTTTTGAATGTTCTTTCAACAGTTTCATTGTTTTTGTTTTTCCTATCTTAAACTCTGAAAAAAATCTAACTTCTTCAAGATATTTAATTATTTGCGATTGATTTAATTCAGCATCTTCAAGTGCATCATTTACATAATTGATAAATGCTATATCTTTTTTATCAATTTTTGCTATGTCAAAATCAATTTTTTCAATGATTTTTCTATCATCAACTTTAAACGCAAAACTTTTAATGTCAAATCGACTAGCTTTTTGTTTTTCGATTAAAATACATAAATTAAAATCTTGCCTTTTTACAAAGAATGAATAATCACAAAAATTCATGATATGTTGAGAATCTGCAAATACACCATTCTTATTTGTATGATGTATAATCACTGAATTTCCCCCATATTTACGAAGTTCTTTATCATTCTCATAGAGCTTTTCAGTATCAATAAAACCAAACTTTTTCTTTGCAGTTAATGATAATGAGTCTTGAATAACTACATAAATTCTATCACTATTTTTCTTTTGTAAAGCTACTATATCACTAATTAATTCTTGTGATTTTTCTTGAAAATGTTCATAGTCTTTTCCAAAATAATTAAAACGGTTATTATATTTTTTCATAAGTAAATGTACATCTCTTTGCTTGAGTTGCTGTATACTCATATCTCCATCCAAAAAAAATATAAATGTATTAGAGTTATTATTTAATAACTCTTTACACAACTCTAATACGACAGTCGATTTTCCTGATCCACTTTCACCAACGAACACACCAATCGTGGATCTAGGGATGATATTTTGAACTAACCATTTCGTTTCATCTGCGTTCTCAATTTCATCTTTTGAAAACATAAAGTCTTTATGCTTTTTTAAAACACATAAATCACTTGAAATTGATTTATCTTCAAGTTTTTCAAGTTCTTTCTTTACAAAATCAACTTCTTCACTTGTAAGTAAATGCTTATGTTTTTTCAAAATAACTCTTAAATTATCTCGACTTAATTGTTTTTTTTCTGAATTAACTATTTTTCGTTTAATTTTATCAAGCATTATAATCCTTTTTCAGCTTGACATCTGAAAACATATATGATATAAATATATTTATTTCAGATGAAATACATTGAAAAAGAAGCTTCTGAGCTACCAACTGAAAAGTTTCTTTTTCTCCTTTTTTTAATTTGTTAGTATAATTAAATACAAACAAATACAATATGACACATCAAATGTGTAATCATATTTTATGTACTTAGTCTTGTTTTGCTATAAAATAATATATAGAAATCTTAGAAAAGACTCTTTTTTTTTGTAACTTTTGAAACCAACATACAACTAATCAATCATAAAATTATTAATAAAACAAATAATTATTTCATTGCATTAGCTTAATGAAATAAAATGATGCTTTTTTATGACTAAAAAAAACTACTTTCTTTAAGCTTTCATCGGTGTTCATTAAAGTTTCAAGCTTTTTCTTCTCTTTTTTATTCATTTTTTTTCATCATTTTATTCATTTCTCTCATTTTTTCTGAAAAAAAGTCAATTATTGATTTTCGTTCATTTAATTTTTTCTTTTTATTTTCTATATATAAATTGTTTAATTCTTTTTTCATATTTGAAATGTAATTAAGAATATTATTATCTATAATTTCTTGTTTAAATTTAACATTTTTAGAAATATCACATTCTATTTCATCAATAATTGATTCTAATTGTTCATAATTGAGACTATTTGTAAAAGTTAAAATTTCATTCAATGTATCGACTGATACAGATGATGAGACTAATGCTGCAGAAGTTTTTTTCATTGCGATATGTGCATTATCTATATTTTTAATTGTTTCGTCATAATGTGTTTCAATTTTATGTTCAAATAATTTTAAAAACATATTATTTTGTTCATTTTTAATTTCATTAAATTGATCTTTGATTTTTGACACATCTTTTGATAATATCTGCACTAAATCTTTCTTAATATTCTCATAATCTGCTTTTTCTAATGTTATTTGTTTAGTTTGCGACTGTTTTATTAAATTAATTGCATTTTCATACTTTGAAAACTTCATTTGTATTGTGTTCTTTTTTTCATTGATAGTTTCAATTTTAGTTTTGAAATTTTCAAGACTTTTAAAAATTTTTTCTTCATAATCACTAATTTTATCTAACATCTCTGTTTCAAAATCATTTAAATCTTTATGAATTTTATTTTCAATGTCGCTAGTGCAATAAATCATTTTTTTATTATCATCTTGAATTGTATTTTCAAAAAAATTGAAAAATGAAGCAACATTTAAAATTGCATCTTCTGAAAAATTTAATTTTAGTTTTTTAGTTTTTTTTGATATTGTTGAAAAAGTCATAAACTCATATAATGTAAAATTGTCAATCACAAAACGTAAACATTCAATTTCATCATCATTAAGTTGCATAAGTTTTTTAAGAAAAATCTCTTTTTTATTATTATAAATATTTATTTTGTTTAAATATTTTTTTATATTTACAATTGTACTATTTATCTTTTTTTCTTCAAGTGCGAAAATTAGATCTAGCACTTCATACTCTTTAAATACAACACTTATATCCAATTCTTTTTTACTTTCATTATTTATAATGAATTTAAAAATATGAACAATATCTTTTGCTTTCATAATAATATTCTCCTTGTTTTGCTATTAATTTATTTATTTATTTTAAAAGATAGTAGATTTTTTAAAATATCTTTTTTACTTTTTTTCTCATCAATTATTTTTTTATTCTCTTTTTTTAAATAATTGATCTGTTTTTTTATCAAAATTATGTCATCTCTAATATCGTTGTAATCAATTTTTTGATTATTATCTAACTTCTTATAATTTTGCGTAATTTGCTCTATTTGTTCTAAACATAAAGAAACTATTTTTTCTACAATGTTCTTATCAAATGTATTAATAATGTTATTAATTTTAAGAATTTTATTATTTAATTGTTTCTCATCGTAATTTTTGATAGTTTTATAATTAAAATGATCAAAATTTTTAGAAATACTCTTTTCTAATATTTTCATCTTATTTTCAATCTCTTCTGCTCTTTTCAAAACATCTGATTGAAATTCTTTAGTTATATTTTCTTCATTTTTTTTCATTATGTTGCATATTTTTGCACTTACAGTTTCATAAACTTCATTTAATAGTTTATTTGCAGTCATATCTTTAATATGAATATATTTATCTTCAACATTTGCAACTTCTTGCATAAGTTTTACAAGTTTTGAGAAATTTCCATCATCTGAAGTTAAATCATCATCATTAAGCTTATTTATTTCATTTTCAATTGATTTATAATAGATATCAATTCTTTTATCTAATTGTTTTAAACTATTATCTATTTTATTAAATACTAAACTTGAATGCTCAATACATTTATCTTTAACTCCTTGTATATACTCATCTGTATTTTGAAGCACTTTATTATCTATTCTTTCACTCTCAACAATAAATGTTACTAATTCCCTTGCTTTAAAAAGCCCGTCAACAAGATCATCTTTTCTGTATGTTGATTTTGGAAATTTTTTAATTTTTTCAATAATTATTTCATCATTTGTGTATTCATTTATATTTTCAAGTAAAATCATAAAACAATATGTTTCTTTTGTATTAAATAATTCAAATTTATCTAACACTTTATCTGTATTAGTATTACTAGTTATCTTCAATTTTTTGTAATACTTATACACTTCAGCTGTCATTGCTTTTACATTTTTTTCTGTGATTTTTGCTTGTTGTGTAGATGTATCAATAATGCTTGAAAAATCATCATCACAATAATCTTCATAATATTGATACTTAATTAGATATGTAAAAATATCTTTAAATGTTGATTTATTCATCAATAATTCCTCGTATAATAAATTTATGAATATATCAACTAGCTTTTAGCTAAAAAATATATTCTTCTAAGATTGAAGTACTAACTTCAAATCTTTTACTTTTTACAGTCTATGACTTTAGATATAACAACATTTTTCTCCTTGTAGCAATGGAA
>JASMTK010000119.1:0-37807 GCA_041694355.1 Arcobacteraceae bacterium | reverse complement strand
TAGAGAAGTGGAAATACCCGGCTCCATTCCGAACCCGGAAGTCAAGCGCTTCATCGCTGATAATACTGCAGGTTTCACTTGTGGAAACGTAGGCCGCTGCCAGCTCTTGAGTATTTATTGTTTCTAAAAAAGATCTTATCTTTTTAAGGTACTTATTTATTTGAAGCCAAACCTTGTTTAACTCCCTGAAGTTATCCGTGGTTTGGCTTTTTTTTAGCTCGCTTTTTCTCTGCTTTTTTATTTTATACCTTTACTATATTTATTTTTATGAAATCTTATTTTCAAGCCTATATATGTTATTATCCATTAGGAGATAACTAGATGAAACCTACATATGAAGAACTGGAAGAAAAAGTTAAAATTTTAGAGGAAAAAACTAATTATATAGATGAACTACAAGAAATCCTTATAAATAATCAGAACTTTTTAGATATTTTACTAAATACAATTCCAAATCCTGTTTTCTTTAAAGATACAAAGGGAGTATATCAAAAAGCAAATGATGCTTTTTCTAAGACTATATTAGGTATTCCAAAAGAAAGAATTGTAGGAAAGAATCTATTTGAATTACCTGATGTAATTCCTTATGAATTAGCAGTTTTATATAATAAAAAAGATAATGAACTATTTGAGAATCCTGGCACACAAGTTTATGAGGGAGATGTAAAGTGTTCAAATAAAGAGATAAGAACTTTTTATTTTTATAAAGCTACAGTTGAAGATAATAGTGGAGAGATTATAGGTTTAGTTGGTGTAATGTTAGATGTTACTGAACTTAAGAAAAATCAATTAGAATTAGATAAAAAGAATCAAGAGTTAAAATCTCTTTCATATAAAGATTCATTAACTGGTATTTATAATAGAAGAAAGTTTGATGAGATATTCCCTCAAAAGATTTCAACATTTTCAAGAGAGGGAACTATTTTAAACTTTGTTTTATTGGATGTTGATAATTTTAAGCTTTATAATGATACTTATGGACATGATAGTGGTGATAAAGTTCTCAAAATAATTGCTGAAACTATTCAGGGTAGACTTGCTAGAAATAATGACAGTCTATTTAGAATTGGTGGAGAAGAGTTTGGTCTTTTCTTTGAATCAAAAAATGAAAAAATTGCTTTTGAATATATTAATAAAATTAGAGAAGACATTAAAAAGTTAGATATAGAACATAAAAGAAATGAAGAGCATATGGTTGTTACTATTTCTTGTGGGTTAATTTCTATAATTAATAGAGATATAGATGCAAATACTATTTTTATAAATGCAGATAAATGTTTATATAGAGCAAAAAAAATTGGAAGAAATATTGTTTGTAATGATTTAGTAGAATAAAAAAAAGCCCGATATAAATATCGAGCTTTTGTGAATAAAACGAATTACTACAGCCTAGATTCGTATCTTCTAAGCATGTATAATCTTTTAAGCATTTTCTTTCTAGCATTGATTTTTTGTTTTTTTCTTTTTTCAGTCATTGGCTCAAAAAATCTTCTAGCTCTAGTTTCAGTAACAATAAGATTTCTATCACATTGCTTCTTAAACCTTCTGTATGCTTCGTCGAAAGATTCGTTCTCTTTTACTTTAATGCCTGGCATATAAAGTTCACCTACTTTCTTTTTAAATTTGAACATACATTATATTTAAAATATACTTAATTTCAATTTAACTAAAGTTTTAATATAATCCCAATAATTCTATAAAAGGTTTTTGCAGTGGATTTAACACATTTAGATGAGAATAACAGACCAAAAATGGTAGATGTTTCAAATAAAAATGAAACAAAAAGAGTAGCTGTAGCTTCTGGAACAATACAAATGAGTCAAGAAGCTTTTGATGCAATAATTGATAATAATATTAAAAAAGGTCCTGTTTTACAAACATCAGTTGTTGCTGCAATTATGGGAGTAAAAAAAACTAGTGATTTAATTCCTATGTGTCATCCATTGTTATTGAGTGGTATTAACTGTGATGTTGATGAGTTACCACAGTTACCAGGATTTAAACTTACAGTAACAGCAAAACTAAATGGTCAAACAGGTGTTGAGATGGAAGCATTAACTGGTGCATCTGTTGGACTTTTAACAATCTATGATATGGCTAAGGCTATTGATAAATCTATGATCATCTCTGATATAAAACTTGAGGAAAAGTCAGGTGGAAAAAGTGGTGATTTTAAAAGGGAAGATTAATGGTTGATTTAAGTAAGCATAAACTTGAATTAGACTATCCGTGTAACTGGCAGTATAAAATTGTAGTGCTAGAAAAAATTAACATCAAAAAAGTTGTAAAAGATGTAATATTGGATAGGGAACACTCAGTTGAAGAGTCAAAAGTGAGTAAAAAAGGTAAGTATAAAAGTTATACTTTAGAGTTATTAGTTCACAATGAAGATGATAGAAAAGGTATCTATGAAACTTTAGGTGAACATATAGATATTAAAATGGTTATCTAAGAGAATGAATAGAAGAGACTTTTTAAACTTCACAAAAGCAGGAGTTTTATTAGGTGCTACAACAGCGTCAAGTAAAGCCTTTGCTAATGAACCCCCTGAGATTAGACACAACTATTTTTATATACCTGAGAAACAGGTTTCATCTTTCAATAGTATTAGACAAAAACTTACAAAGATTCAACGTTATGTTGGCTATGGTAATTTCAATATTCTTGGATTTGATGATGCTTTGAAAATTGCTAAAAGAGTGTCAAGTATTGGTGGGTTTACAAAAGAAGAGTTAGATTTTATTGAATATATTTTTTACTATAATCCTTCTGTACATGGTTTTTATGGCAAGAGAATTACAGCAAATCTAACTGACACAATAGATAAAAAAGAGGTTTATAAAGTACCAGGAACTGGACACTATTTATTTAAAGGTCATCCTTTAGAGACATATAATGAAATGATAAAAGATGTGGGGCATAGCCTGGTTTTAACTTCGGGTATTAGAAGTGTTGTTAAGCAGATGAAACTGTTTTTTGATAAAGTTGCTTCAGTAAATGGAAATATAACTGTAGCAGCTGTATCTTTAGCACCTCCTGCATATACATATCACTTTATAGGTGATTTTGATGTTGGTAAAAGAGGTTTTGGATATGCAAACTTTACATCTAGATTTGCATTAACTGATGAATTTAGGAAGATTAGAAAACTAACATATGTAGATGTTAGATATACTGTAAATAATAAGGATGGTGTAAGGTATGAACCTTGGCATATTACGACTATTTAAAATTTTTTTGTTTTTAGTTTTTTTACAAAACTTAAATGCCGAGGTTCAAACTTATGACTTTGATTTTATCAAAAAAGGTAAACAAGACGATAATACTCTTTTACTAATTGGTGGGATTCAAGGTGATGAGCCAGGAGCTTTTATGGCTGCATCTTTGATTGCTACTCATTATCATATTACAAAAGGTTCTATTTGGGTTATTCCAAATCTAAACTTTTACTCTATTATTAAAAGATCAAGAGGGCCTTATGGGGATATGAATAGAAAATTTGCAAATCTTTCTAAAGATGATCCAGATTATGACACTATTCAAAGAATTAAAAGATATATTACTGATGAAGATGTAAAGCTTATTTTGAATTTACATGATGGAAGTGGTTACTATAGAAAGAAGTATATTAACTCTATGTATTCTCCAAGAAGATGGGGACAGTGTGCTATTATTGACCAATCAAAACTTGATATTCCATATTACGGTAATTTAGAAGAGATATCTACTAAAGTTGTTGAAAATGTTAACAAAAAACTTTTAAGACAAAAAGATATATATCATGTGAAAAATACTAAGACTCGTGAGGGTGATAAAGAGATGGAGAAAACCCTTACGTATTTTGCTATAAATAATAAAAAAGCTGCCTTTGCAAATGAAGCAAGTAAACAGTTACCACTTCACGAAAGGGTTTATTACCATTTATTAGCTATTGAAGAGTATATGAACATAATGGGAATAGAGTTTAAAAGAGGGTTTGAGGTTAATCCAAGAGTTGTAAAAGAGGTAATTGACAACGATATATACATTTCATTTTATGATGAGCAGATTAAGTTGCCACTTAGTAAAGTTAGAAGTATTTTAAGATATTTCCCTATTAGTAAAGATGGAACTATTGAGTTTACTCCCTCAAACCCATTAATGACTATTGTAAAGCAAGGAAAAGAGTATATAATTCATTATGGAAATAGAAGACTTGCTAAATTACATCCTGATTATATTAATATAGTAAAAGATGATAGAAAAATAGAATTAAAAGTGGATGGTAAAACTAAAAATGTAAAATTTGGTGATATTGTCTATGCGAAAAATGATTTTAGAATTGAACCAATTGAAGATTTAAGAGTAAATGTTATTGGCTATGTTAATGATAAATTTGAAAGTGAAGTTGGAGTAAAAATAAATCAAAATGAAATCATGAAAAGGTTTTCTATAAATAAAAATGGAAATTTATTTAGAATTGAGTTTTATAAAGATGATAAATTTATAGGAATGATTCTATTAGGCTTTAAATAGAAGTAACACTTGGTTACTTCTACTCTTCAAATATATTATTGATAATTATTATCATTTAAACATTATAGAAATTGTGTTATTATATTACATTCTTTTATACAGATTTTAAGTAATTGTTGTTTAAGATGAAACTAACCCTAAAGAAAAAGGAGCAATAATGTTTAAGATTGAGAATGTACAAGCACATTGTGATATTCCTTGTGGGATCTATGATCCAATTGCAGCTCAGATTGCAGCATTAAGCGTTATTAGAATGGTTGATTTAATGAATGACCTACAAAAAGATGACAGCTTAGAGTATATGAATAGTATCTCAAGATATGTTGCTGAAAAAGAGAAAGAGGCTGAAAAAGTTAAACATGAAGTTAGAATTATTTGGGGAGATTTTATTAAACCTCCACATGTTCAACAAAAACCTGAGATTCACTCACTAGCTCATAAGATTATGATGCTTGGAAGTGCAAATAGACAAGGTGTTTCAAGAGAAAAAGCTCTTGAGTTACTAGATGCAGTAAATGAGTTTGCTGAAATCTTCTGGGAACTAAAAGGTGTAGAAACTAAAGAAGTAAACTCAAACTATGCTCCAAACCTACCAATTGTAGTACCTGCATAATTAATAATGTTAAAACTTCTTAGAATAGAAGGATTTTCACTTTATCCTCTTTATAAAGAGGGTGAGGTGGTTCTATTTTTTAAGATACTAAGTTTTACTAATCTAAAAAAAGATGATGTTGTTGTTTTTAGAAAAGAGAATAAGTTAATGGTAAAAAGAGTAGATTATATACAAAATGGTAAGTTTTTTCTAAAGGGAACAACACCTTATAGTAGGGACAGTAGAAACTTTGGACTACTTAAAAGAGAAGAGCTTTTATATAAAGCTCTATTTAAAATCATCAAAAAGTGATTAATCTCTTACTATTAAATCTTTTTTGATTTTTTCTTGGTTTACTTTTTTACAAGCATTTTTATATAGTTCTTGTACTCTTTGTTCATCATCTTTTACTATTTGACAAACTTCTTTTAAACTCTTTTTCTCTTCAAATGCAACAAAAGCTTTAAACTCTTTTTTTGTAAATTTCTTTTTTAATACCTCTTGTAGTTCATCTTCAGGTTTTAAAACTCCAACTAACTTATCAATATGAGTAAGTAGTGATTCTGTAAAATTCATTTTTTTCCTTTATTTGTTTATCCATTTTCTTAAATGATCAATATCTTTATATGATGTTAAATCTAACATTGTAGGAGTAATTGATATGTAGTTGTTTTTCACGGCTTCAAAGTCACATAATCTATCATGGCTTTTTTCCCAAACTAAAGGATGTAGCCCTATCCAATAGTACTCTTCACCTCTTGGATTGTGGTGCCTATGTGTATCACTCCCATAGACTCTATAACCAGCCTTTGTGATTTTAACACCCTTGCATTCATCTGGTTTTATAGGCGGGATATTAACATTTAAAAACTTTCTTTTATCTAATGGAAATTCATCTTTGAAGATTTTTTTTGCTAGTTTTACTATGGTATCTTTAGCTAATTGAAAATCCCATCCATCTTTTATATCATTGCATTTATCTTTACAAACTTGTGAAATTGCTATAGCTGGGATCCCTTGCAGTACAGCTTCCATAGCTGCAGCTGCTGTTCCACTATATGTAATATCCTCACCCATATTAGCACCAATATTAATACCACTAATTACTAAATCAGGCATAAAGTCTTCATCAAACATATTATTCAATGAAATAAAAACACAATCAGTAGGGCTTCCATCATCGACTCTATAATAGTCATCATCAACCATATCAAGTTTTAAAGGTCTATCAAGTGTTAGACTATGACCACAAGCTGATTTATTTTTTGCAGGAGCTACAACTGTGATTTTAGCTATTGGTTCTAGTGCTTCTATTAAAGCTTTTAGTCCAACTGCATCAAATCCATCATCATTTGTTAATAAAATATGTTTTCTTGTCATGCTACTACGTAAGCCCCTTCTATTTGACTAATTAGTTTTTCAACATTTGATGTCACCTTAAATCCTGTTTCAAGCTCTATATCAGCAAGTTTTGATTTAACAAGCACTTTAAACTCTCTTCTTCCTTGATTGTGAGCTATTATCTCAAAAAGTTTATACATAACTTCATCTTTATCATCAAAAGGAATAGCAACTGTTAAAGGTGGCTCTTGCTTTTGGATCTGCTTAGTCTTTACCTTCTCTTTTTGTGCATCTTGTAAGCTTTCAATTTTCATAATATTTATTCTTGTAAATTGATCATCTTTTGATACTTTTACTTTAAAGGCTAAAGGTTCATCTAAATCAAAGTTATCTTCTAATTCTTTCAATCGGTTTTCAAATAGCATTAATTCAATATTTCCGTGAAGGTCCATAAGTGAAGCTATACCAAACTTATTACCTTTTTTAGATATTTTTTCTGTAATGCTTTCTATCTTTCCTACAAATAAAGCTTGTGATCCATCAGCAATTTCATCTATTTGTGATGAAAGGGTATATGAAATTTGATTTAGTTGGTCTCTATATTCATCAAGAGGGTGACCTGATACATAAAAACCAAGAGATGCTTTTTCAAACTCTAAAAGCTCTTTTGAGTCATACTCATCTAGATGTTCTAACTCAATATCAATTCTTGTTAACTCCTCATCATCACCAAAAAGAGAACCTGTTGCCATTTTCTTAGCCTTTGCAACATTTCCTACTGTTTCACCTATATGTTCTATTTGTTCTAGCAAAGATTTTCTTGAGTATCCAAAGCAGTCTAAGGCACCTGCTTTTGTTAAGGACTCTATAACTCTTTTATTTACTTTACTTCCATCAATTCTAGAAATAAAGTCACTTAAATCAGTAAAATCACCACCTTCTTCTCTTGCTTTTAAAACAGATTTAATAGCCACATCACCAGCACCTTTAATGGCACCCATACCAAACATAACTACCTCTTCTCCATCAATTTTTTTAGCAGAGAAAACTAAATCTGATTTATTTACATCAGGTGGGAATAGATCTAAGCCTAATCTTTTTACTTCATCAACATACTTTACAACTTTATCTGTATTGTCTTTCTCAAGAGTTAATAAAGCAGCCATAAATTCTGCTGGATAGTAACATTTTAAGTAAGATGTATAGAACGTTACTAAAGCATAAGCAGCCGAGTGAGATTTGTTGAAACCATATCCTGCGAACTTTACAATAAGATCGAAAAGTTCTTCGGCATATTTTCTAGTATAGCCTTTCTCTTCAGCACCATCTGCAAACTCACCTTTTAGTTTATCCATCTCAGATTGGATTTTTTTACCCATTGCCCTTCTTACTAAGTCTGCGCCACCAAGTGAGAAACCACCGATTGTTTGTACAATCTGCATTACTTGCTCTTGATATACAATAACCCCATATGTAGTTTCTAGTATTGGTTTTAAAGCCTCTTCAAACTCATCATAAAAGTAGTCAATTTTAGCACGACCGTGTTTTCTTTCAATAAAGTCATCAAGCATCCCTGACTCCATTGGACCTGGTCTATATAAGGCAAGTACGGCAATAATATCTTCGAATCTTGAAGGAGCTAGTCTTTTACAAAGATCTTGCATACCATCAGATTCAATCTGGAATAGTCCAATTGTATTACCTGTTTGAATAAGATCATAAACACCTTTATCATTCACATCTGTAGTAATAAAATCGATTCTCTTTCCATGTCTTTTTTCAACTAGTTTATTAGCTTCTTCAATAACAGTAAGTGTTTTAAGTCCTAAAAAGTCAAACTTAATTAAGTCAACATCTTCAACATATTTACCATTATATTGAGTGGCTAGTGTATCTAGTCCACTTGGTTTAAATAAGGGTGTTTTTTTCCATAAAGCTTCATTTGAAATAACTACTCCAGCTGCGTGTGTTCCGGCATTTCTATTTAGGCCTTCAAGTGCTAAAGCAAATTCCCATACTCTTTTTGCTAAAGGGTCTTTGTCACATAACTCTTTGATTTTTGGTTCTTTATCCCATGAGTCTGAAAGGTTTATTCCTAACTCATCAGGAATAAGTTTAGCCATGGCATCAGCTTTTGAGTAAGGCATATCAAGAACTCTAGCTACATCTCTAATAACACCCTTTGCAAGTAACTTACCAAAAGTAATAATTTGAGCAACGTTTGCACGACCATATTGCTCAATTACATAGTCAATAATTTCACCCCTTCTACTTTGACAGAAGTCCATATCAATATCTGGCATTGATACCCTTTCTGGGTTAAGAAATCTCTCAAAAAGTAGGTCATAAGGCATAGGATCAATATCTGTAATGAATAGACAATAAGCAACAAGTGAACCAGCAGCAGAACCCCTTCCTGGACCTACTGGAATACCCATTTTCTTAGCAACAATAACAAAGTCCCATACAATAAGCATATACCCTGGGAATTTCATACTATTAATAATATCAATCTCTCTTTGAAGCCTTTGTCTATACTCTTCGTGTTTCTCTTCAGGGACAATTTGAAGTCTTTTTTCTAAACCATTCCAACACTCTAACTCAAAAAGTGCAATATCATTTTGTAATGAGTACTCTTCTTGGGGTTCAGGGATAGGTTGGTTTTGCTCTTTTAATTTATCCCTTGTAAATTTAAAGTTTGGAGGTGTTGGGTTTCCTAGTTTTATCTCTAAGTTACATTTATCAGCAATCTCTTGTGTTGCTTCAATAGCTTCTGGAATATCAGCATAAAGTTTTGCTATTTGTTCTGGCGATTTTAAATAAAACTCATGAACTGAGTGTCTTAATCTATTTGGATCATCATAAAGTTTATTCATTGCAATACACATAAAGGCCTCATGTGCATCGGCATCTTTTGGATTTAGGTAGTGTGTGTCATTTGTAGCTACTACTTTTATCCCTGTCTCATGGGCAATTCTTAAAATAGCATCATCAACGAAGTGTTGATCTTCAATTCCGTGTCTCATAATCTCTAAATAGAAATCATCTCCAAAAATCTCTTTGTACTCTAAAGCGATCTCTTTTGCTCTTTCATAACCTTTTGCACCATTTCTAACATTTCTATCATTGTTAGTATTTAGATGCCAGTTTATTTCACCTTGTAAACAAGCAGCAGAACAAACTAAGCCCTCAGAGTTTTCTCTTAGAAGTTTTTTATTGATTCTTGGATAGTAATAAAAACCATACATATAAGCTTGTGAACTTAAATACATCAGGTTTTTATATCCTGTGTCATTTTTTGCATATAAACATAAGTGGAATCTTTGCCTATTTGTTTTATCTGAAAGCTCATCACTGTTATGAATATAAGCTTCCATTCCTATAATAGGTTTAATCCCTTCATTTCTCATGGCATTGTAAAAGTCAATAGCTCCGAACATATTACCATGGTCGGTCATTGCTACTGATTTCATACCCAAATCTTTTACTTTTTTAGCTAGAGGTTTAATCTTATTTGCACCATCTAAAAGTGAATATTCTGTATGTAAATGTAAATGAGTAAATTCTGGTGTATCTGACATAATATAATCTTTTCTTTAAAAATTTTGTTTATAAATATTTTATATTATATCTAAAAAAAAGTTTTCAGCTTCTTTAAAACCAAGACAAAAACACTCTTGTATTTCATCAAAGGTAAATAAAGAGAACTCTAAAAGCTTAATAGTGGTGATATATTCATCTGTATGTTCTTTTGAAAATTTTTTATTTTCATATAATTGGGTGAACATTTTCTTTTTTAAAGGTTTGATGAGGTTTGTTTTTTGCTCAATTGAACTTTTTGCTTTGCTAGGAAATAAATCTAAACTTAAAATATGATAATCTTTATTCAATAAAGGTTTTATTGGTAAGTTATCAAATAAACCTCCATCTATTAGATACATATTTTTATATGCAATTGGTTTGAATAGTGGAATTAATGCACTAGATGCCTTACATAAGGTAGCAGTGTCACCCTCTTTAAAATAGTGTAATTCTCTTTTTTTTAGATCATAAGCATTTACATAAACAGGTTTGTTAATATCTTCAAGTCTTTTTATGGGAAAAAATTTATCTAAAACTTTTGAATCGTCTTGTATCTTAAATAAGCCATTTTTGAAATAGTTAAATCTGATTAGATTTTTTGTATCTTTACTATTAAAAAGTTCCAATAACTCTTTTGCTAAAACTCCACTTGCATGGGAAGCACTTATAATACTGCCAATAGAAGAGCCACTATAAGCTTGAAACTCTATACCATTTTGCTCACAAAAGTGTAAGAAACCTAAATGAAAAGCACCTCTTGCTGCACCACCACCTAAAGATATTGCTAATTTTTTATCTGTAAAACTACTTTTTATCAATGCTTATCTAACCAATCTATAATCTTAAATTCACCATCATAAGTTTCAACAATCGCAGTACAGTTCTCTACCCAATCACCACAGTTTAAGTAATCAATACCATCAATTTGTCTAATCTCTGCTTTATGAATATGTCCACAAATAATACCATCATAACCCTTATTTCTAGCATGATTTGAAAGTACTGATTCAAAGTCATTTATGAAAGATACTGATGATTTTACGCTATCTTTTACATATTTAGAGAGGGACCAGTATTTTTTGATTCCTATTTTTTTTCTAAGAAAATTTAAAAAAGCATTTAAATATAAGAGTAAATCATAACCATAGTCACCCAAAATAGCAAGCCATTTTTTTGTCATAGTAATAGAATCAAAAAAGTCTCCATGGGTTATATAAAATTTTTTTCCATTTATGGATTTATAGTCAAGTTCATTTGAAATATTTAAAGAGTTACCTAAAATCAAAGGTACAAAAGGCCTTAAAAATTCATCGTGGTTACCAGTGATAAAATGAACATTTGTGCCCTTTCTAGCTTTTTTTAAAACTTTTTGAATAACATCAGAGTGAGTTTGTGGCCATACAAACTTTCGTTTTATAGCCCATCCATCTATAATATCTCCTACTAAAATAAGATTTTCACTCTCATTATGTTTTAAAAAATTCAAAAGCTCCTTAGCCTTTGAAAACCTAGTACCCAAATGTATATCAGATATAAAAATAGTTTTGTATTTCATGGCAAAATTCTATGACAGTTTGATTACAAATAAATAACATATTTACTTCACAGGTTGAAAAATAGGTTTCAATATGAACTATTTTACGGGTATCTTCAAGAAATTATAAGCTGTTTTTAAATAAAATTTAAACAATTATATCAAGGGGAAATTTATGTCGAAGACTTTTTTTAGGATTTTTGTTGTAGCTATTGTTTCAGTTTTTTATTCAGGGTGCCAGAATTATCAAAAAAATTTAAACAATAACTCTACACAAACTACAAATACAGGTTCAAAGTATTCAAATAACAGTCATCTAAAACAGACAGATGAAAATGTACAACTTACAAAAGAGTATTTGAAAATTGCAAATGATAAAGAGAGATTTATTACAAAGCAAAGAACACTAGAAGGAACAATAAACTCATTAGCTACACAAATGATGAGAAATCAAAAGTTGATGACAAACAAACCTGTAATTATCACTTCTTTTGTAAGACTTGATCAATTTAAGAAAACTACAGAGTTTGGTAGAATTGTTAGTGAAAGTTTAATCAATGAACTATCAAATAGAGGTTTTAATATTATAGAGTTTAGAGGTCAGTTAGGTGTTTCTGTTAATGATCAAGGTGAGTATTTTATTACAAGAAAAGTAAGAGAAATGAAAGGTAAAACACCAAATACTTATGTTGTTGTAGGTACTTACTCAAGACAATTTAAAAAAGTTATTTTAAATGCAAGAGTTATAGATAATATCACTGGTAGAATTATCACAAGTGCAAGAGCTACATATAATCATGGGAAAGTAAGTGATTGTATGATGTTTGGTGATTGTAAACCTGCAAGAACAGTAAAAATCATAGAAGAATAATAGTTAAAAAATGATTTCCTCTTTTATTAAGAATCTAAGGGCTTTTTTGCTTTTAGGTTTTATCACACTTATTTTAACTTCATGTACAATTTCCCAATATAAAAATCCTCTTGATGGTGCAAACGATTTTGATTCTTTAGTTTCGAAGTTAGTAAATGAGTCAGGTAAAAAGATTAAAAATGTAGTAAGTGAAAATCAAGTTGTATTAGTATCAGATTTTGTAAATATCGATAATCTAAAAAATCGTTCTCAATTAGGTTTTTTATTATCAAATATGTTAAAAGATAAACTTGTTTCTTCAAATATCATTGTAAAAGAGATTGAGTTTGGAAAAGAGTTTAGACTAGGAGAAAATGGTTTTAATGTTTTAATAAGAGATAAGAATAAAATCTTATCTAATACAATACAAACAAACTATGCAGTTGTAGGAACGTATGCCATCTCTTCAAAGAGTTTAAATGTTTTTATTAAGTTAATTAATATCAATAATGGTAATATTCTCGCATCTTCTCATGAAAGAACTGCAATAGATGAAGAGATTTTAGGCTTAGAAGGAAAAGAGAAAGAAAGGCTTATTTTAAGGCCTAATCTTACTTTATAGTATATCCTGAATTAAAAACTGGATATTAACTTCACCTCTAAACTCATTTTTGTTAAGAGAAACTATTAAGTCTAGATTCTCTTTAAAATCTGTATTTGAATCATTAAATTTTAAAGCTTCAAATACAACTCCTTGACGATTTAAAATTAGTTTTAAATGATTTTTATCTCTACCAATTAAATCATACTTTAAAAGCTTTGCATTTGAGATTTTAAATATGGGCTTATGATTTTGTAAGCCATAAGGTTCAAACTGTTCAATAATAGATAAGAAGTCTAAATCAACAGAAGCCACATCTAATTCACCTAATGTTTCTGGATCTGTATGAAGAAGCTCTTCTTTGTTTTCAAGTTGTTTATTGATAACTCTTCTAAACTCTTCTAAATTCTCTTCTTTTAGGGACAAACCAGCTGCATTTTTATGTCCACCATAGCCTAAAAGTAAAGAGGAGGCTTTTGTAATTAAATCATATAAGTTTACTTCACCATTTGCTCTTGCACTTCCTTTAGCGATACCATTTGTTATAGAAAAGATAAATGCTGGTCTTTTAAACTTATTTGATATCTTTGACGCAACAATCCCAATAACTCCCTCATGCCAATCTTCACCCCAAACTACAATAGCATTATCACTATCATTAGAAGCTATCTGTGCTTTTTGGAAAATCTCTTCTTGTAAAGTTTTTCTAAAGTTATTTAACTCTTCTAGCATTTGTAGTGAGTCATTTGCTTCAAAAGAGTTTTTTGAAAGAAGAAAAGATAGTGCTATTGAAGCATCTTCCATCCGTCCTGCACTATTTAGTTTAGGAGCTATAAAGAAGCCTACATCATCAGATACTAAAATATCTTTTGGCATTATTTCATTTATCTTTTTAAAGGCTTCCCTTTTTGAACTTTTAATCTTTTTAAGTCCTTGCTTCACCATTGTATAGTTAAGTGCTGTCATAGGCATAATATCAGCAATAATAGCAACTGATAATAAGTCTAAAAACTCACCCATATTAATATCAAGGTTCATCTCTTTTTTAATTGCTGCACATAAGTACCAAGCCACTTGAGCACCACATATATCTTTAAACTCAAAGGTACAATCATCTTGTTTTGGATTTATTATTGCTAGTGCAGGGGGTAGTTCTTGTCCTACTGTATGATGATCTGTAATAATCAAATCAATTTTCTTAGCTGCTAGTTTCTTAGCAGCTTGTACTGCTGAGATTCCATTATCAACTGTAATTACAAGACCACTTTCAATCATATCTACAATCTTTGTAGAGAGTCCATATCCATGCTCAAATCTGTTAGGTATTATATGATTTACTTTGTAACCAATTTTCTCAAAAAAGTCTAACATAATTGTTGTTGATACAACACCATCCACATCATAGTCACCAACTATAGTTATTTGTTCATTGTTTAAAATAGCAGTTTTAATTCTACTTGTGGCTTTTTTTATATCTTTAAAGTTATCAGGTGAGGGGATATTAGCAAGGCGTGAATAGGGATTATTAATATGCCTTGCTGATAATATTTCAAATAGTCTAGTTTTTGTTATTTTAGACATTAATCTTTTTTATTTGCTTGTTTAACAAACTCTAATATTATTGGATTTGGTGTTTCTAAGTGTGATGTAAATTCAGGGTGGAATTGTACACCTACAAACCAAGGATGATCTTTGATTTCAACTGCTTCAATTAACCCATTTGATTGACCAGAGATAATCATACCAGCATTTTCTAATCTCTCTTTATATGTTGGGTTTGCTTCATATCTATGTCTATGTCTTTCGTAATAAATCTCTTCTTTTCCATAAGCTTTTTGTAGGTTAGTTCCTTTTAATGGTTCAAATGGATACTCACCAAGTCTCATAGTTCCACCCATTGGTGATTTGTGAGTTCTTAACTGTTTATTACCACTTTGATCCATAAATTCGTCAATTAAGTAAATTAATGGCTCAGTTGCATTTGGATCAAACTCAATTGAGTTTGCTTCTTCAATTCCTAAAACATTTCTTGCATACTCAATAACTGATAACTGCATACCAAGACAAATACCAAGGTAAGGGATTTTATTCTCTCTTGCATATTTAATAGCTTCAAGTTTACCCTCTACACCTCTATGCCCAAATCCACCTGCAACTAAAATAGCATCAGAGTTTCCTATAACTTCATAGGCTCCATTGTCTTCAATTTTTTCACTATCACACCAGTGAATATTTACTTTTGTATTTAGGTGAGCACCTGCGTGAATTAAAGCTTCAATTAGTGATTTGTATGACTCTTTTAAATCTAAATATTTACCAACAAATGCGATTGTTGTCTCTTCTTGAGGAACTAAAATATTTTTTACTAGGGTATCCCACTTAGTCATATTTGGTTTAAATTTGATGTTAAAGTGGTCTGATAATGGATTTAAAATACCCTCTTTAATAAAGTGTAATGGCACTTGATAAATTGATTGGGCATCACCAGCTTCAATAACTGCATTTCTATCTATGTCACATGATAGGGCTAATTTATCTTTTAAATTTTTAGGAAGTTCTTTTTCTGTTCTACAAACTAACATATGTGGAGTAATACCGATTCTTCTTAACTCTTGAACTGAGTGTTGTGTTGGCTTTGTTTTAAGTTCACCAGCTGCTTTAATGTATGGAATTAAACTTACATGAATATTCATAGTGTTTGTTTTTGGAAGCTCATGTCTAATAGCTCTAATTGCTTCCATAAAAGGTAATCCCTCAATATCCCCAACTGTTCCACCAAGTTCAATGATTAAAAAATCGTGTTCATCAGCTGCATCGTAGATTCTATCTTTAATTTCATCTACAACGTGAGGGATTACTTGAATAGTTTTACCTAAATATCCACCTTCTCTTTCTCTTTTAATTACGCTTTGGTAAACTTGTCCTGTTGTAAAAGAGTTTTTAGCAGTTAAAGTTGTGTCAATAAATCTTTCATAGTTTCCTAAGTCTAAGTCAGTTTCAGCACCATCTGCTGTTACAAAAACTTCACCGTGTTCTAGGGGACTCATAGTACCTGGGTCAACATTTAAGTAAGGGTCAATTTTTAACATACTTACTTTAAATCCTGATTGTTTTAAGATAGTTGCAATAGAAGCAGAGGTGATCCCCTTACCAAGTGAGCTTAGAACCCCACCCGTTACAAAAATGAATTTAGTCATCAATAATACTCCAAATTTAAATAGTCAATAATATTTCGCGATTTTATCTAAAAGTTGTTGATATGTAAGTTAAGCTTGAATTAATTGTAGAGGGAAAAGTTGGATTTAATCCAACTTTCCTAAAAAATTATTTTTTTAATTTATCAGCTCTTGGGTAGATAAATACTGCTTCTCTTAAAACATTTACCTTTTCAGGGTTTTCTTTGGCAAATGCTCTTAATTGAACAGTTATAGGTGTATCTCTTGAGTTATCATCTACTAAAATTTTGTCAGTTTGTAAGATAACTACTTTTTTTCTTTTTCTACCTGGTTGAAGAGTGAATGGTTTAAATCTTTCAATTGTAATATCATCTCTACCAACTACTTCTAAGTCGTAAGTATAAGGCTCATTTCCAGTATTTTGGAATAAGAAAATAAAGTTATTTCTTACAATATTCCCTTCTTTTACTTTATAAAGTTGAGTAGTTTTATTGATATTTAAAAGCATATACTCTTTTTTTCCACCCATTGTGAATAGTAAACCTAAAACAACAAGTAATGCTACAGCATACATTATTGTTTGTTTTCTAATCATCTTTGTTGGTTTATTGTGTTTTATTTCATTTGTACTTGTCCATTGAACCAATGATGGTTTTCCAAGTTTCCCCATAACTTTTGTACAGGCATCTACACACTCTAAACAGTTAATACATTCAAGCTGTAAACCTTTTCTAATATCAATATGCGTAGGACATACAGTTACACAGGATTCACAGGTTGTACACTCATCTGTTTCATTTGGCAAATCTTTTGCTTTGAAGATGATTTTTTCTTTATTGTCATCATAAATATCACCACCTCTGTTTGTAGAGTAAATAGCTTGGTAAGTATTATCATCATAAAGTACAGATTGAACTCTTGAATAAGGACATACATAAACACAGAAGTTCTCTTTCAAAATTATTACATCATAAATTAAAAAACCTGCAATAGCTAATACAAAACCAATTAAGAACATATGTTCTGTTGGATTTTGGATATAAGCAAAAAAGTCTTCAGGCGGAACAAAATACCACATAAAGTTAGAGGCTGCTATTAATGATAAAATAGACCAAAGAATTATTCCTACTACTCTTTTTGAAGCGTTTGAGGGCTTACTCCAATCTGGTTCTTTTTGTTTATTTTTGATTCTTCTAAGACCTAATAGTTTTCCCTCAATTAAGTCTCTGTATACAGTTCTAAAGATAGTTTGCGGACAGGCCCAACCACACCATGCTCTACCTCCTAAAGATGTAACAGCAAAAATACCTAAAAATAGCAGCATTAGTAAAAAGGGCATTAAATAAAGTTCTTGCATATCAAATGCTGTACCAAAAAGGTGTAACTGTTTTTTATCAAAAGATAGTAAGAAAATATGATTTCCTCCAATAGTAATAAAAGGAATACTAAGGGATAAAATTGTTGCAATTACATATCCATAATATCTTTTGATTCTATAAGGAGTTTTACTTAAATGTTCGTTTTTCGCTTTCACGGTAAAACCTTTCTTATTGAAATATTTTTAATTATATATAAAGCTTCCTTATGAAAAACATAAATATCCATAAGGAATGCTTATACTATGAAAGAGTATTCATTTTTACCCATTTGTTAGGGAATTAAAAGTTTCAACTTTTTTTGAAATTTCTTCTTTAGCCTTTTGTATTGAAGTGTTTTCAGGTATTTTTACAGATGGGTATGACTCTATAATAGTCTCAAATGAAGCAACTGTTTCATCTAAGCTTTTTGTTTCTATAGTAGGTATTTGAAGCTGTTTTATTAACTCTTCATCATAAGATTTATCTTCTCTTTTAAATAGTACAGGAGAATTTCCACTAGCTAATGACTCAATTGCAGTTTGAATAGAACCTGTTAATAGATACTTAGTTTCTGTTACAGTCTCCACATACTCTTCTTCATCAATTATCTTATTAAAGTGATTTTTAAATACTTTTTCATTTCCTAAGAAAAAGTAGTGCCCCATAAGTAGGTTCATATCATAAGTAGAGTTACAATTTTCTATCTCTTCTAAAAAGATATTATTATAATCATCATCTCCAAAAAATATAGCTTTTGAATCATTTGTAGGAGTATTTTGATTATAAAGGGATGCATCATAGAATACTTTTCCCATCTCATCAAGATTGTATACTAAAGAGCAGTATTCATTCATACCCTCTTTCATAATCTCATTTGTTTCATCTGAGTTATAAATAAGAATATCGTTTCTTTCCATAATATTGTAAAGATTTCTTATCACATCTATATTTACATATTTTTTTATACCAAGTAACTCCTTGGCAAAAGCACCAGCTCTAAAGTCACTAGTACATAAAATAGGTTCGAACTCTTTTAATTCACTTGCAACAGCTGCACATCTTTTTGCAGCTTCCAATCCAACTTGATGACCACTTCTAGCATATAAATAAACTTGCATATTTAAACCTTTATAAATGTTTGTATGTATTAAGACATTTAGTATACAAGAAAATTACAAAGGAAAAGGTTAAATTTATATTAATAAAATTAGTTAATATAATATGATAAGCAAGAGTTTATTACTCTATGCTCTTTTCATAATATCTATTTAAATCAAATAGACCTGCTTTGATTGGGTTTGATTCATTAAATCTATTTTGAAACCAATCATATACTTTCCAAAAGTCTTTATTATTTCTGTTTATAAAGAATTTTGAGAGTTTATCTTCATCAACTTGACCTCTTAAGGTTTTGAAAAATTCATTTATTTCATCTTGTTCTACAACTACAAAATAGTTAGGATATGAGCCTATAAATCCTTCTATAAAATTAATTTTATCTTTTGTAATATCTAATCTTGCCTCTTCATTAAACAAAAAAGCAACACTATCATGCCATCTATTTATAACCATTGTATAAACAAAATCTTTTTCTTTCATCTTAAATCTAATATAGGCTAGATTAAAGTTGTTACTTGAAAACTTTTTAAACTTTTTAATATTGTTATTAAAAGTGATGTTTTTTAGTGCATACTCAATCTGTTCTTTTGTTTCATAATTTTTAATTTTCTTATCAAACTTAGTATTTTTATTAATAAAATTGATTCTATCTTTTGGGGTTTTTGTATGTTTTAAAAGATTTAATACAAACTCATTATAGTCATAATCTAAAGTAGACTTTGAGTTTGATGGTGTGTAAGTCACTAGATGTTTTGCAAGGCTGCCTTTATACCAGCTATTAAAAATCTTTTTTCTTTTATCTTTTGGAAGATATTCTAAAAAGTTACTTTCACCCTCTATTCTTAATCTATCCATATATTTTCTTACAAGGACTTTGTGTTGGATATTTCCATATACATCAAATCCAGCTACAAGTGAGTAGTAAAGTCTTTCAAGCAAAGGATAATCAATCACCCACATTGTTTTAGGAATATCACCTAAAGCACCTTTGTGAACTGATGATGAATCAAAGTGACGATAGATAGTTAGTATCGCATCGTTGTTAGACTCTCCTAAATGGTTACCTTGCCAGATGGTGTTTAGACCTAAAATATTTCCATACTTTTTGTAAAGGTTGTTTTTGTTTTTGTAATAATCTATTGTTACATTATTATATTTGTAAATACTAAATACATCTAAAATCCCACTATTACCTCCATATTCGTTTGGTAGGGATAGGTTTTTTAAGTTGTTGTTTATAAAATCTTTATCTTTGATTGTATAATCATACTCAGGCTTTTTAAAAGCAACCCAAAAGTGATCATTTATAACATTTAAAGCAACTTGACCTTTGCAAACTGGACCTCTAATATATGTCATAATAAAGTAGTGAATATTATCAAGCATAAAAAGATATCTTGAGTTTAAAGGAATTTGTTTAAATGCAGTAAGTGCATTTGAAGCAACTTTAGAATCATAACTAGGCATATATGGCTTTTCTAGCCACTTTTTATCTATAAATAGTTTTTTATATCTTTGTAATTTTTCTTTGTTCAAGTTATAAACCATATGTGTCTTATGAACAATTGTAGATTTTATTCTTTTAAATTTATAGTAAAACTCTTTTTTAGGCTTTCCATATGGTACTCTTGTTTTAACTACATCTGAACCATTTTTATCATAGCTTCTAACAAGTGAGTAAAAATTGTCATCGTCCTTAAATTTGATGTGAGCTAAAAAAAGATGTTCATAGATATATCTTGCGGTAACTTGGTACTTAATATCTTGATTATTTAAAAACTCTTCAAACTCTTTTATTAATTTAGACTTTGTTTTTGGCTCTTTTCTATCATCAATTATATCACCTTTTAGCCAAGTAGTTAAAAGCTTATGCTCTGTTTTACTAATAGGAGGAAAACCATAAGGCATCCCATGATTAGGGTTTTTCTTTAAATATTTATCTAACTCATCCATATCTTTACTACACGTTAAATCATCTGTTTCTGGGGCATATTTTCCTATATTTTTAGGATTTTGCTGTTTGTGTTCAAGTAGTTTAGACATGATATTATTGTTGTCATAGTTTTTTAATATAGAGTAAAAGCCTAATTTCTCCCACTCTTCTTTTGAGTTTGCATCTATAAAAAGTCTTGAGGGTGAAGCTGGATTTATTCTATTTTCATAAATCTCTTTTTTTGTAGCACCTCTTTTAAGTCCTTCAAAGGAGCTTAGTTTTAGCTGACAAGGTGAGTTGTAACATGAGTGACAAACTACACATCTATTGTCTAATATGGGTTGAATATCTCCCTCAAAGGAGATATTTGTATTACTATTTGCAAATAGGGTACTTTTTGAAAATAGAATGAAAAATATAATAACTAAACTAATTTTGTGCATCTCTTTCCTCTATTAACTTTATTGCATTAATAGAGGCAGGTAGAAGTGACTCACTTAAAGCTGGGTGGATATATAACATCTCTTTTAAGTGTCTAATATCGTTATCTATATGCATTACTGTCAAAACTTGATGTATCATAGTAGAGCTTTGAGGTCCTATCATATGACAACCTAGAATTTTATAATTTGTATCTACTATAAACTTTGTAGTAGGGTATTTTAGTTTTGTTGATTGAGCCTTTGCACTAGCTTGCCAAGTGGTTTTTGAAGTTACAAAGTCTAAGTTTTCATCTTCTGCTTGTTTAGTAGTCAGCCCAACACTTGCAACCTCTGGATCAGTAAAAACAGCATGTGGCATATACTTAAAGATTAAAGGTTTTTTTTCATCTTCATACAAATACTTAAATAGATGGTTCATTTCATAAGCAGCAGCGTGTTGTAGCATATATTTTCCTGCTGCATCACCTACAACGTATATTCCTTTTTCATTGGTTTCAAAGTATTCATCTCTTTTAATAAATCCTTTTTCATCAACTTCTATAGAGGTATTTTCAAGCTTTAGACTTTTGGCGTTTGATTCTCTTCCGATTGCATATAATAAAGCTTCACTATTATAACTTTCTTCTTTATTGTTTTTATCTTTTAGCGTGATATTAAAGCTACCATCTTTATAAGTAGCATCTTCAACTGTTGTATTAAACTTCACTTCTACTTTTTGTGTAAACTGCTCTTTAAAAATCTCTTTGATGTTTTCATCTTCATTTGATAGAAGTTCATCACTTCTAACTATTAGTTTTGTTTTGATTCCTAAAGCATCAAATACATTAGCTAACTCACAAGCAATAAAACCCGAACCAACTATAGTAATAGAGTTTGGAATATTATCTAAAGGAAATACATCATCACTTGTCCAAGCCTTTTGAAAAGGTGGCTTTTTAGGAGATGTTCCTGTGGCAATTATAATCTTAGGGGCTGTTAACTCTTCATTGTTAACTTGAACAACTTTATTTGATTTAAAAAAGCCTTCTGCCCTATATAAATCAACATTTTCACCCAATTTTGATTTATAACTTTCATCAACACCAGCAATAAACTCATTGTTGGTTTTAAAGATTTTTTCCACATCAATACTTTTTATTTCACTATTTACAAAGTGTCTTTTTGATTCTTGGATTGTTCTTATAACTTCAGCATAACCAATAAGTAGCTTTGAGGGAACACAGCCTTTATTTGCACAAGTGCCACCTAAGCTTGCTTTTTCAATAAGTGCAACTTTTTTTCCTAGTTTACCAACTTTTTTTGCAAGATTGGAAGCTCTTCCTCCTCCAATAATTATCAAGTCATAAGTTTTCATATTAACCCCTTTATTTAATTGGTAAAATAAGAAGAGTAGTTCAAGAGGCTACTCTTCTCTTTTCAAATTCATATACATATGAATCACATCAATAGCAGCAGGTGTGATTCCTGAAATCTCACTTGCATTGAAAAGAGTAGGTGGTCTAAACTTCTCTAACTTTTCTATAGCTTCATTTGATAAGCCTGAGATTTGTTGATAATCAAAATTTTCAGGTATTTTTAGTTTTAGCATTCTTTTCATTTTATCAATCTGCTTCTTTTGTTTTTCCACATATCTAAAGTATTTAGCCTCTACTAAAATCTGTTCTTTTAAGTAGTCAGATAACTCTTTAAATTGAGGTAAAAACTCATCAAAATGTTCAAGCTTTATAGTGCTTCTTCCCATAATATCGATAAGTAGAACTCTATCTTTAATCTTATCTTGTTCTAATCTTTCAAGTAGCTCAAGATTTTCTTTCTTTGATGTGAACCACTCATTTTTCATATATTCTACAGCTTCGTCTATAACTTTTTGTTTGAAGTTTACTTTATCAATAGTCTCTTTATTAATAAGTCCTAACTTATATCCATACGGACTAAGTCTTAAATCTGCACCTTCCTCTCTTAAAAGAAGTCTATATTCAGCTCTACTTGTGAACATTCTATATGGCTCATTTGTTCCTTTTGTAACTAAGTCATCAATTAAAACTCCGATATAAGCCTCATCACGTCTTAGTACAAATGGCTCTTTTTCATCTATTGCTAAACAAGCATTAATTCCAGCCATTAGTCCTTGAGCAGCAGCTTCTTCGTAACCTGTAGTTGCATTTATCTGACCTGCATTGTAAAGGTTCTTTACTTTTTTTGTTTCAAGTGTATGTTTTAACTCAGTAGGATCCACATAATCATACTCAATAGCATATCCATATCTTATGATTTTTGCATTTTCAAGTCCAACAATAGAGTGAATCATCTGCTTTTGAACATCAATAGGAAGTGATGTTGAAAGTCCGTTTATATAGTATTCTGTACACATTGCTGTTTGTGGTTCTAGAAATAACTGGTGTCTATCTCTTTGTGCAAATCTATTTACTTTATCTTCAATACTTGGACAGTATCTAGGACCTGAACCTTTTATTTGTCCTGTAAATAAAGGAGTTCTATCAAAGTTTGATTTGATTGTATGGTGAGTATTTTCATTTGTATAAGTTATATAACACGGATACTGTGTAGGATTAAACTTCTCTTTATCTGTTCTAAATGAAAAAGGTGCTGGATTTATATCTCCTCCATGCATTTCCATATTTTCAAAGTTTATAGTTTTTCCATCAATTCTAGCAGGAGTACCAGTTTTTAGTCTTCCCACATTAAATCCAAGCTCTTTTAGTTGAGTTGAAAGTGTAGAAGAGGGTAGTTCCCAAGCTCTTCCAGCTTCATACTGTTTTTGTCCTATATGAACTAAACCTTTCATAAAAGTACCAGTTGTTAGGATTACTTTTGAGGCTTCAAACTCCTCTTCAAGTCTAGTTTTAACTCCATAAACCTCTTTGTTTTCATCTATTAGAAGTTCACTTACTTCATCTTGATAAACTTCAAGATTAGGTGTGTTGTGACAAACTTTTCTCATATAGTGTCGATACTCATCCATATCAATTTGTGCACGACTTCCTTGAACTGCTGCACCTTTTGAAGCATTTAGGATTCTAAACTGTATACCCGTAGCATCAGTACATAGACCCATTTCACCACCTAATGCGTCTAGTTCTCTTACTAAGTGTCCTTTTGCAAGTCCACCTATTGCAGGGTTACATGAAGCAGCTCCAATTTGTTCAACTAACATAGTTATAAGTAGGGTTTTTTTACCCATTCTTGCGCAGGTCAATGATGCTTCAATACCAGCATGCCCACCACCTACAACGATAATATCATATTTCATAATTTTCTCCAAAAATATTTGAGGGTATTTAAATAATTTATAAGTACATATGAAGCATATTTGAATAGATTATTATTGAAATTTAGCTTCAGAATTTTTTTCGTATAATACCAAAAAAATATGATTATTCCAAATAAAATTTAAACTTTATTCGATAATATATAAAATATCTAATACTGAAGGAAAAGTGTGTTTACAGGACTTATTCGAGAAATGGCCCATGTGCTTAGTTTCAAAAACAATTTTTTAACATTAAAAGCTAAATATCACCCAAAAATAGGGGATTCAGTAGCAGTAAATGGAGCTTGTTTAACTGTAGTTAGGGTTACAAGCGATACATTTACTGTGGAGTTATCACCTGAGTCACAACAGATTTTAGCAATGGAAAACTATAAAGATGAGGTTCATATAGAACCTGCAATGATGATGGGTGATAGGTTTGAGGGGCATATCGTGCAAGGGCATGTGGATTGTCTTGGAACAATAAAAGATATCAAAACCAATGGAAACTCAACAGATTTTTATGTATCACTTCCTTTAAAATATCTAAAGTTTATCATCCCAAAAGGTAGTGTGACTATTGATGGGGTCTCTTTAACTATAAATGATGTTTATGAAGATAGTTTTAGACTTACTATCATTCCACATACAGTAGAAAATACACTATTTAAAAGATATAAAGTTGGAACAAAAGTAAATCTAGAGACAGATATGTTTGCTAGATATATTTATAATATGTTTCCATCATCAAAAAAACAAAGTGATGATAACTTATCTTGGAATGATGTGGATAGGATAATGGCTACTTATTAGAAGTAGTCGTTTTTTGATTTTGATTTTTTAGTTTGTCGTTGTTTTTATATACGTAGAAGTATTTGTTTTTTAGTACATTTGCGTACATTTTTATTGATGCGATTTGCATATTTGGTCTGTTTTCAATCTTTGTGATTTTACCAACTTTTAGACCTTTTACAAAGATATTATCCATTCCTGAGGTTATTACTTCATCTCCTACTGAGATCTCAGACCATAAAGGGATAAATCTTATCTCTACAGTGTTGTCTTTTCTTGCTGTGATTATTCCTGGTGTTTGTTTATCTCCAATAAACACAGCATAAGAGCATTTTTCATTTCCATTTAATAAACCAACTGCTTTTCCATCTTGTTTTACAACAATTCCTGCAGCATAGTTATTTGAGATTAGTCCTAAGATTGAGTTATCTTTTTTTTCATAGTCAAGCCATACTTTTGTGAAGTCATCAAAACTCATATATGATAAAACTCTTGTTTGTTTTGTTGTGGAACTATCTTGATTATTTGTATTTTCATCTAAGAAGTTTTTTATAGTGTTAAGCTCTTTTTGTGTAGTTAGGTATAAAGCTTTATAGTTTTTTAGATCTTTGTTTTCTTCTTCAAGTTTATCTATTCTATTTAGTTGATTGAAGTATTTTTCCACAGTAGTTGAAATATCAACTACTGTATTGATATAAGCTAGTTTAATATCATTTAAAAAAGTAAATTTTCTAGCAATAATTTTATCAACCTCAAAAAGGTATGATAAGCCTATTATTAGAAATAAAACAACAAAGAAGAATTTACGCATTAGTGATTATTTTTAGTAGGGCATCCTCATCTAAAACATTGCTTGTACCATAAGCAACAGCCAATAACGGATCTTCTGCAACTTTCACAGGAAGCTTAACAATATCTGCGATGTATTCATCTATACCTCTGATTAAGGCACCACCACCTGTAAGAATTACACCATTATCTACAACATCACCTGCTAAATCAGGTGGCATATCTTCAAGTACTGTTCTAACTGCTGAAACTATCTCTTTTAGAGGCTCTTTGATGGCTGTTCTAACCCCTTCACTTCCAAGTTCAATTGTTGAAAGTAACCCAGAGTTATCTCTACCTTTTACTTTGATTTTTAATTCACTATCAAGTTTTACAGCAGTACCAATCTCTATTTTAATATTCTCTGCTGTTCTCTCACCAATATAAAGGTTGTAGTTTTGTCTTACATAATCAATAATAGATTTATCAAATTTATCACCTGCTACTTTGATTGATTTTGATAAAACAAGTCCACCAAGAGATGTTACACCAATCTCAGTAGTACCACCACCAATATCAACAACAACATAACCAGATGGATCAGATACAGGAATACCAGCACCAATAGCAGCAGCCATAGGCTCTTCTACTAGAAATACCTCTCTTGCTCCTGCACTCATAGCTGATTCTTCAACTGCTTTTTTCTCAACTTGTGTAATACCATAAGGAATACAAATAATAATTCTTGGTCGAATAAAAGATTTTCTAGAGTGTGCTTTTTCGATAAAGTATCTAATCATTCTCTCAGTCATTTCAAAATCAGCAATAACACCATCTTGCATTGGTCTAACTGCTTGAATATTCAATGGAGTTTTACCAATCATCTGTTTAGCCTCTTGCCCAACTGCTAAAATCTTGTCTTTACCGTATTTATCATTTTGAACTGCTACAACTGATGGTTCATTTATGATGATACCTTTTCCTTTTACAGAAACAATTGTATTAGCAGTTCCTAGGTCAATTGCCATATCACTAGAGAATAGACCAATTAATTTATCTAAAAACACTTATCACCCCTCTTTAAGCTATTTTTGGTTCGTCTTTTTTCTGAACCACTTCTTTTGTTATTGTTACAGTTTTATCTTTATATTTTGGTAGGTCATACATAATATCAAGCATAATATCTTCTAAAATAGATCTAAGACCTCTAGCCCCTGTTTTTCTCTCAATAGCTAATCTTGCTAACTCTTTTAAGGCATCTTGTTCAAACTCTAAGTTTACATCATCCATATCAAATAGTTTGATGTACTGTTTGATTAAAGCATTTTTTGGCTCTGTTAAAATATGAACCATATCATCTTCAGTGATTTCATTTAGTGTTGCTACCATATGTAATCTACCAATTAATTCAGGAATTAACCCATATTTTACTAAGTCATCAGTCTCAACACTTGAGATGATTTTTTTATCTTCCTCTTTACTTCTTTTTGATTGATTAAATCCTAAAACATTTGCACCTTGCTTTTTCTTGATGATATCTTCTAATCCATCAAATGCCCCACCACATACAAAAAGAATATTTGTAGTATCTATTTGAAGTGACTCTTGACCTGGGTGTTTTCTTCCACCTTTTGGTGGAACATTTACAGTTGAGCCTTCAACTATTTTTAGAAGTGCTTGTTGTACACCTTCTCCTGAAACATCCCTTGTAATTGATCTATTTTCACTCATTCTAGCTACTTTATCAACTTCATCAATAAAGATAATACCTCTTTGAGCTTTTTCAATATCACCATTTGCAGCTTGAACTAATCTAGTAACTACATTTTCAACATCGTCACCAACATATCCAGCTTCAGTTAAAGATGTGGCATCTGCAATTGCTAAGGGTACATCAAGATATTTTGAAATTGTTTGAGCAAGTAAAGTTTTACCAGAACCAGTTGGTCCTATTAGTAGTACATTTGATTTATTTAGCTCAGTATCATCTTCAATCTCATGGTGTCTAAAAATTCTTTTGTAGTGATTATAAACAGCAACAGAAAGAACTTTTTTTGCTCTATCTTGTCCTATCACATAATCATCTAAAATCTGTTTTAACTCTTCAGGAGTTCTTAGCGTAACTTCTTCTTTTTTCTCTTCTTCTGTATCTTCTACAACTGAAGGCATTTTCTCTTCTTCATCCATAGAAGCACCATTGTTATTCATAATCTCGTATGCTGCACTTACACAAGCTTTACAGATACAAGCATTATCTCCTGCAATTACTGGGTTTGTTGTTGAATCATTTACTCCACAAAAATCACACGTTACTTTACTCATATTAAACCTATTCTTTCTTATTATTTTCTATTGTATGGAATTCCTCTTTTTGTTTTTGCTACAAAAGAGGCTAATGTTTTTACATATTCATTATCACTTTGTGATAACTGGGCTGCAACATCTCCAAGAGGTTTTTTTGATTCAAATAGCTCTTTATATGCACTTTTTACAGCATTTATGTCTTCTCTATTTTCAAATCTTCTTCTTAAACCATTTAGGTTAAGACCTCTTAGAACTGCTTTATTGCCTTCTGCTAAACAATAAGGAGGTATGTCTTGTGTTACAACAGAACCACCACCTATCATAACTTGAGTTCCAATTTTACAAAATTGATGAATTGGAGTTAGTCCACCAACCACAACAAAATCATCAATCTCAACGTGACCAGCTAAAGTTGCACAATTTGCAAAGATACAATTATCACCAATGATAACATCATGAGCAACATGTGTATAACCCATAAAAAGGTTGTTGCTTCCGATTTTTGTAACCGAACCACCACCTTTAGTTCCTGGATTAAATAGGGTAAACTCTCTTATTTTATTGTTATCACCAATTATTAGTTCAACATCCTCACCATCATATTTTAAATCTTGAGGAATAGTACCAATAGCTGCATGGGAAAATATCTTATTGTTTTTTCCAATTGTTGTTTTTCCCTCGATAACTGTGTGTGATGCTACACTAGTGCCATCACCTATTGTTACATCTTTTCCGATTATTGTATATGCTCCAATAGATACGTTTTCACCTATCTTTGCCCCATCTTCAATAATTGCTGTTTTGTGAATGTTACTCATTTTTTACCTAAACTACTTATCTACTACCATTGCTTTTAATTCTGCTTGTGCAACTAGCTTATCATCTACATAAGCTTTTCCGTCAAGTACTATTAAACTACCTTTTAATTTTAGTACTTCAATTTTATATACCAGTTGATCACCTGGTTTTACTGGACTTCTAAATTTAGCTTTATCTATACTCATAAAGTATATAACTTTATTTTTTAACTCCTCTGCTGATAAGTCATTGCTTTTAAGTGCTAAAACTCCACCAGCTTGAGCCATACCCTCTAAAATTAAAACACCAGGGTATATTGGGTGTCCAGGGAAGTGACCCATAAAAGCTGGTTCACTAATCGAAATATTTTTATATCCTGTTACACTTTCACCTTTTTGCATATCAGTAATTCTATCTACCAATAAAAAAGGGTATCTATGAGGAAGTATTTCTTGAATATCAGTAATATCTAACATTTATTATCCTAAAAATTTAATTAATGCTAGATATTTTATCGAAATAAAAATTAGTTTTGAATTATGTTTGCAACATTTTTAGAACTTCCATTTTTCAAATACTCTCTTAAGATTTTTGAATTATCTAAAAACTTGTTTTCATTGATGTTTTTATAATCATTTAAAAGATTTTCTACAGTAACTTCTTCTTGTAAAAATTCACTATGAATAGGGCTTTTACCCATTTTTTCAAAAAATATATTTGCTAATCCAATATATGGTAGTTTTACAAAGGTTCGACCTATAAAAAAGTCTAATTTTTTTGCTATATAACTCAAAGTAAAAGGAGTTCCAATTATTGCAGCTTCTAGTGTAGCAGTACCTGAACAAATAAAGGCATATTCACACTCTTGAAGAGTTTTATGGGCTTGTTTTGAAACAGTAAAATCTGAAATATCCCCATAAGTTTTCTCTATATAATCATCATCAAACTTTGAGGGAATAATCAAAATATGCTCTTTGTTTGGTATTTTTTTTGCTAACTCTTTGAAAATAGGCATATGGTTTTTTATTTCAGTTTTCCTACTTCCTGGCATAAAGGCTATTTTATTACTTTTTGTAAGTTCTTGCTTGAAGTTATGAATCTCATCTAAAAGAGGATGACCTACATAAGTGATTTTATCTTTTTTTGTATAAAGCTCTTTTTCAAAAGGTATGATTGAACAAAGTTTTGAACAGTATGCTTCAAGCTTTTTAACTCTACCTTTTTTCCAAGCCCAAGCTTGAGGTAAAATATAGTAAATAATCTCTTTGTTTGGGTAAGTTTCTTTTAGTTTTTTAGCTAAAGGTAGATTAAATCCAGAACTATCAAGAAGTAAAACCTTATCACAATCCTTAGCTTTAGTAACTAGCTCATCTCTTAATTGAAAGAAAAATCTTAACTTTTTCAAAGCATCAACAAAACCCATAATTGCTAAAGCAGTTAGGTCATAAAGTGGGTTTCCAAGCTCTTTATCAAACACTCCTACAAACTCTATATCATCATTTAGATGCTTTTTAAGCTCTTTTAAGTGAATGTTTGAAGATGTCTCCATGGCGCATACTAGTAGTTTCATATTATCTCTTCTCTTACATCATCATAGGTTTGGGCATTTATAAAAATCTCATATTTTTCATCTAAAATCTCATCTAAAACTATAATTGTACTTAAATCATAAGGGCTTTTGATAATCCTTTGTCTTATAGAAATTTCTTCATCAAATAAAGGTGGGTTATACATAAGCTCTTTTACATTTGCGTAGTTTGTATTGCTAAGTTCATTATATTTTTTGATACTTATAATTTTTACTTCATCACGGTTTAAATAGTTTATTTCATCTTTTTTATACTCAATTCTACCATTTGTTTTACCTCTATTTATTAGTGAATAAGGAAAGATATATGAGGGTTTTATCTGCTTTTTTACAAATACTTTACCACTTAAAAGTCTATAGTTTAAAAATCTATTTTTGATGATTTTATACTCTTTGTTTGAAAACTCTAATTCATTTCTTTTTTTATATAGTTCTAATCTCTCCTCTATTGATTCAGGTAAAATTTGGTTTGAGATAGGATTAAACATCTCATCCATAATCTTTTTTTGAGCTTCTCTTTGAGGAGTTAAGCCAAACAAACAACCACAATAGTTCTGTCTATATAAAGAGTGCTCTTTTACTCTTTTTGCTTGAAGCTCACCACCATTTCCGCTTCTATAATCTCTGAAAATAAACTCAACACCTGTTAGTTTTTCTAAGTTATGTCCTATAACATCAAGCTTTTCTTGTGATTTTTTTGGTGAGATTAAAAGTGTAGTTGTAAACTTATCATGTCCTAACTCTTTAGCTTTCTTAACAGTTGTTTCTAGTCTATCATCATAGCAAACTGTACATCTATCACCTTTTTCAGGAAGGTGTTCCATACCTTTAACTTTTTTTAGCCAAGCTTCTAAATTGTATGGCCCCTCAAGTAGTTCTATACCTAACTTTTTACATGAGTATTCCACATCTAAATATCTAAGTCTATACTCACTGTATGGGTGAATATTTGGGTCATAAAAGAATCCAACTAATGTTTCATCGGGATACTCTTCTTGTATTCTTTCTAAAAAATAGTGACTATCAACTGCACAACAAATATGTACTAACAATAAATAACCTTTGAATTTGTAATTTTTAGCTATTATAATAAAAAAAATTAAAACAAAGGATTAGATATCAAAAATTTAAGCATATTCTTTCTTTTAATAGCAATATTTACAGGTTGTGTATCAAAGAAACCAACACTTAGTTCAAGTGCTACAATACTTCTAAAAACACCTACAATGAAGTTTTATGACAAAGGTTTTATCTATAATTATGACGATTTTACACAAGTTCAGATTTTTAGTGCGGGGCAGGCTGTTTTGGATATGAAAATATATGAAGATAGGGTTTGTACTTCAACTTTTAAGTGTCAGGATTTGAAAACTTTTAATGCTAGAAACCTAAATAAGTCTTATGAAAAAGATTTTTTAAAAAATCTTTTTTCTATAAATAAAAAAGAGGTAGTTCATAAAGATAGAGAAAATGGTATTTTGATTAAAATTAGAAGGGATTAAGGGGTAATACCCCTTTTGAAACTAGGTTTAGTTCCAAGAGCTAAGTAATCTTTCTAAGATTTCTATTTTGTCCATGTCTTTCTCTATTTCTAGCCTACGAATTATCTCTGTAGATATTTTTTTTATAGCATCAGTACACTCTTGATATCCCTCTTTTACCTCTTTTGTAGTAAGGTGGCAACTTTGCATACCAAATCTTTGCAAATGTTCTTTTTCCCACCACTTTTTACTTCCTAAAAGATGCAGTGCTGGTATATCATTTTTTATGTAAACTGTTGTACTTACTACATCATAAGCAGGCGCTAGGTTTATATCTTCAATTCCATCATATAAAAAACCAAAATTTTTAAGATGAGCATCACCATTTTTGAGTAAATAGTTTATTACTGTCATTTTATAAAAATTATATTGTGCCTTTTTCTTATGTTTAGGTGATACGTATGTTTTTATAGCTTTTGCTATTTGTTCATATGTTCCCTCATATTTATCGTCTCTTTGTTTTGCAAAAACTACACACATATCTTCAAATCCAAGATACATACCATTATCTTTTATATCAAATCTTTTCATTATAAAAAGTTTATCATCAGCAGATATATAAAATTCAGGAACAGGGATATTTGCTAATTTAACAACTTTCATACAATAGTATTCAACCAAAGATAACTGACGGTAGTCCTCTCCCCAAGATTTTATAATGTAATCATCAAGTTTTAAAGTAGCTTTATCCTCTATAGTAGCTAGTACTTTTGGTTGAACACCACTTAGAGCAGAGGTTAGTGCAAACTTTGAGACCAACTCATCAAAAAGTTTATCATCATCAGGGTGTAATAGTTTATCTAGTGTTAGTGTCTCTTTAGGATATTTTTTATCACTTTGATAATTTACTCTACCTTTTATAGATGAACTCATAACTTTTAAAAGTCCAAAATCATCTGTTTTAAGTATCTTTGAAAAATGTTTTTTAATAATAGATAGTAAATACCCCTCAGGCAGATGCATCTCAAATATAGGATGAAGCTTATTATGAATATATGGTTTGCTTCTAACAGGCATAGTTAAGGATATAAAATCTTTTTTTTCATCACTTTTATAACTGTAGATGTATTCACCATCTTCATAAACAATATCTCCACAAAAAGTATCATCAACTTTTACTTGAAGTTTATCCATTTAGTATGTCCTCAAAAACAGGAAAAGGTGATTTCTCATTAAGAGAGAGCTCATATCCTAAATAATCACATATTTGTAAAACTTTTTTAAATCCAATGTCAACACTTCTTCCATTTTCAAAGCTACTTAATGTTGCTCTAGATATATGAAGTGCATCACTTATCTCACTTTGAGATATCTTTTTATTTTTTCTGATTTTTGAAAGTGTATATCCAAACTCTTCAAAATCCATCAATATCCTTTTTGTAAAATATATTTTACATATTATCAATTTAAATAATCTATGTCAAATATATTAATCAAAAAAGAGGTCAGTTTATCTCTTCTAATCTTTTTGGTTCACCTAAAAAGTACCCTTGTGAGTAGTCAATATCCATACTTTTTACCATATCATATACATTTTGTGAGTGAATAAACTCAGCAACAGTTTCAATACCCATTTTCTTAGCAAAGTCCACAATAGTTTCAGTAACCATTTGAGAGTTTTTGTTTTTATCAATATCTTTTATCATTGAAGCATCAATCTTTATATAGTCAACATTTAACTTCATAAGGTACTCAAAGTTTGAGTAACCAGTACCAAAGTCATCAATAGAGACTTTTACACCCATATCTTTAACTGTTTTTATGAAGACTTTCACCTCTTCAAAATTTTCTATACCCTCTGATTCTATTATCTCAAATACTACTCTATTTCTTACATAGTAAGAGTTTAAGAGTCTCATGATAGTTTCGTAAACAGATTCATTTAGAATATCATCAACTGATAGGTTTATTGATACTTGTATATTTGTTGTTTTATCAAGTAGCTTAAAACTCTTTTCTAACATAATTTTTGTAAGCTTAGTGTATAGTCTATTTTTTTTAGCTAACTCTAAAAAATGTGAAGGTGAAATAAGCTCTTTATTTTCATCTTCTAACCTTATTAAAGCTTCATATTTTACTATCTCTTTCGTTTTTGTATCTACAATTGGTTGAAATACTGGAATTACTCTATCTTCTTTTATTGCCTCTTTTATCTTTTTAGTCCATTTTAGGTTTTACTCATACTCATGCTCTATTTGCATAGATGATTCATATATTAAGTATCTCTCTTTTTTCTTTTTTGCTAAGTTTAGAGCAATATCTGCATTTGTAAGTAGTAGGTTTTGTCCGTAAGCAACCCCTGCTGAGATATGTATAAATATCTCTGAGTTTGTTATGGCAAACGCATGGTTTTCCACTAATTTATTTAGATGTTGAACTAGGCTATCTAATTCTTTAAAGCTTAAAACCATTGGGTAATATATAGCATATTCATCTGCATGAAGTTTAAATAAACTTGCATTTGGAGCGATATTCTCTTTTAAAAGTTTTGCTAAATCTTTTAAGATAAAGTCTCCAACCTTTTCTCCATAAAGGTCATTTATTTGCTGGAATTTATTGATGTCTATTATGATTAAAACTGCATTTTTCTCTTCTTCTAATACTTCTATTAGCTTCTTTCTGTTTGGTAAATCTGTTAAGTTATCATAGTAAAATTGATGTTCAATTGAGTCAAGCATATCATTAAATACTTTTTGCATTGAATCTATCTCTTTTATATTGTTTTTTATATCAATTCTTTGAGATATATCTTTATTTTTTGATATATCATCAATATTATTAATAAAATTTCTAATAGGTTTTACTAAGTATCTATCAAATTTTGCAAATAAAGCTATAAAAATAGCTAATGAAAAAATTACTACAAATATAATAAAGAAGTTTGTAATAGCATTCATTGATACTTTTAAATCATTTATTGGGTATTTTACATTTATCACACCTAGTACATCATCAACTTTTGCATTTGAGTGACACTGCAAACACTCTTGTTTTGCTACTATAGGATAGTAATAATCAATAGAGGTATCATCAATAATATTTAGAACTTCTTCATTTTTAAAAGCTTTATTTATAAATTGATTACTTTCATAAGGGATATTTCCATAAAGAGAAGAGACTTTATCACTTCTATATACTTGAACTTCCATAGCTTTATCGATATTATTTATTCTATCGATAATATTTTTTAAATCATCTCTAGTCCAACCTTTCTCCATAGCTGAGTATAAAGATTGGAAAACCAACTTGGTTGTCTTTTTAGCATCATCTTTAGATAAATCTTCTATTGTTTCGTGCTTTAGAAACTTTGCGTATATAAAAGCAACTATCAAACTAATAGTTAGAGTTGCTAGTATAATTTTTAAAATAAGTTTTTTGTATGTTGTTTGTTGTACCATAGATTACCATCAAAGCTTAAAGTATTATATAATGTTATCATTATATAATATTTTAGCTTTAACTTCTATCTAATTTTTCTTAATTTTTTATATCCAGCTTTAATTAGTTTAATAAGTGGCTTTCTATAAGAGTGGAATACATACTTTTTAATCTCATAAGCAAGTCTTCCTTTTACAGTTAATAATCCAAAAATATCCCCTGCAGCATACTTCCCACCAAGAGCGATAAGAATACCATCTAGTTTTGGCTTACACTTAGTCATTCCTCTGTTTGCAATCATACTAAGTACATTTTTACCAGCAACTGAACCACTAATTCTAGCAATAGTTACATTTGGAGGCATTATTTCACCCTCTGTATTCTTAATCTCAGCAATATCACCAATAGCAAAGATGTTTTCATACTTGTCTGTTTGAAGGTACTCATTTACTATGATTTGACCTCTATTGTTTTTTGTTACATCTTCAAGTTCTGAAGTTATTGTAGAGGCCTCAATCCCACCTGTAAAGATTACAAACGAGTGATTGATTTTGGTACCATTTGATAAATGACAGTAACCATCTTCTATTTTTTGAAGTTTTGTATTTGTGATAATATTAATACCAAGTGACTTAAGTCTTTTTTGCGAAATACTAATAAGATCTTGTGAAAGTCCAGGTAGAATACTATCAGGGCTACTTATAAGAGAAATCTTTAAGTTATCACATGAGAAATTACCTCTTTGGAAGAACTTGTTTGAGTAGTAAGCCATTTCAGCTGCAATTTCAACCCCTGATAAACCAGCACCAACAACTACGATATGAGTATCAGCACACTGCTTTGCTTCATCTCTTATTTTTTCAAAAAGTTGTTTTTCAAACTTTTGTTTAAAAGTAATAGCTCTATGCAGTTTTTTAATATCATCTGAGTTACCAAGTCCTGGGATTTGAGGAGGGAAGAAAGTTCTTGTACCTGCTGCCATAATAAGATAATCAAACTCAACTATCTCTTGCTCTTCTGTGTAGATTCTCTTTTCATTTTGATCTATTTGTCTTACTTTTAGATTTTTAAACTCTAAGTAGTCATGATTTAATCCTAAGCAAAGAGTAGTTAAATCAATAGTTACATCTGCAAAACTTGATTTGTTTGCAATTAGATCGTAAACCTCGGGTTGTAAATTGTGGTAAGTGTGTTTGTCTATTAGAGTTATCTTTATATTTTTGTTTTTTACTAACTCCCTTAATGCATATAGCCCTGCATATCCCCCACCAATAATTACAACTTTTTCCATATAATACAATCCTTTTAGCCAATAAATAATGTTCTAGAATTATTCTATACTTAGCCTTTTTAGGATATCATAAAAAAACCTTAAAGATTTAGAAATTGTTTTAAGGTGTAGATTATTGACACTAGTTAATTAAAAAATTTTAAATTATAATAAACATAATAGGATTTTATATGAAATATGTAGGAGCTCACGTAAGTGCAAGTGGTGGAGTATATAATGCACCAATAAATGCAAGAGAAATTGGAGCAAAAGCTTTTGCTTTATTTGTGAAAAACCAAAGACAATGGAGAGTTAAAGACTTTGATACAAAAGTATTAGATAGATGGTTTGAGGAGATGGAAAAAACAGGTATTGAAGCAAAACATATCTTACCTCACGATTCATACTTAATCAACTTAGGACATCCAGAAGAAGAGAAAAGACAAAAGTCACTTGATGGATTTTTACATGAAATTGAAAGATGTGAGATTTTAAAACTTGATAGACTTAACTTCCATCCAGGAAGTCACTTAAGAAAGATAAGCGAAGAAGAGTGTTTAGATAGAATCGCATTATCACTTAATCAAGCAATTGACGCTACAAATGATATAAAACTAGTAATAGAAAATACAGCAGGTCAAGGAAGTAACTTAGGCTATAAGTTTGAGCATTTAGCACATATAATTGATAAAGTTGAAGATAAAAGTAGAATTGGTGTATGTATAGACACATGTCATATGTTTACAGCTGGTTATGATATCAGAACAAGAGAAGCTTACGATAAAACTTGGAAAGAGTTTGATGAGATAGTAGGACGAGAATATCTTATGGGTATGCACTTAAATGACTCAAAACCAGAACTAGGAAGTAGAGTAGATAGACACCATAGTTTAGGTATGGGACAGATTGGATGGGATGCCTTTAAGTTCATCATGAATGATGATAGAATGGATGATATTCCAATGGTTCTAGAAACAATTGATTCTGATATCTGGGATCAAGAAATAAAAGCCTTATATGATTTAGTAGAGAAGTAATTTACTTCTTTGCTAA
>JASMTK010000118.1:0-5532 GCA_041694355.1 Arcobacteraceae bacterium | reverse complement strand
TAGGTGAGCCTTTATCCTTTGTTGATGTATTGAGAGAATTTCATCAAAAACAAGTTGAAAGATTGAAACAGCTTAATTGGATTGATGTTTAGATTAGTACAAAAATAAAGCAAAACTAAATAACACTTTTACTACCATATAAATAATATTGTCAAGTGCAAAGGTAAAATACACCAGTAGTGCAAAGTAAAAGTGCACCACTTTATTAATAAAAATAAATACAATAAACTCTAAATAAAATATTTGGAGTGAGTATGATTGATAAAGAGGAATTTACCGTGATACATACTTTACATAAAAGAGGATATAGCATAAGAGCTATTTCAAAAATAGTTGGATTAAACAGAAGAACAGTTTCAAAGAGACTTCAAGAAAAAGATTTAAAACCATATAAAAAAGTTGAATATAAATCTAAATTAGATCCATATAAAGAATATATAATTCAAAGAGTTCAACAAGCAAGTCCAGACAAAATACCATCAAGTGTAATTTATGAAGAGATAAAAAACTATGGATATGATGGAAAGAATAGAATATTACAAACATTTTTAAGTTCATTAAAAACAACTGCAAAATCAGAAGAGATTATAAGATTTGAAACTAAACCATCATATCAAGCACAAGTAGATTGGACTGTAATAAGAGCTGGTAAAAATCCTATATATGGGTTTGTAATGGTTTTAGGATTTAGTAGAATGGCATTTGTTTATTTTACAGATAATATGAGACAAGAAACATGGCAAGAATGCCATGTGAAAGCATTTGAATACTTTGGTGGAGTTCCTCAAACACTGCTTTATGATAATCTAAAATCAGTAGTAATTCAAAGAGATAAATATGGAAAAAATCAACATGGATTTAATAATGACTTTTTAGAATTTGCAAAAGATAACTTCATTCCAAAATTATGTAAAGTATATAGAGCAAAAACTAAAGGTAAAGTTGAAAGATTTAACTTATATCTTAAAAACAATTTTTATATACCTTTAAAAGCTTCACTAAAAGGGAGTTCAATAACAATAGATTCTACATTATTAAATTCAAAGATATTCTCTTGGTTAGAGTATGCAAACTCAAGAATACATGATACAACAAAGAAAAAACCAATTGATATGTTTAAAGATGAGAAACCACTATTGCAAGCTTTTTATTCAAGTGTAAAAGAAGTAAAAAATAAAAAAGAAGATAAATCAACAAATAGCACTATAGACCTATCAAAACTAGATATAGATATAAAATACCATACAACAATTTCAGATTATGAAAAAGTGTTAGGAGTATCATATGCTAGTGCATGAATCTATAAATGAATATTGTTCAAAGTTTAAACTTCCTGGAGTTTTAGCACATTATCAATATTTAGCAGATACTGCTTCCAAAGAAAATCTTTCCTATAGTGAGTATTTACATAAACTATTAGAGTTTGAAGATCAAGGAAGGGAACAAAGAGGTAAACAAATGGTTTTAAAGATGGCAGGGTTTCCAAAATTAAAGACTATTGATAGCTTTGATTATAAATCTTCTTCTGTTGATAAAACATTAATTAATGAGATATTAACACTTAGATTTATAGATGAGTACAAAAATATTTTACTCTTTGGACCAAGTGGAGTTGGTAAAACTCATCTTGCAACTGCAATTGCATATGCAGCAACGCAACAAAGGATAAAAACAAAGTTTGTATCAACAAGTGATTTAATTATTCAACTTGAAAGTGCACAATCTCAAAATAAACTTGATAACTATTTTAAAAGAGTTATAGGCATACCAAAACTTCTTGTAATAGATGAGTTTGGATATGTGAAGCTTAATGAGAATCAAGCAAATCTATTTTTCCAAATAGTTAATAAAAAATATGAATTAGGTTCAATAATTATAACTTCAAATTTATCATTTACAAAATGGAAGGAGGTGCTAAATAATGATGAAGCATTAACAGCTGCAATTTTAGATAGATTGATTCATCATTCGCATTTAATAAATGTTACAGGTGAAAGTTATAGATTAAAGCAAAAAAGGGAAGCTGGATTGTTAGATATTTCTAACAAATAGGTGTTACTAAGTGGTGCACTTTTGCACTGCATTCTGGTGCATTTTTGGTTTGCACTTGACAATATAAAATAATGAAAGTAAAATATGGAACTAGTATATCTGTGGGTAGAAGAGTATAAAAATATAAAAAGACAAGGGTTTAATTTCTCCCCTAGGTTTAGGTGTGAGTTTAAGCCAGAGTATGAAAAAGATAAAGATGGAAATGAAGTTTTAAAAGAAGATTGTGAACTTATAATAGAAGAAAATGAAGACTATGTAAGTATTTACCCTGAAAATATTAATGTAACTGCTATTGTTGGTGAGAATGGGAGTGGGAAGAGTAGTTTATTTGAAGTATTTTCAAATATATTAAGGTTAAATAATAATGAACAATTTAACTATTTTTATGTTTTAAATGATGGTAGTAGTAATATCTGTTATTCGAATAATATTAAACTATTAGAAAAAGATATAGCAGTTGAAAAAAATATTCCAATGAGAGTAATAGATGGAAGTCTTGATAAAGGCATAAGAAATTACAAAGTTGCTTTAGAAAAACATTTTGATATTAACTATTTAAACATATCTCATTTAGAACGAGATGGTATTATTAAAAATGATTCTCCAAGTCCAGAAGACCCTATTAAGTATTATGGTATATATGAAAAAAATGATATTAAAAATAATTATCATAGAACAAATTTCTATCAAACTTTTTCAAATTTTCAACTCTCTCAATTTAACTTTTTACAAACATATGCAATAAGTTATTTATTGAGAGATGATAAATATAAAAAATTATTTTTTAAAGAATTTAAGATAACCCAACCAAATTGTATTAACGTTAAGTATATCAAAAAAGATTTGGAAAATATTAAAGTTTCCAATATTCCTAATGGGGATAAATCAAGAAGTATAGATTCAACTATTCCTAATATTATTGATGAAATACTTACTATTGTTGAAAATGAAAATTTAATTATAGGAACTGAACAGTTTAATAATTTTTTTAAATTAGTATCTTCAAAAAATTTGGAAGATAAGTTTGAATTAACCTTTCAAACAAATGAAGGTAAAAGTATAAGTTTGAGTTCAGGTGAAAAAACTATTTTGTTTTATTTACAAAAAATAGATTTAATGATAAGTCGATTTAGTAATAAAGATAATTTATTACTTTTTGATGAAGTCGAATTATACCTTCATCCAAATTGGCAAAAACGAATTTTAAAGATTATTCTTAATTTTATAAAAGAAAATCAATTAGCAAAGAATTTACATGTTATTGTATCTTCTCATTCACCTTTTATCCTTTCAGATATTCCAAAAGAAAATGTAATATTTTTAGAAAAAGATAAAGAAATTGGAAACTGTATAAATGCAACTGAAAAGATGAAAGACTTTAATACATTTGGAGCAAATATCCATACTCTACTTTCTAATGGTTTTTTTATGAAAGATGGGCTTATGGGTGAGTTTGCAAAAAGTAAGATTGAGAATATCAAAGATTTTTATGAAGAGTGTAAAGATTTAAAAATTGAAGATGAAAAGTACAGTTATAAAAAAGATGAATATTTGAACAAAAAAGAAGAGTTTAGATATATACAAAGTATCATAGGAGAGCCTTTTATAAAGAATATCATGAAAAACTATTTAGATGAGTTAGATGTTTTGTTTATTGGTAAAAATGAGTTTATTGATGAAGAAATAAAGCGTTTAAAAGCTATGAAAGATTGATATGTTGAAGTTAAACTATAACAACTATTTAAAAGAAAAAAACTTTGATTTTGAAAGTAAATATTATGAACTATTTAAATTCAAAGAAAAGAAGTTTGAAAAGCTGAAAGAAGATTATCCTTATAGTATTATATTTTATAATGTAAGTTTTAAAGACTTAGTTTTCTTTGATTTAGATTTATTAAGAAGAATTGAGAAAAAAATAAAAAATCCCTTTTATGATAAGAGGAGAATTGAGAAAATATTTAATTATGAAGATAGCCAGTATAAAAAAATTACACCATTTTTCACAAAGAATTTTGATCTTAAAACTTGCTTTTATTGTAACAAAGACTTTATAACAAACTTTGAGAAACAAAAAGGTTTATACTCTTCTACTTTTCAGTTAGACCACTTTTATGATAAGGGAACTTATCCATATTTAGCTTTGTCTTTTTATAATCTTATTCCTTCATGTGCCACTTGTAACTCTGGTAAAGTAAAAGGTAGTGAAAGTATGATAGATACTATTGCTCCAAATAGTGAGGATTTTAAATTTCACGAAAAAGTAAAGTTCAAATTATACTTAGATAAAAATTGTAAAGATTTACATGTAAAAGATAAAAATGATATTGATATTACTCTAAAAGAACAGTTTTCAAAAGAGTATGAAAAGTATATAGAAGTTTTTAAATTAAATGAAAGATATAAAGCTCACAAAGATATAGTTTATGACATGATAGAAAAAGCAGAGCTTTACCCAGATAGTAGACTAAAAGAGTTGCAAGACCTAACAGGTATTCCTTTTCAACAAATAAAAAAAGATATATTTAATTTGATAGATGAAGATAAAGACCTATCAAAAAAGCCATTTTCAAAACTAATCAAAGATATAAGTGAAGAGTTAGACTTAATCTAATCCTTTAACCGCTTAGCAAAAATAGGTGCTATATTCATCACTATAAAAAGTCTTACTATATGATGTAGGGTTATGTATGGTACATTTGCACCTACTAGTATTGCTATTAGGTTTAGTTCTGCTTGTCCTCCTGGACTAAATGCTAGAATTGTAGAGATGATAGGAAAACCAAAACTAAAGTAAGCGATACTTATAAAGATACTTGATATTAAAGCTAGTATGATAAAGTGTCCTAGTGTAGCTACTAAAGTTTTTATTATAGTTTTTAACTCAACTCCTCTAAAAGTAAACCCTATGATAGTACCAAACACCACTTGTACAAACTTCAAAAACTCATCAGGTACTGTGGTAGTTATCATTCCTGTTGAGTGTACAAGAATACTTATAAGCATGGGACCGATTAAGTAAGCAGCTGATAGCTTGATATTTTTAGCTATAGAGCCTGCTATAAAACCTAAAACTATTAGTATACTTAGTTCTTGAAGATCTATATTTGATATTGAAGTTGTGATTAGTTTATTTCCACTAATGTCTACTTTGAAAATATATTGAATGATAAAAGGTAAGGTTACAACTATGAAAAACAGTCTAGAGGATTGAACCAAAGTGATTTTTGAGATATTTGCTTTAATCTCTTCACCTATTATCACCATCTCAATTACTCCACCAGGCATAGAACTTAAATAGGCAGTCTTTTTATCAAAACCTTGGTATCTATGATAGTAGTACATCCCCGCAATAATAGTAAGAATAGTAAACGGAATAACTAAAAAAAGACTATAAAGATACACATCAATAAAGGCTAATATCTCAGGAGTAAAAGCACTACCTATAGTAAGACCTATCAAAACCCTTGCAGGAGTTGAAAA
>JASMTK010000117.1:0-9775 GCA_041694355.1 Arcobacteraceae bacterium | reverse complement strand
GTATAATAGTTACACAATAGGTTATTTTGAAAGTAATAAAAGTCCAATCTAAGTTAAAAGTATATATAATACTGAAGACTAATTAAATTTTTTAAGTCAAATTTAATATTTTAAGGAGCCATTATGTTAGAGATTAGATGGCATAGCCGAGCAGGTCAAGGTGCCGTAACAGGTGCTAAAGGACTTGGTTCTGTTGTTGCTGGAACAGGGAAGGAAGTACAAGCATTTGCTTTTTACGGATCAGCTAAAAGAGGTGCTTCTATGACTGCATACAATAGAATTGATGATAAACCTATAATTAATCATGAAAAATTTATGAATCCAGACTATGTATTTATATTAGACCCGGGATTAGCTTTCACTGATGATATTACAGCTAATGGTAAAGATACTACAAAATATATTATTACTACACACCTTAGCAAAGAGGATTTAATTGATTCTATCCCTGAGTTACAAGATATTCAAGATAGAGTATTTGTGTTAGACTGTTTACAAATTTCAAGAGACACTATTGGAAAAGCTATTCCAAATACTCCAATGCTAGGTGCATTTATGAAAGTTAGTGGTATGTTTGAATTAGACTTCTTTAAAGAAGCAATGAAAACAGTTTTAAAGAAACTACCACAAAAAGTTATTGATGCAAATATGATTGCAATCCAAAGAGCTTACGACGAAGTTCACTAAAGGATAAAATATGAGTAAACCAATTGAAGAAATGGGATGGGACGAATTAGTTCCAGGTGCCGCATTATATACGTTTGATGAAGAAGTAGATCCAGAAAATTTAGCACAAATTCAACCAGAAGATAGATTATATTCTGAGACTAGTTCAAAAAGTATGTCAGTTAGTGACTGGAGAGTTATTAAACCAGTGTGGAACTCTGAAACATGTATTGACTGTCAAAACTGTTGGGTATTCTGTCCGGATACTTCTATTATTGCAAGAAATAAAGAGATGAAGGGGATTGACTACGAGCACTGTAAAGGTTGTGGTCTATGTGTAAGTGTATGTCCTACAAATCCAAAATCTCTTTTAATGTTTAATGAGTATGAAAAAGTAGAAGACGCTCTTGCAAAATGGCCTGAGAAAAAGAAGAGAGGTGAGAAATAATGAATAGTAGACAAATGGAATTAAATGAGGTAGAAGTTTGGGATGGTAATATGGCTAACTCTCAAGCTCTTAGGCAAGCTGATGTAGATGTTGTTGCAGCTTACCCTATTACTCCATCAACTGCTACAGTTGAAAACTATGCTAACTTCCACGCAAATGGATATATTGATGGTGAAGTTATCATGACAGAATCAGAACATGCTGCTATGTCAGGATGTATTGGTGCTGGTGCAGCTGGTGGTAGAGTTGCTACTGCAACATCTTCACAAGGTCTAGCTTTAATGATTGAAACATTGTATCAAGCTTCTGGGATGAGAATTCCTGCAGTACTTTGTCTAGTAAATAGAGCATTATCTGCTCCACTTAACGTAAATGGAGATCACTCTGATTTATACCTTACTAGAGATTGTGGATGGGTATCAATCGATGCATTCTCACCACAAGAAGCTTATGATATGACATTAATGTCATTTAGAATATCTGAGCATAAAGATGTAAGATTACCAGTGATTTCAAACCAAGATGGTTTTATTACTTCACACACAGCGCAAAATGTAAGACCTTTAAGTGATGAAACAGCTGCAAAATTTGTAGGTGAATATACACAAGTAAATGCTTTACTTAACTTTGAAAGACCTGTAACTCACGGTGTACAAACTGAGCAAGATTGGCACTTTGAGCATAAAGCTAAACAACACGCTGCATTAATGGCTTCAAAAGATGTGGTAAAAGATATTTTTGATGAATTCAAAGAGTTAACAGGTAGAGAGTATAAGCTTGTTGAAACTTACGGAATGGAAGATGCAGAAGTTGCTATTGTTTGTTTAGGTTCAACTTTTGAAACAGCAATTTTAGCAATTGATGAGATTAGAAAAGAAGAGGGAATAAAAGTTGGAGTTGTTGCTCCTAGACTATTTAGACCTTTCCCATTAGAAGAAGTAGCTGCTGAATTACAAAATGTAAAAGCAATTGCTGCTATGGATAGAAGTGCTCCAGGTGGTACAGTTGGTGCATTATTTAACGAAATTGCAGGTGCTTTAGCAAATACTCCTGCTAAACCATTAATGTCAAACTTAATTTATGGTTTAGGTGGTAGAGATATGACTATCGCATCATTAAAAGATATTTTTAGAACATTAGATAAAGAAGCTAAAGATGGTAAACTTTCAGGTAAGATCCAAAGATTAGTTGGTGTTAGAGGACCTGAATTAAGCTTCTATGATGTGGAAGGAAAGTAATTATGAGTACACAAAAAGTAATTAAAAACTTAAAAACATTTTCAACAGCAGCAGAAAGGTTTGAGGGATCTCACCTTTTATGTCCAGGTTGTGCTCACTCTATTATCGTTAGAGAAGTTTTAAATGCAACAAATGACAACTTAGTTGTTTCTGCTTCAACTGGATGTTTAGAGGTTTGTACAGCAATTTACCCTCACACATCGTGGGACTGTTCTTGGATTCATATTGGATTTGAAAACTCTTCAACTGCAATGGCAGGTGTTGAGACTATGAACAAGGCTTTAAGAAACAAAGGTAGAATTTCTGCTGATGAGCCAGAACCAAAGTTTGTAACATTTGGTGGAGATGGTTCTACTTATGATATTGGGTTCCAATGGATTTCAGGTTGTTTTGAAAGAGGACACAATATGATGTATGTTTGTCTTGACAACGAAGTGTATGCAAATACTGGTGGTCAAAGATCTTCATCTACTCCTATTGGTTCTTCAACTACAACTGCACCAGCGGGAAGCCACTCATACGGTGAAAAACAACAGAAAAAAGATATCGTATCTATTATGGCAGCTCATGGTGCTCCTTATGTTGCACAAGTTGCTCCAAATAAATGGAAAGATATGGTAAAAAAAATTCAAAGAGGATTTGATACTGAGGGTCCTGTATTTATCAATGCAATGTCTGCTTGTACAACTGAGTGGAAATTTGCACCAAACCAAACTATTGAAGTTTCTGACTTAGCAGTTGATTCATTAGTTTTCCCTCTTTATGAAATTATTGATGGGAAAGATTTAAATATTACATATAGACCTAAAAATGTGATTCCTGTAAGGGATTACTTAGGTGCACAGCCAAGATTCAAACACTTATTTAAACCAGAAAATGAGTACTTAATTGAAGAGTGGCAAAAAAGAATTGACAAAAGATGGGAATTCTTACAAAAAAGAGAAGAAATTCAAATGTAATATTAGCTTGCTCTAGAATGCTCCTTTTTCTAGGGCAAAGCATATTTATTAAATTAACGACTTAATACTAACATGAAATAGTGATAAACCCTTTAACTTCACTTTTTGCTTCCTTCCAAGAAGTTAAAGGTGTTTATCTTTTTACTAAAATATCTCATAAATTTTTTATTTTTATTTTTTTTACATTTTTTTACTTTAAACTTATCCCATACGTTAACTAAAAGGATAAGAGATGAAAAAAATAGCTACGAAACTTTGTAAAAGTCTAACATTTGCAGGTCTGTTAGTTGCTAGTAGTGCAACAAGTACTTTAGCTTCAGAGGTTGATAAAATCCACTTTCTAATTCCAGGTGGTGCTGGTGGTGGTTGGGATGGAACTGCTAGAGGTGTTGGTGAAGCACTAAAAAAATCTAATCTAGTAGAAGAGACTTCTTTTGAGAATATGTCAGGTGGTGGTGGAGGTAAAGCCTTAGCTTACCTTATTGAAACAGCGGACAAACAAGAAGATACTCTAATGGTAAACTCAACACCAATAGTTATTAGATCACTTCAAGGTGTATTTCCTCAATCATTTAGAGATTTAACTCTTGTATCTTCTGTTATTGCTGATTATGGTGCACTTGTTGTAAGAACTGACTCAAAATACCAAAATTGGAATGATTTAAAGACTGCCTTTGATAAAAACCCAAGAAAAGTAAAAATTGCAGGTGGAAGTTCTAGAGGTAGTATGGATCACTTAGTTGCTGCTCAGGTATTTAAAGCTGCTGGTGGTAACCCAACAAGTGTTAGATATATCTCTTATGATGCGGGTGGAAAAGCACTTGCTGGTTTATTAACTGGTGAAGTTGATGTACTATCAACAGGATTAGGTGAAGTTCTTGAAAAACATAGAAATGGGGAAGTAAAGATTATAGGTATTACTTCTGATAAATCTATTGGTGATATTCCAAGCTTTCAAAGTATGGGTGTAGATGCATACTTTGCTAACTGGAGAGGATTCTTTGCTGCTCCAAACCTTCCTGAAAAAAAGGTTGATGCTTTTACTAATACAATAGAAAAAATGTATGAAACACAAGAGTGGGAAGAAGTAAGAAAAAGAAATGGCTGGACAAATCTTTACAAACCAAAAGCTGAGTTTAAAACATTTTTAGAAAAACAAGAAAAGATTATCTCATCACTTATGAAAGAGATGGGGTTTCTATAAGATAAGTAGAGTCAAAACTCTACTTATAAAGGATTGATTATGAAAAAAAATATTATTGGTTCAGTATTCTTTTTAGCTTTTTCATGTTTTTATTTTTATAATGTTTCAAATATAAAAACAATGCCAGGCTCTCAGTTTAGTGTAATGACTGCATCTACATTTCCATTTTATATTGGAGTTGTAGGGATTTTAGTATCTTTAGCACTTCTAGTTATTACAATATTAGATAAAAATGACAAAGACTATTTATCAATATCTTTTCTAAAAACATTGGATTTTAAAAAGACTATATCATTTATTTTATTAATGATTTTTTATGGTTTTACAATGAGAAGTTTAGGTTTTGTATTAGCAACAATGATTTTTTTAGCTGTTGGATTTTTTATTTTAAAAGAGAGAAATCTAAAGAGAATATTTTTAATCTCTACGACCGTTCCTATTGTGTTTTATTTACTTCTAAACAATCTATTAGGAGTTTATATTGATCCAGGAATGGTATTTGACTTTTTAGCTGGAGGTGCTTCATGATGGATGGTGTTTTAACAGGGGCACAAACTGCTCTTTCATTTTATAATATACTAATGGTTGCAGTTGGTTGTTTTGCTGGAACATTTATAGGTATGCTACCTGGACTTGGTCCAATATCAGCTATTGCACTTATGATTCCAGTTACTTATGGTATGGATCCAGCCTCTGGGCTAATTCTGATTGCAGGTGTATATTACGGTGCTGTATTTGGTGGTTCTACATCTTCAATTCTAATTAATGCTCCTGGAATTGCGGGTACTGTTGCTAGTTCTTTTGATGGTTACCCAATGGCAAAACAAGGAAATGCAGGTAAAGCACTTGCTATTGCTGCTTATTCATCATTTACAGGTGGAACAATTGCAGCTATTTTTTTACTATTTGCTGCACCTGCTTTAGCTTCTGTATCACTTAGTTTTCAATCATCAGACTACTTTGCTTTGATGGTTTTAGGTCTTACAGCAGTTGCTGCTTTTTCAGGAAAAGGTAAATTCCTAAAAGCAGCTTTAATGACTATCTTAGGACTTATGTTATCAACAGTTGGTACTGATTCTGATTCTGGTTTACCTAGATTTACTTTTGGTAGATTAGATTTGATTGATGGTATATCATTTTTACTTTTAGCAATGGCTGCATTTGCACTTTCTGAAGCATTAATGAATGTATTAAAAGATGAAGACCATACAGATAAAGAAAAAGAAGAGTTAAAAAAAGAAGTTGGTAGTTTGAAAGTTACAAAAGAAGAAGTAAAAGAGATGGCTCCTACTGTTGGTAGATCATCTGTTTTAGGTTTCTTTGTTGGTGTTTTGCCTGGAGCTGGTGCAACTATTGCCTCTTTTTTAGCTTATGGTATGGAAAGAAGTATCGCAAAAGCAAAAGATAAATTAAACTTTGGAAAAGGAAGTATCAAGGGTCTTGCAGCACCTGAAAGTGCTAATAATGCAGCTAGTTCTGGTTCTTTTGTTCCATTACTAACACTTGGTATTCCTGGGTCTGGAACTACTGCTGTTATTTTAGGTGCATTAATTGCTTATGGTATACAACCTGGACCTACAATGTATGTGGATAATCCTGGGTTATTTTGGTCAGTTATTATTTCAATGTATGTTGGTAATATAATCTTACTGATTCTAAATCTACCATTAATACCATATATAGCTAAATTATTAACATTGCCAAAACAGTTACTTCTACCACTTATTATATTTTTCTCACTTGTAGGTGTGTACTTAGTAACATTTAACAACTTTGATATTTATATGATGACTTTATTTGCAGTTGTAGCACTGTTTTTAAGAATCATTGATTTCCCTATGGCTCCGCTTATATTAGGATTTATCTTAGGTGGAATGATGGAAAGTAATTTAAGAAGAGCATTAAGTATAAGTGATGGTTCTTTATCATTTTTATGGGAAAGACCTATTACACTTACTATTTTAATAATCACTGCTTTAACCTTACTAATGCCACTATTTAGTAATTACTATGATAAAATAAAACAAAAAAAGAAGGAAGCATAAGCTTTCTTCTTAAAAGAGTAAAAAATGGAAAAGTTCAAAAAGTTTACTATCTTATATATTGAAGATGATGAGGGTGTAAGAAAAATAAACTCAAGGTATTTAAATAGAATGTTCCATAGATTATATGAAGCAAGTGATGGGCAAGAGGGATATGAACTTTATAAAATCCATAAACCAGATATTATTTTAACAGATATAAATATGCCTAAACTAGATGGATTAAGTTTAGCAAAAAAAATTCGTAAAGATGATAAAGATACAAAAATAATAGTATCCACAGCATTTAGTGATAAGGACTATCTACTTGATGCTATTGAACTACAACTAGAAAAATATATAATCAAACCATTAACAAGTAGGAATCTTATCCCTGCACTTAGTAAAGCAGTTGAGGGAATGAAAGATAAGAAAGACTTTAAAATATACATTGATGAAAACTTCTACTATGATAATCTTACTTCACTTTTCTATGTAGACAATAAAGAGCTTGATTTAACTAGAAAAGAACTTCTGTTTCTTAAGATTTTAACTTTAAATAAGAATAGAGTTGTAAACTATGAAGAAATAGAACAGTATGTTTGGGAAGATGAGCCTATGAGTTTGAATTCACTTAGAACTACTATAGGTTTTTTAAGAAAAAAGATTCCATTTAATTGTATTAAAAATATTTCAAATACAGGATATAGACTTAACCTTGAAAAAAAATTATGAAAAAAATGTAGAACAAAGAATTAAAAGGACTACTCTTTTAAGTTCTACTATTATCATTCTTATTGTTGCTACAGTTATAGGTTTTAGTTTAATTAAAACAGAGTATGATAACTTCAAGAATCATATTACAAATTTTAAAAATACTATCATTGATAGGGAGCGGTTTTATATAAAAACAGCTATTAATAATCTAAAAAATGATATTAAATTTGAACAAAATTCTATTTTAAAAAGTAAAAAAGATAGAATAAAAAATCAATCAATCATTGCTTATAACCTTACTCAATCATTATATAAAAAAACAAAAAATCTCTCTAGAGAAAAACAGATTGAGTTCATAGTAAGTTCACTTAGAAATATTTCTCAAACAAAAAATGACATCAACTATTTTATAATAGATAAAAAAGGTACTTTACTTTTAAATAGTCAAAATCCAAAAGATGAAAATCAAAATTTCAAAGATTTTAAAGATATTAATGGTTTTGCTTTTATTAATAAGATAGTTAATTCATCACATAAAAAACAAACCTTTAATCAATATTTCTGGTATAAACCAAATAGTAACATAACTGCAAAAAAAATAGTATACTCTAGATATTTTAAAAACTTAGATATAATTATTGGTTCAGGAAGCTTTTTGAAAGCAGAAAAAAGTGAACTAAAAAATAGGTTTATCAAAAAAATATCACAACAAAACTACAACAATGAAGAGTATCTTCTCTTATATAAAATCAATAGTTTAAATAATATAACTACAAATAGTGACTTATTAGCAAAAAGAAATATAAAGCCCTCAAAAGAAGAATTAAATGCGATAAAAAAACTAATGATAAGAACTAATTACAAAGGTAATAACTATATAACTTATAGCAACAATCAAAAAGTGATGTACGGTACTTACTTATCTGAGCTTAGATATTTTATGGCTGTAGGAGTCAATCTATCAAATATTTATAATATAATTCAAAAAGAAAGAGTAATATCTTTAGAAAATATGTACTCAAATATCATAAAACTTTTTATTATAATCTCAATAATGACGGTTATTTTTCTAATATTTTCTATTCTTTTTACAAAAAAAATTGAAAAGCTTTTTGAAAATTATAAAAAAAGAGTTATTAGAAATGAGCAAAGATTTAAGCTTTTATTTAACTATAGTAACGATGCATTTATTATTTCTGAAATCAAACAGAGCCAAGCATTAATATCTAGTTTTAATGACACTGCTTTAAATGTGACAAAGTATGAAAAAGAAGAACTTTTAAAAACTGACTTCTTTAGTCTATTTGATGATTTACAAATGGATATTTTAAAAGAGGGAAGTTCTATATTTAAGACCTTAACCCTAAGAACGAAAGAGGGGCACTTCAAGACTGTAGAGTTAAATACAGTAACCTTTTATTATGAAGAGGAAAAACTACTTTTTGCATCAATAAGAGATATTACAGAGAGAACTTTACTAAAAAAAGAAAAAACAAAGCAAGAAGATATTTTAATTCAGAAATCAAAAATGGCGGCAATGGGGGAGATGATAGGAAATATAGCTCACCAATGGAGACAGCCTCTATCACAAATTTCAGGCCTATTTTTTGATATAGAATCTGCTTATGATTTTAAAGAACTAAATAAAAAATATCTAGAAAATAGAGTTGATGAAGCTAATGATTTAGTTGAATATATGTCAAAAACAATAGATGATTTTAGAAACTTTTTTAATCCTAACTCAATAAAAGAAAATTTTTATATGCATGAAGCTGTATCAAACGCTGTAAATATAATAAGTTCAACACTAAAATACCATAACATTAAAATTGAAGTAGATATATATGAACAAATTGAAATAAATGGCTATAAAAGTGAATACTCACAAGCTATTGTAAATATAATTTCAAATGCTAAAGATATTTTGATAGAAAGAAAAATCAAAAATCCATTAATAAAAATATATATAAAAGACAAATGCACTTTATGTATTGAAGATAATGCACTAGGAGTTGATAAAGAGATTATTGATAAAATCTTTGATCCTTATTTTACTACAAAGTTTGAATATGGTACTGGTATTGGGTTGTATATGACCAAACTTATTGTTGAAGAGAAAATGGATGGTTCTATATATGTTGAGAACTCTAATGAGGGTGCTATATTTAGCATAAAAGTTTAGAAAATAAAAATAGGAATTACATGTTTAACTTACAAAATTTATACCAAATGTTATTAGCTTTAGGAATTGGAGTTTGTGGCTCTTTGGTATTTATCTTTTTAAACTTGCCTTTACCTTGGTTACTTGGTGCTATTTTTACCTCATCAATTGCTATGAGGTTTGATACACTTCCTATAAAAAGTCCAAAACCCTTTTCAACTCCTGCAAGGGTTTTGATAGGTCTTACTATAGGTAGTGCTTTTACTCCTGAGATATTAGCCTTTATTGATGTGTATCTTTATAGTCTTTTTTTAGTTATTCCGTTTACTATTCTTACTATTATTGCGGGGATGTACTACTA
>JASMTK010000116.1:0-9150 GCA_041694355.1 Arcobacteraceae bacterium | reverse complement strand
GTGTGAAAATAGAATTTTACTTGCTCATCAGCCAAAAGATTATACATATGCCATAAAAAACAATGTTGATGTTTTTTTATGTGGACATACTCATGGTGGGCAAATCTACCCTTTTCATTATATAGTAAAATTAGTTCAGCCCTTTTTATATGGACTTCACTATATAAATAAAACAGCAATTTATGTAAACAAGGGAATTGGCACTTGGGGTATAGATTTCAGATATAAAGCTAATAGTGAGATTATACTATTAACTTTAGTATCATAACTATAAAACTTTAAGAAAAAGTATCACTAAATAAGTTTTCTGCCCAATTAAACATATTTATATAATTCTTATTAGTTGCTAAACTTGCTGCGGCAGGATAAACCTGGGTATTAGCTAATACCATTTGTTTTGTGTTAGCATCATATTTATATACTGCTGTTAACCAAGTTGCTTCTTTTGTAGAAACGGGACTATAACAAGCAGAATTTGTTTTGGGATTAGGATAAGAATTTAGATTATTTAGACTTCTAAGAACAGCATCAGCACACACTTTTGCCTCAGAATTTCCTATATGTCCAGCTTTTGGTTGAGATGTTCCTTGAGAATCACCAATAATATAAATATCTTTTTTTAATTGAGATTCATATGAAATAGGATCAATTATAGCCCAATTACCTTTATTTAAACCTGCTTGGAAAATTATTGATGCTGCTTTTTGTTTAGGTATTACATTTAATACTTTTGAGCTTAATGTATACTCTTTATTATTTTGAGTAAAACTCAATGTATTTGTAGTATCATTTACATTATTAATATTACAATTTGCTCTATAATCTATACCATAATTGATAAAAGCATTATTAAATATATCTTTTTCCACTATAATATCTGAATTCTCATCTAGAACTATAACTTTTGAATCATAAAAACCTTTTATATTCTTTAAGTAATCAGCAACAACACAGGCTCTTTCATAAGGGCCTGGTGGACATCTATATGGTGATTTTGGTATTGTTAAAATAAAATCATCTCCATTTTGCATAGTTTCAATTTGAGATTTTAAAATATTTGTTTGTGAACCTGCTATCCAAGCATGTGGAACTTTATCAAAACTATAGTTGTTTGTTTTAATAAAGTCTATTCCTGGTGCTAAAATAAGTTTATCATAACCTAAGGTACTTCCATCATCAAAACTTAATACCTTTGATATATCATCAATATCATTCAAATCTTTAAATATAGTATTAATACTATATTTGATATTTAAGTTATCATAACTAAAAGTTAAACTATTTAATGTTTTTCTATTATTCAAAATAAGATTACTTAAAATTGGAGATACATAACTATCATTTTTATCAATTAATGTAACATTAATACTATTACCTCCCCATAATTTAAGATATTTAGCACAGGTTGAACCTGCAAAACCACCACCTAAAACTACTATATGTGGTACTTTTGTAGCGGCTTTTAGTGAAAAAGGTGTTAAAAGGCTTGCTGTTACAATACTTATTACTTTAAAAAACTCTCTTCTGTCTAATTTTACTCTAAAACTCATTTTTTATCCTTTTAATCATAAATCTCATAAATGTAGTTTGTTTCCTCTTTTTCACTATCATCATAAAGAGTGTCAGACTCATTACTAATATTTAAATTTTGTGAATTTAACCAAACTTCTATTTTTAGTATCTCTACACTAGTATAGCCCTTTGCTTGAGCATTCATAAGCAAATTATCATCATGCATCTCTTCTAATAGATTATCTTCTGATATAATACTATCCCAACTATTAACAGATATACCATTTGTACCATGGCATTGAGCACATTGAGCTCCTAACAATCTACCATCATCAAGAGTATAAGTATTAGGTAAAGAATCATTCTGTACAAAAGTGCTATCTATTATTGTATCTTTTTTGCTAAAGACACCAGTTGCTATATTGTAAGTCATTTCACAAGAAGAGTTTAACCAAAATCCTTTTCCCTTATTAATATTAGATACTAAACCATATCCAAAATTTGAATCATCTTTTAATTTTTGATATAAATTCCAAGAATCATTTAGAGAGTTATAAACCCAAATACTATTTACACAAGGGATACTTGTGACTGTAACATTATCTAATGCTCCCAAAAGGTTCCAACCTTTTTTTATATTTAATTCTTGTGCATTTAAAACTATTACATCTATAAATAACATAGAAAAAATAGCTGCAAGCTTTATAAATTTCATAATAAATCCTCGTGTAATAAATTTAACAATCTTATAGTTTAAATATGAATAGAATATGACTTTAATATTAAAACTTACTAGAGTATATTCATCTTATATTCATATTTATCTAATATAATAAAAAAACTTGAGATATTATAGGATTTATATGAAAATTTTGCTTATTGAAGATGATGAGAAGATAATAAACTTTCTGAAAAAAGGTTTAGAAGAAGAGTCATATTCAGTTGATTATGCCCTTGATGGGGAGGAGGGTTTGTATTTAGCATCTGTATACAGTTATGATACTATTTTACTTGATGTTATGTTACCAAAGATTAATGGAATTGATCTGTGTAGAAATTTAAGAGAAAAAAATATAAATACTCCAATAATTATGTTAACTGCAAAAAATAGTACTGAAGATACTATAAAGGGTCTTGATATAGGAGCTGATGACTACTTATCAAAACCTTTTTCTTTTTCTGAACTATTAGCAAGAATTAGAGTTCAATTTAGAAATAAGAATCAAATTAAATTTAACAAACTAAAAATTGCTGATTTAGAATTAGATTTATTAAAAAAAAGTGTAAAAAGAGCCAATAAAGAAATAAACTTAACAGCAAAAGAGTTTTCACTTTTAGAGTATCTAATTAGAAATAAAGATAGTATACTATCTGAAAGCATTTTATTATCATCAATTAGTGACTTTGAAGACAATACAATAAGTAATGTTATAAATGTTTATATTTATAGACTAAGAACTAAAATAGATAAGCCATTTGATAAAAAACTTATCAAAACAGTTAGAAATATGGGATTTAAAATATCTGATGAATAGTTTTTCAATTAAGAAAAAACTTTTAGTTTACAATATTTTTATACAATTTTTTATTCTAATTATTCTTTCTTTTTCAATTTATAAAACATTAAAGGTTTCCACTTTAGATAAAATGGAAACTTCCCTTAAAGTAATAATCTTAGATATTGTTGATGATATTATTGACCACAAAAGTGATTTAACTACTAGGATATATGATGAAGAAAAAGAGTATAAATTTAAACCATTATATATAAAGCTCATAAAAAGAAAAAATCTAAATGTCATAAACAGTACTGAATTTCCTTTAAAAATACCTATCAAAGTAGAGAATTTAGAAAAAGATAAAATAGTTTTTTATGAATTAGATAGTTTTATAGTTGGTAACATAATGTTTAATATCAACAAAGAGCTCTATATACTTCAAGTTGCCACTGATTATAAAATCCTTAATTCAACATTGGAAAACCTCTTTTATATTTTGATTTTTATAATACCAATAATTTTAATATTTTCAATAACAGGAGGATATTTTCTAATATATAAATCTTTTAAGCCAATTGAAAATATTTTATATAATCTAAAAAATATCAATGCTTCTGATTTATCCAAAAGAATAAAAAAGCTTGAGAGTAATGATGAAGTAGATTTACTTATAATTGAGATAAATAACCTTTTAGAAAGATTAGAATCATCTTTTAAAAAGATTAACCAGTTTAGTTCTGATGCTTCACATGAATTAAAAACACCCTTAACAATAATAAGAGGTGAAATAGAAATCACTCTTAGAAAAAGTAGAAGTGAACTTGAGTATAAGCAGAGTTTAGAAGTATGCTTAGATGAAGTTTTAAGAATACAACAAACAATAGATGATTTACTATTCCTTGCAAAAAGTAATTTTAATATGAAAAAAGATTTTGAAGAAATATATCTAGATGAATTAGTACTAGAATCCATAAAAGAGTTGAAAAACTATGCAAAATACAAAAGAATTACTTTAGTTCCTAAAACAGTTGAAGCACTACAAATTCAAGGACATTCAACCCTACTTAAAGTTGCTATTAAAAATATAATAAAAAATGCCATTGATTTTAGTTATGAAAACAATGATGTGATTATTAGTAATTATGAAGACAAAAATAAATGTATAATATCTATAGAAGATAAAGGTATTGGAATTCCCAAAGAACAAGCATCTAAAGTATTTGAAGAGTTTTATAGAACTGATAAAAGTAGAAATAAAGAGTCAGGTGGAACAGGCTTGGGTATGGCAATTTCAAAGAAAATTGTTGAAATTCATAATGGTACACTCAAAATAGAAAGTAAAGAAAATCAAGGAACAACAGTTTTCATCAATCTAAAAAAGGTTTAAGAATGAATGTAAGATATTTAGTAAAGATTAGTTTTTTAGTTATTATAGTCCTTGTACTTATAATTTTCTTGTTAAATAGTTTAACCTTGTATCAAGTAAAAGAAAATTCTGAAACAAAGAAAAACATAAACAATCTTGTAGTTATGCAAGAAAATATGAATGACCTTACTGAAATACTTTTAAATACTAGAACAAAAGAGGAAATATTAAAAATAAAAAAAAGATTTAATAGATATGAAAAAAAGTTTGAAAAAACTTATGACATTTTTAAAAAAGATACAAAAAAAGATTTTGTAGATTATTTCATAAAAGATATTCATAAATATCCTATTATTGAAAAAAACTTAATAGATATATCATTAAGTGAAAAGAACATTGAAAAGCTTTTTGAAAAAATATTTTCTATTCAAGACCAAAAAATTGAGTATTTGAATAAATTTAACAATATATACCCTAAAGAAAATCTTTTAAGAAATAAAATTGAACAAACTATCATGCACTCAAAAAATATTGAACATATAAAAATACTATCAAATATAAAATATTATAGTAAAGAAGCACTTTTTCAACATAAAAATAAAGAGTATCTAAAAAAATGGATTAATGAAATAAAAAAACTCAATATTAAACTTAAAGGTACACTAAACAATTATAAAACAGTTGCAGAAAGAATTGGAGATTATGCAATTAAGCTAAACAAATTTGAAAAAGAAGAGAATATTTTACAAAATCAAATTAACAGTATTGTAAATACAAACAGAAAAGTACTATTAGAAACAAAAAATATGATTGATAAATTATCTCAAGACTTCATAGATAGATTTTATTATATTGTTTTAAGCATATTAATTTTAACAATTATCTTTATTTTCATACTATCAATAAAAGTAAGTAAAAATGTAGGTTTAAGTTTTAAAGAGATTGAAAAAAAGGTTCAAAAGGGACTTAAAAAAATAAAAAATTTAAATAATGAAATTGAAGATACACAAAAAGAAGTAGTCTTTACTATGGGCTCAATTGGTGAAAGTAGAAGTAAAGAGACAGGAAATCATGTAAAAAGAGTTGCTCAATACTCTAAAATATTAGCATTACATTATGGACTTTCAAAAAAAGAAGCGGAGTTAATAAAACAAGCAAGTCCAATGCACGATATTGGAAAAGTTGCTATTCCTGACTCTATCTTAAATAAACCTGGCAGATTTAATGAAGAAGAAAGAAAAATAATGAATACTCATGCTAAACTAGGTTATGATATGCTAAAACACTCTAAAAGAACTCTTCTAAAAGCTGCTGCTACAATATCTTTGCAACATCACGAAAAATGGGATGGAACAGGCTATCCAAACAGACTAAAAGGTGAAGAAATTCATATATATGGAAGGATTACAGCACTTGCAGATGTATTTGATGCCTTAGGAAGTGACAGATGTTATAAAAAAGCTTGGAATGATGAAAAAATATTTAAACTATTTAAAGAAGAAAGAGGTAAACACTTTGATCCTAAACTTATAGATATATTCTTTGATAATTTAGATGATTTTTTAAAGATAAGAGAACAATTTAAAGATGTTTAATATAAGTAGTTTCAAAAACAATACCCTTGCAGGAGTAACTGTTGGTATAATTGCTTTACCACTATCAATGGCTTTAGCTATTGCTATTGGTGTGTCACCTCAACACGGCATTTACACAGCTATTATTGGTGGACTTATTGCAGCTGTTTTTGGAAGTAGTAGGGTCAATATCACAGGTCCAACAGCTGCTTTTGTAGTGATTTTGATTCCAATAGTTCAAAGTTTTGGTTTTGCAGGGTTACTTATTTGTGGTTTTCTATCAGGGGTTATTTTGGTTCTTATGGGAGTATTTAGACTTGGTAAACTAATAGAGCTTATACCCTACCCCGTAACTATTGGTTTTACAACAGGTATTGCTGTAGTAATTGCTACTTTTCAAATTAAAGACTTCTTTGGCTTAGAGATCGAAAACTTCACAGGTCACTTTCATAATAAAGTCTATGCAATAATTCAAGCATTTCATACTATTAATCTAGCTGAAACATTTGTAGCAAGCTTTACACTTTTTTTTCTTATTGTGTGGTCTAGAACAAAAAGCAAAATCCCTGGAGCTTTAATAGCACTTACTGTAGTAACAATTTTAGTAGTTATTTTAAACAAAAAATTTGGCTATGACATAGCCACTATAAACTCAACCTTTTCTTATGAAAATAATGGAAAAACATTTTGGGGTATCCCACCTGTTGGGTTAAACTTTTACAATCCACTTGATGATGTAGATTTTGATTTATTTAATTTGGAAACTTTTTATGTTTTACTTCCTCACAGCATTGCTATTGCAATTTTAGGTGCTTTAGAGTCACTTCTATGTTCAGTTATAACAGATGGTATGACAAAAAATAAAACAAATCCAAATAAAGAGTTAATAGGTCAAGGTTTAGCAAATATGTGTGTGCCTTTTTTTGCAGGAATTCCTGCAACAGCTGCTATTGCAAGAAGTGCTGCAAATGTAAAAGCAGGAGCTACAAGCAAGCTCTCATCAGTGATACACTCACTATTTCTTTTTGTAAGTATTTTACTTCTTGCTTCATACTTGTCTTACTTACCAATGGCCTCTTTAGCAGCTTTACTTTTAATAGTTGCTTGGAATATGTCTGAAATAAAACACTTTATAAATATACTCAAAATTGCACCAAGAAATGATATTTATGTATTAATTACCTGCTTTTTATTAACAGTACTATTAGATATGCAAGTAGCTGTTGGTGTTGGAATTGCTCTTGCTGCTGTTTTATTTATAAAAAGAACTATTGATTTATACTCTGTTGAACTTATCAATAATAATCATAAGTCCATTAAAACACCTTTCCCTTCCAACATAGCTATTTATAATATTGATGGTCCTATGTTTTTTGGTATAACCCAATCAGCACTACGGGTAATTTTAGAAAATGATACAAAGACTACAACAGTTATTATTAATATGGAAAATGTCCCTATGATTGATATGACAGGAATAGTAGCACTTAAATCAATTATTGAAGACCTGATTGACTCAAATAAAACAGTTGGAATAAGTGGAATGAATACAAGAGTATCATATAAACTCAATAAAGCAGATATTTTATCAAATAAAAAATTAAAAGTTTTTAATAATATAGACGAGGCTTTAAATACCATAGGTTAATTTGTCAAGAAAATGTAAAGAAATCTCATTACATAATTGAAACTTTTCATCTATACTTTTATTATAAATAAATAGGAGGATAAAAGGATGAGATTTTTATTTTTGTTTTTATTGATTATTTCAAACTCTTTTGGAAATGATTTTAAAAACTACATGAAGAAACTAGAACAAGAAGTAAAAAAAGATGAAGCTTCTTTTAAAGGCTTTGATTATAAAAGAGGTGAGAAGATTTTTACTTCAAAACATATTGGGAAAAAAGGTAAAAAAGTATCTTGTACATCTTGTCATGGGATTGATTTAACAAAAGAGCATAAAAATTTCTTTACAGGAAAAGTCATAAAACCACTTTCACCAAAAGTAAATCCAAAAAGACTAACAAATGTAAAAGATGTAAGAAAGTGGCTTAGAAGAAACTTCAAAGATGTTTATAATAGAGTTGGAACACCAAAAGAAAAAGGTGATGTTTTAACTTATATAATGAATAAGTAAAGGATTTATATAATGAAATATCTATTATTAGTAATATTAATTTTTAATTTTATGTATAGTGATGATGATTACTATTATGGTAGTAAAAAAGGTGTAAAACCAGTTGAAAACAGACTTTATATAAACGAGTGCGGTGCCTGTCATTTTGCATATCAACCTGGATTACTAACGGAAAAGTCATGGGTAAAACTTATGAGTGATTTGGATAACCATTTTGGAGTAGATGCTTCACTATTAAAAGAGGATTTAATAACTCTAAGTACTTATTTGAAAAATAATAGTGCTGAAAAAAATATGAACTATAAAAGAAGTAGAAAGATTGCTTATAGTATACAAAGATTAGATGCCTATCCAATTGCAATTACAAAAGTTCCTTATTTTAAAAAAGAGCATAATGAGATTCCAAATAGACTTATTAAGCAAGAAAAAGTAAAAGGTTTATTTAATTGTACAGCTTGTCATACTACTGCTAAAAAAGGCATCTATAGTGAAAGAGACATACTTATTCCAAATTATGGAAGATGGGATGATTAGGAGTTTGTTATGAAATCTTATATATGGAGTATGCCAACAAGAATTTTTCATTGGCTATTAGCACTATTTGTATTAATTGCTTTTTTAACTGATGATGATAACTTAATAAAGTACCATACTATTATTGGTTATGCAATTTTAATACTTTTAATTTTTAGAGTTTTTTGGGGCTTATTAGGCCCTAAGTACTCTAAGTTTAAAGATTTTTCTTTTAGTATTGAAAAGAGTAAGAACTATATAAAAAATATTTTTAATACAGAACAAAAATATATAGGACATAACCCAATAGCTTCTATTGTAATGATCAGTATGTTAATTTTGTTGTTTTTTGTTATTTTTAGTGGAACTTTAACATTGGGAATTCAAGAGGGAAAAGGGGTTTTCTCTTTTTTAAATAATACTTTTTATAAAGAAATGGAACTTTTTGAAGAGATACACGAACTACTATCAAATATTGTTATTGGTTTAATTATCTTACATCTTCTAGGTGTTCTTAGTGATAAGGTTTTAAAACCAAAACATGAAACT
>JASMTK010000115.1:0-7089 GCA_041694355.1 Arcobacteraceae bacterium | reverse complement strand
GTGTGAAAATAGAATTTTACTTGCTCATCAGCCAAAAGATTATACATATGCCATAAAAAACAATGTTGATGTTTTTTTATGTGGACATACTCATGGTGGGCAAATCTACCCTTTTCATTATATAGTAAAATTAGTTCAGCCCTTTTTATCTGGACTTCACTATATAAATAAAACAGCAATTTATGTAAATAAAGGAATTGGTACTTGGGGTATAGATTTTAGATATAAAGCAAACAGTGAAATAACACTTTTAAATTTAGTTTATAATTAGTATTCATTTTAAATTCATATTTATCCAATATAATAAATCATATTTGAAAATTAGGATTTAAATGAAACTTTTACTTATTGAAGATGATATAAAAATAGTAAATTTCTTAAAAAAAGGTCTTGAGGAAGAGTCTTACTCAATAGATTATGCCTTAGACGGTGAAGAAGGTTTATATTTAGCATCAGTATATAACTATGACATAATTCTTCTTGATATTATGTTGCCTAAGATTAGTGGAATAGATATATGCAAAAATTTAAGAGAAAAATCCATTAATACTCCTATTATAATGCTTACTGCAAAGAATAGTACAGAGGATACTGTTAAAGGTCTTGATATAGGTGCAAATGATTATTTAGCAAAACCTTTTTCTTTTTCTGAATTATTAGCAAGAATTAGAGTCCAGTTTAGAAACAAGAACCAACTTAGTTTTAATAAATTAAAAATTGCTGACTTAGAGCTTGATTTACTAAAGAAAAATGTAAAAAGAGAAAACAAAGAAATTAATTTAACTGCAAAAGAGTTTTCTTTACTAGAATATCTAATAAGAAATAAAGATAGTATAATATCTGAAAGTGTTTTATTATCATCTATTAGTGATTTTGAAGATAATACTATAAGTAATGTCATAAATGTCTACATATATAGACTTCGAAATAAAATTGATAAACCATTTGATAAAAAACTAATTAAAACAGTTAGAAATATGGGGTTTAAAATATCTGATGAATAATTTTTCAATTAAGAAAAAACTTTTAGTTTACAATATTTTTATACAATTTTTTATTCTAATTATTCTTTCTTTTTCAATTTATAAAACATTAAAAATATCTACTTTAGATAAAATGGAAACCTCTTTAAAAGTAATTATTTTAGATATTGTAGATGACATTTTAGACCATAAAAAAGATATATCATCTAGATTATTTGATGAGGAAAGAGAGTATAAATTTAAACCTTTATATATAAGATTAATAAAAAAAGAAAGTTTAAAAATTATAAATAGTACTAATTTTCCTGATACTATAACTGTAAATTCTAAGGAGTTAAAACTAAATAAAATAGTTTTTAAGGAGCTAGAGAATTTTATAGTAGGAAATATATTATTTAATATTGATAAGAACTTATACATAGTTCAAGTAGCAACTGATTATAAAATCCTCAATTCAACTTTAGAAAATCTTTTTTATATTCTAATTTTTATAATACCTATAATTTTAATATTTTCAATAATTGGTGGATACTTTTTAGTTTATAAATCATTTAAACCGATTGAAAATATTTTATATAATCTAAAAAGTATAAATGCTTCTGATTTATCTAAAAGAATAAAAAAACTTAATAGTAATGATGAAGTAGATCTGCTTATAACTGAAATCAATAATTTATTAGAAAGACTAGAATCCTCTTTTAAAAAAATAAATCAGTTTAGTTCAGATGCTTCACACGAACTAAAAACACCTTTAACAATAATTAGAGGAGAAATGGAAATTGCATTAAGAAAAGATAGAAAGATAGATGAATATAAAAATAGTCTTGAGATATGTTTAGATGAAGTTTTAAGGATTCAAAAAACAATTGATGATTTACTATTTCTTGCAAAAAGTAATTTAAATATAAAAAAAGAGTTTCAGGAAGTCTATCTTGATGAATTAACATTAGAGTCAATAGAAGAACTAACTAATTATTCCAATCATAAAAATATAACTTTAGTTCCTAAAATAAGTGATGCATTTCAAATACAAGGGCATTCAACACTTTTAAAAATTGCTATAAAGAATATAATAAAAAATGCAATTAACTTCAGTTATAAAAATACTAGTGTAATAATCAGTAACTATTATAATAAAAAATTTTATACCATTTTAATAGAAGATAAAGGCATTGGAATAGCAAAAGAACAAATACCTAAGATATTTGAAGAATTTTATAGAACTGATGAAAGTAGAAATAAAGAATCTGGTGGAACTGGTTTAGGAATGGCCATCTCTAAAAAAATTATTGAAATACATGATGGTACACTTAAAATAGAGAGTGTAAAAAATAAAGGAACACAAGTATTTATTAATCTAAAAAGGACCTAATATGAACGTAAAGAGTTTAGTGAAAACCAGTTTTTTGATTATTATAGTTCTTATAATCTTAATTTTTCTATTAAACAGTTTAACCCTATACCAAGTAAAAGAAAACTCTGAAACAAAAAACAATATAAATAATTTAGTTGTTATGCAAGAAAACATGAATGATCTTATAAAAATACTTTTAAATACCAAAAATAAAAGCGAAATTTTAAATATAAAAAACAGTTTTATTGAATATGAAAAGAGGTTTGAAGCAACTTATGACATTTTTAAAAAAGATATAAAAAAAGACTTTGTAGATTATTTTATAAAAGACATTCATAAATATCCTATTATAGAAAAAAATCTTATCAAAATATCATCAAGTGAACAAAGTATTGAAAAACTTTTTGAAGATATTTTTTCTTTACAATACAAAAAAATCAATTATCTAAGAAAATTCAAAGAAATATATCCTAAAGAAAATATTCTAAGAAAAAGAATTGAAAAATCAATAATGAAATCAAAGAACATTGAGAATATAAAAATTTTGTCAAACGTGAAATACTATAGTAAAGAAGTTCTTTTTCAGCACAAAAATCAAAAATACTTAAATAAATGGCTTAAAGAAATAGAAAAAATTGATACAAATATTTATGGAGTAGTAAAAGAGTATAAATTAGTTGCTAAGACAATTGGGAGCTATGCCATAAAACTTAATAATTATGAGAAAAAAGAGAAAAATTTACAAAATCAAATAAATGATATAGTCAATACTAATAAAAAAATACTTTTACAAACGAAAAATAAAATTGACGATTTATCCCAAAACTTTATAGACAGATTTTATTATATAGTTTTAAGTATCCTAATTCTAACCATTTTCTTTATCTTCATTCTATCATTTAAAGTAAGTAAATATGTGAGTTTAAGCTTTGAGGAGATTGAAAAAAAAGTTCAAAAAGGTTTAGTAAAAATAAAAAATCTAAATAAAGAGATTGAGGAAACTCAAAAAGAGGTAGTTTTTACAATGGGCTCTATTGGTGAGAGTAGAAGTAAAGAGACAGGAAACCATGTAAAAAGAGTGGCTCAATACTCTAAGATATTAGCACTACATTATGGACTTTCAAAAAAAGAGGCTGAACTCATAAAACAAGCAAGTCCAATGCACGATATTGGAAAGGTTGCTATTCCTGATTCTATACTAAATAAACCAGGTAGATTTAATAATGAAGAGAGAGAAATTATGAATACTCATGCTAAGTTAGGTTATGATATGCTAAAGCATTCATCAAGACCTCTTTTAAAAGCTGCAGCTACTATATCTTTAGAACATCATGAAAAGTGGGATGGCACAGGCTATCCTAATAAACTTGAAGGTGAAGAGATACATATTTATGGAAGAATAACTGCACTTGCAGATGTATTTGATGCACTAGGTAGTGATAGGTGTTATAAAAAAGCATGGGATGATGAAAAAATATTTAAGTTATTTAAAGAAGAAAGAGGTAAACACTTTGACCCAAAACTAATAGATATATTCTTTGATAATTTAGATGAATTTCTAAAAGTGAGAGAAAAATTTAAAGATGCTTAAAAATAATATCTTTTCAGGAATTACAGTGGGTATTATTGCTTTGCCACTTTCCATGGCACTAGCAATTGCTATTGGTGTAGCACCTCAATATGGTATTTATACAGCTATTGTAGGTGGAATTATTGCTTCAATATTTGGAAGTAATAAAGTAAATATCACAGGTCCAACAGCTGCTTTTGTTGTTATACTTATTCCTATTGTTCAAAATTTTGGTTTTGCTGGACTTTTAATATGTGGTTTTTTATCGGGTATAATACTTATTTTAATGGGGCTATTTAGACTAGGAAAATTAATAGAGCTAATCCCCTATCCTGTTACTATTGGTTTTACAACAGGTATTGCAGTTGTTATTGCTACTTTTCAAATAAAAGATTTTTTTGGTTTAGAGATTGAAAATTTTTCAGGACATTTTCACAATAAAATCTACTTACTATTTAATTCACTAAATACTATAAATATAAATGAGACAATTATTGGGGCTATTACATTAGCTATTTTAATACTTTGGGGTAAAACAAAAAGTAAGATACCAAGTGCACTTATTGCTTTAGGAATAGTTACCATAGGAGTATTTATATTAAATAGATACTTTGGATTTGAAGTCTCTACAATATACTCTACTTTTACTTATGAATTAAATAATACTACACAAAATGGTATACCCCCTATTGGTTTAAGTTTTTTTAATCCATTTAAGAGTGTAGAGTTTGAAATATTTAACCTTGAAACTCTATATATATTACTTCCACATAGTATTGCCATTGCTATTTTGGGAGCATTAGAGTCTCTTTTATGTTCAGTTATAACAGATGGTATGACAAAAAATAGAACAAACCCAAATAAAGAGTTAATAGCTCAAGGTTTAGCAAATATGGCTACACCTTTTTTTGGAGGTATACCTGCAACAGCTGCAATTGCTAGAAGTGCTACAAATGTAAAAACAGGAGCAACAAATAAAATATCTGCTATTATCCACTCTCTTTTTCTTTTTTTTAGTATGATTTTTCTTGCACAATATTTATCATACATTCCTATGACATCTTTAGCTGCTTTATTGTTAATTGTTGCTTGGAATATGTCTGAGATTAAGCATTTTATAAATATAATAAAAATAGCTCCAAAAAATGATATTTATGTTTTACTTACTTGTTTTCTACTTACAGTATTTTTAGATATGCAAGTAGCTGTTGGTGTTGGTGTAGCTCTTGCTACAATACTTTTTATAAAAAGAACTATTGATTTATACTCAGTAGAACTAATAAAAGAGAAACATAAACTAGTAAAAACATCTATTCCTAAAAATACTTCTGTTTATAATATTGATGGCCCTATGTTTTTTGGTATTACTCAATCTGCTTTAAGAGTAATTTTAAATAATGATAAATCAATAGAAAACATAATTATAAATATGGAGAATGTTCCTATGATTGATATTACGGGAATTGTAGCACTCAAAGGAATAGTTGAAGATTTATTAGAATCAAATAAAAATATATATATTACAGGTATGAATAAAAGAGTTGAAGCTAAATTAAATAAAGCAAACCTATTAGCAAATAAAGTTATAAAACAATCTGGTAGTATAGATGAAGCTATATCTTCAATAAACTAATTTGTAAAGAAATTGTCAAGAAATCTCATTACAGAATTTAAACTTTTCATTTATACTTCTATTATAAAAAATAGGAGGATAAAATGAGATTTTTATTTATAGTTTTACTAATTATAACAAACTCTTTTGGAAATGACTTAAAAGAGTATATGCAAAAACTAGAACAAGATGTAAGAAAAAGTGAAAGCAGTTTTAAAGGCTTTGATTACAAAAGGGGTGAGGAGATTTTCACTTCAAAACATATTGGTAAAAAAGGTAAGAAGATATCTTGTACATCTTGCCATGGTATAAATTTACAAAAAGAGCACAAAAACTTCTTTACAGGAAAGGTTATAAAACCACTTTCACCTAAAGCAAATCCAAAAAGATTAACAAATATAAAAGATGTAAGAAAATGGCTTAGAAGAAACTTCAAAGATGTTTATAAAAGAGTTGGTACACCTAAAGAAAAAGGTGATGTTTTAACTTATATAATGAACAAATAAGATAAAGGATTATTATGAGATATTTATTGATTGCTATTTTATTTTTTAGCTTTTTACTTAGTGATGATGATTACTATTATAATAGTAACAAAGGTGTAAAAGCAGTTGAAAACAGGCTTTATATAAATGAATGTGGTGCTTGTCACTTTGCATATCAACCAGGTTTGTTACCCCAAAACTCTTGGGTAAATCTTATGAATAACCTAGAAAACCATTTTGGAGTGGATGCTTCACTGTTAGAAGAGGACTTACTAACATTGACAAACTATTTAAAAGAAAATAGTGCTGAAAAAAATATGAACTATAAAAGAAGTAGAAAGATAGTTTATAGTATACAAAGATTAAATGCTTATCCAATTGCAATTACAAAAATTCCTTATTTCAAAAAAGAGCATGATGAAATTCCAAGTAAACTTATTAAGCAAAATAAAGTAAAAGGTTTATTTAATTGTACGGCTTGTCATACTACTGCTAAAAAAGGCATTTATAGTGAAAGAGATATACTTATTCCAAATTATGGAAGATGGGATGATTAGGAGAGTTTTATGAAGTCTTATATATGGAGTATACCTACAAGAATTTTTCATTGGCTATTAGCATTATTTGTGTTAATTGCTTTTTTAACTGATGATGATAACTTAATAAAATACCACACTATCATTGGTTATGCAATTTTAATACTTTTAATTTTTAGAGTTTTTTGGGGCTTACTTGGTCCTAAGTACTCTAAGTTTAAAGATTTCTCTTTTAATATAGAAAAAAGTAAAACCTATATAAAAAATATTTTTGATACCGAACAAAAATATATAGGACACAATCCAATAGCATCTATTGTAATGATTAGTATGTTAATCTTATTATTTTTTGTTATTTTTAGTGGATCTTTAACATTGGGGATTCAAGAAGGAAAAGGGATTTTCTCTTTTTTAAATAATACTTTTTATAAAGAAATGGAACTTTTTGAAGAGATACACGAACTACTATCAAATATTGTTATTGGTTTAATTATCTTACATCTTCTAGGTGTTCTTAGTGATAAGGTTTTAAAACCAAAACATGAAACT